>NZ_JBEZED010000039.1:0-68740 GCF_040648675.1 Micromonospora sp. NPDC049101 | reverse complement strand
GCTAAGGGTAGTTGATAAGGGTCAGGTGAATCGACCAGCGAACAAGCAGTACTGCAGGACGTGCGCCGAGGTCTACCCAGCCCTGAGCAGGATGGGGTGCTGCGAGGTCACGTGCGGCCACGGACGCCGACGCCCACGCACACAAGTGAGCCGACGCGCTTTGCGCACCGCCCATCTCCAGAACATAGCCTTCGCCGGCTGACGTTGCCCGGTGACGCTCCACCGGGTGGAAGCCCTCTTTGCCTGACGGGCCCTGGAAGCACCGAACCCACGAGGCGTGGAAGACCGGGGGCGGATGGAGCAAGATATGGCCATTGCTTATCAATCTGCGACCGGGCGCGGTCGCAGATCGGCAATGGGTAGCGGGCGGCGCCCGTCGCGTCGGCCCGGCCGCCCCCTGTACCGCTGGCGCTGACGTCGCCGGCAACGCCGTGGGCGGACAGTGGCAGCAATGGACAATGAGCAGCCTGCCCCGCCCCGCACGGCCCGCCATCGTGCCCACAATCGGCCGGGTCGCCCGCACGCCGTGCTGCTCAGGCTGTCCGACGAGGAGAAGGCTGCCATCGACGCAGCGGCGGCGATCACGCAGCTGACCACGACCGGCTACGCGGCCAAGGCCGCTGTCGCCGCCGCGTCCGCCGCTCAGGCACCCGGTGCTACGACCGGCGATCTGCGCGATCTGCAGCACGAGTTGTTCGCCGCTCGCCGTGCGGTGGTGATGTTCGGCAACAACGTCAATCAGGCCGCCGCCGCGTTCAACGCCACCGGCCAACTGCCCGACTGGGCCGCTGAGGCCGTCCGGCTCTGCGCGGCCGCAGTGACCCGTCTCGATGAGGTGATATCCCGGATCGACAGGAAGCTGCGGTGATCACGCGGGTGCACCGACGGGGCTCGCGCATCGGTGGCCTGCTGCGCTACCTGTGGGGCCCAGGCAAGGCGGAAGAACACATCAACCCGCACCTGGTGGCCGTTTGGGATGGCGCAGGCCCTCTGGCAGACCTGGAGCCCAGAGTCACCGCCAGAGGGAACCGGGACCTCCGCGTGCTGACGGCACTGCTGGAGCAGCCGGTCCGTGCCGGCTACCGGCCGCCGACCAAGTTTGTCTGGCACGCCAGCATGCGGCTCGCCCCGGAGGATCGCCATCGCAGTATCAGCGACACGACGTGGGCGAACATGGCGGTGCAGATGCTCACCGAGGTCGGCGTCGCCACCACCGCCGCCGATCCGGGCCTGCGGTGGATCGCCATGCGCCACGACGACGACCACGTACACATCGTCGCCACGCTGGTGCGCGAGGACGGCCGTACCAACTGGATGCGCAATGACTATCCGCGTTGCGTCAAGGCCACCTACAACGTCGCCCGCCGCTACAACCTGCGCCGCCGGGTCCCGCCGGCTGACCGCACCGCGCACCGCCGCCCCCACCCCGCGGAGGTCAGCAAAGCCCGCCGCACCGACCGCGCCCGAACGCCGCGGGACGAGCTGCGCCGGCGGGTACGCACGGCTGCGGCTGCTGCCGCGTCGCAGGAGGAGTTCTTCACCCGGCTACGCGAGGCGGGCATCCTGGTCCGACTCCGGCACAGGAGCACCGATCCCCGCCAGATAACCGGGTACGCGGTAGCTCTCCCCGACGCCCGTACCGCTGGCGGGCAGCCGGTGTACTTCGGCGGCGGGCGGTTGGCGCCCGACATGACCTTGCCGAAGCTGCGGCTGCGGTGGGGCGCTCCCACGCCCATGCCGGTAACGCCGGCGGTCGGCCGGACCGAGCGGGCTGCCGCGATGCGCCAGGCCGCCAAGGTGGTCACCGCCGCCGCCGGCGACATCCGCCGCGACGCCCATGCCGCGCCCGGACGGGCGCAGGCCACCGCGGTCGCCGCAGCGGACCTGCTCACCAGCCTGGCCTATACGATGGAAGGTGACCGGCGCGGGCCGCTGCATCGGGCCGCCGAGGTATTCGATCGGGCGGCCAGAGACCTATACGGCCGGGTTCAGAAGTCCACCAGCCGCTCCCAGGAGATGCGCGCCATGTCGCGCCTGGTGGCGCTCCTGGGACGCTTCTCCGGCGACGACGACACGATCGCTGCCCTTGCGCTGGTCATGGACCTGGCCCGACTCGCCGACACCCTCGAACAGCTACGAATTGCCCAGCAGCGCCTGCACCAGGCCGAGGCGGCCCGGACAGCAGCCGACGCCCTTCGGCTGGTAGCGGGCGGCCGGCAACGGGCGGTAACGCTGCCGCTAACTCCGACATCAACACCCGCACCGACAGTGGGAGGCGGCCGGCGTACCGCGCGCGGCCGCTGAGCAGGCAAGGGAGGTGGACGTGCCGCACCCGCAGCAACACGAGGACCCGATGGCCGAGACCCGCCAACAGTTCCTACAAGGGCTGGCGACGATGGCGACCGTCGGCGAGGCCGGCGCCCGTTGGGCCGCCGTGGGAATCCAGAACAGGGCCGCCGAACGGGAACGCGATGCCCGCCGCGACATGGCCGCCGCAGCGGCCCGCCGCGAAGCCGACCGGCTGGCAGCGAAGGTACGGGCGGATCGGGAGCGGATGGCGGCCTCGGTGGACGGCGATTGGCTGGTCAACAAGGCCAGCTTCGCCGAGGCTGCCGCCGTCTGGCGTACTGCGACGATCCACGCCAGCAGTGACCCGGTAGCCCAGCGGGCGGCAGAGTTCGCCGAGCAACGGCTGCGGCGGATCCGCCCGGACCTGATGGCCGCCTACGAACGCCATCGGCAGGCGGGAGTACCGATCCCGGAGGCCATGCGTACCGCTGCCCGGGAGGTGTGGGAGCGTGACGCGCGCTCAGCTGGCCGCCCGCGCGGCGGCGCTCGCGCACATGGCGATACGCCCGACCGGCGGGGGATCACCCCGGACGGTCCAGCTGCGTTGCCACCCGGTGGCCGTGCACTCGTCGACGACCTCGACGCGGCCGTTAGGCAGGAGGCGATGAAGCTGGCCGAGTACGTCCGGCCGGACGCTCTCGACGAGTTGCAGCGCCAGTGGCGCGCCACGGGGAAGCTCCCTGCTGGCGATCCGGTGCAGCTTCTTCGCGACCTCGCGGCCGAGATGAACCAGGCGATCAGGGTCGGCGAGGCCGAGGGGCGGCCGGTCGAGGCGGTCCGTCTCGTTCAGCGCCATGTGGAGGAGGCGCTGGTCCTCGATCTGAAGAGTCGAGCGGCCGCTGAGCGCAGTGAAGGAGTCCGCGATGGTGGGGCGGTAGACAGTCCCCGCACCTCGGCTAACGAGCACGCAACCGGACAGTTGGCGAGCGTGCTCCATGACGACAACGCCGATCACCTCGTCGCCTCCGCAGCTGCCGTCCACCACGCTGACACGCGCGCGACGCCGGCCTGGGTGCAGGCCTTCCCAAAGCTTCGCGTAGCGCAGCTCAATCCCGCAGTCGCGGGTAAACAACCCGCGGCAGCGGTCACCGCGGTCCCGACGCGGGGCAGGACACGATGACGGCCACCAGGCCGCAGGGAACCCGAACTGAGTCGGATACCCAACTCGACGAACTCAGGGCTCAGATGGCGAGGCTGACGGCGCAGGTTACCGAACTGCAGCAGGCCCAAGCCGAACGCGCCCACCGTGGCGATGGAGACGATCAGCCGCCGCTGTACTCGACGGTCGAGCAGTGGGTGACCACCTACCTACTGCCGACCTTCCCACGCCCGGTCGGCGAGGTCGGGCTGACCCGGTGGCACTGGTGCGAGCAATGGTGGCGCCACGACGAAGCGGTGACACGGCTGACGGCCCTGTGGTACGGCTGGGAACAAGCCCGGCTGCAGATGACCGGCATGCTGCCCTGGCTACGAGAACTAGATCATCAGCTGCCCATCCTGTACGGCGATGACGGCCCGTTCCGCAACTGCGCTGCCAGCGGCGACCTCGGCGAGCACCGGCACCGCTCCACGCCTGAGATGCCGGTCCAGCCCGCGCCGCAGAACTGGTGGGGCTGGTGGGACTGAATCTCAGCGCAATCGACCCTGCTGGCGAGGACAAGACGGTGGCGGCCAACAGCGTTCGCTGTAGCAGATCAAACGGGAAGCCCACCAATGGTGTCATCGATTGCTTGCTCGAGAAGTGGCCAGCCACATTCCGGGCCTCCAGCCCAGTTCCAGCCGTAGTTCTTGATACCGAATTCGGCCGGATCCGGTCGGCGTCCGGTGGCCTCGGCGATCTGTAGGTAGTGGATGCTGCGGGCGGCGATCCTGGCAATTTCCTCATAGTGGTCTGCTGCTGTTGAATCACTTATACGTAGATCGTCATCGTAATATTGGCCGCCAAGCGCAATGTAGACAGCGTTGATGAAATCATCCGCGTTGGTCGGCAGAAGATCCACCCTGTTCGTCACGGCTGGTGCCTTTTCGCCGATCGCGGTGTACAGCTTGGCGAGATCGCCGTTGAACCAGTGGTTCGCCGCATGTGCTGCCAGCCGTGAAAACTGGCGGAAGGTTGGCGGTTTTCCTCGGACAGCGATAAGGCGGTGAAGTTCGCGGGCTACCCCGATGAGTTCTGTGTTCCAGCGAAAATGGAGGTAGTCTGTCAGATACCTTCGCGTCCAACCCTGCCGATGCCGGGTGACTATATTACGAAGAATCTCGAATCCGTCTCGCTTCTGGTGGCCGGTCGTTATGCGGACGCTGAGACGTATACCTTCGACGTCCGCAAGGTCAGTTTCGGGCAACTCCGATTCGGCGTACCTAGGGGGGCCGAGGTGCTGTGCGGCGTTGACGAGCTCCTCAAAAATGCTCAAGTGGATAGGGGTACCAGCATCATTCAGGGCTTGGAGGTCTCGCTGATGGTAGTCGCGCAGTCCTTCAAGACTTGTCCGGGAGTACGGGCCTTCGCAGACGTACCAAGCAGTCAGTGCCACACCCTCCCAAAAGTTCACTGCTGGGCCGAACGTCTCGGCCATCAGTCTGTGTGGGTAGGGTTCGCTGACGATGGTCTCGGGCCAGCGGGGAAGGACGATGCCGTCCCAGCGCTGATCGATGTCGCCAACGAGGTCGCCTGTCAGCAGCGTTCGGTAGATCGGCTCGACAGGTCCGTTCCTCCTGCCAACAAATGTCCCGCCTCCTTCGACCAGGCCCCACAGCGTGGGCATGCCGACAGTCTGCTTGGCATGCAGTGCATCGAACTGCTCCCACCATCGCCTCATCACCTCGACACGTTCGTCTACCGCGGAAACAGACGTGTCTTGTCCCATGAACGCCGCCAGCATGGCGTGCACGTCATCGACGTCGAGCCCGTGGTCGGCTGCGACAGTGGCGGCCTTGGTCGCACCACTGACGTAGAGCTTCGGTGTCGGGAGGGCTGTCACGATCTCTTCGTTCGGGTTGGGAGGCATGTCGAGGTAGTCCAGAAATTCCAACCAGTCACCCGCGAAGTACGCGCAGAGTACGGGCTGCAGCGCTCGGGTGAGAACCTTACGAGCGAGCGGTGTACCGATTTTCGCCCGTTTAACGGTCGCCGCAACTAATGTTTGGACCCGTTCGGCGCGGTAACGCTCAGCGAGCTGGCGCAGATCGTTGTTGGCTAGGGCGTCGAGCAGACCAGCCCGGGCCCGCGCTTGCCCGGCGCGGTCCAACCGGCTCCATCCACCCCGATAGGCGAACACAGAAAGCGCCGCCCCTGTGTTGAGTCCGAGGCTTTCGTAGGATTCGGTGATTGCTGCCCATGTGGCCGTCTGCTCCTCAGACGTACCCGTCGATCCGGCCGCCCGCTTATGCACGGGTGCCATCAGGCGCTCGAAGAGAGGAAGGAGAAGAGACCAGGTTGCTACAGCATCGGCAGAGGATGCGAATTGGGTGCGAGCCACCTCATCGAGACTGCGGGTTATGGCGTACCACGGGTCGTTCCGGATATATGCGGGCAGGTTCATGGATCCGACTTTTAGGGAGCCTTGCTCCGGTAGGAACCAGGCGCCGCGGGCCTGCTGCGCGCTCAACGCGAACGTCGTCGTCACGTAATCCCTCTCGGCCGAGCCAAGAGGGGTCAGCGTGATGGTGTCGTTGTTCTTGTCGCTGGGCGACCGGGGCTTTATCTCCGCGATCTTCGAGCCGGCCAGGGCAGCCTTGACGAGATTGGCGAGGAAATGGTCGGCGTCGGCGAAGCGTTCGGCGCGTCCGGTGTCCCGTTCCAGCCGGAGGAACTGCTCAGGCGGGGCGGAAGCGATCGCTTGTGCGAAGCCCGAATTAGCCATGGGTGCTCCGGATGACGGCCACGAACTCCTCGAACGAGCGTGGGTTCGGTCTGTTGGTGGCATATTCGGCGTATCGTTGGGCGAGGGTGTGCATTTCGCGTTCTTCGCGCCGAGCCTCGACCTGCTCGACGTCGTGAAGGAACTGCTGGTGTGTGTTCCCTTGCTCGGCGAGGACGACCGCGTCGGGGTTCTGCGCTGACTGAGGACCACTGGCAGTCGCATCCTGGCCTGGATGGTCGGGCACGGGAGCATCGCCGAACTGGTCCGCGTCGGTCGGGCGTGGGTCCATGTCGTTTTCGCGGCGGAGCGTCTCCAGGTGGTCATCGAGCCCGAGTTCGCCGTGGTACACCACGTCGAGGTTCTGGCGGTCATCCCGTCCGATCAGCGAGGGATGGTGGATAACTCGAATGCCACGGCCAAGGAACTGGTAGAACTCGCCGAAGCTTCCATAGGGTCGCATCGGCACCACGACGGTGATCGCCGGTAGGTCATAGCCTTGTCCCAGCATCTTGAGTTGGACGATGCCCTGCAGGTTGCCGGATTCTGCTTCGAAACGGGCCCTGGTCGCAGCAATCGACGCGTCACTCATCGAGTGGTGCAGGGTGGCGCATGGGATGCCGTGGTCGACGGCGATGCGAGCGACCTGTTCGGCGTGACGCTGCCCGAGGGTGGCGAACAGGACGCGAGGGCGGACCGGTGCGAGCACAGCGTGCTGCACGTCCAGGCATTGGCGGACGATCTGCATGACACGCCGGATGGGCTCCTCCAATGTAGCCGTGATGCGGGCGAGCTTGCGTTCGTCCTGCATGACCTCCAGCAGCGCTTGCTTCCCGACGATCTCCTCCCGGTCACCGCCTGGCCAGATGATCTCGTAGGTTGTCTGCTCGACTTCCGGTGTAAATCGATGGCTGCGAAGGTGCTTCGCGTGTCCGTCGGCGATCGAGTCGATCAACCGGTATCGGTAAACCACGTCGGCGGCCACAGTCTTGCCGTCTACCCGGGTGAAGCACGCAGACATCAGCAGCCGACGGGCATTTGGGAAGTGCCCGAAGAGACGCTGGTAGGACCCGGCGGCCGCGATGTGAGCCTCATCAACCACGATGAAATCGACATCGTCGGGACCTAACTTGGAGAGCAGATTATTCTCGTCATCGCCGACGCTGAGTGCGTGAAAGTTCGTCACGATGATCTCAGCGGACAGCAGCGACTCGCGGCTGACAGACCGGATCGGACCGTCGCCGCTGTCGAGCACCACGACCCTTGGTGGGCGGCAACCGGCGATGAGGGGCCCCCCACGTAGCGTGTACAGGGCGTTGCCGGCCACGCCCGGGTCGAGGGCGGTCGCGAACGTGCCGCGGATGACCCGGCCGGGAGTCACGATCAACGCCCTACGCCTAGTAAAGGCCAGTGTGGCGGCAACACCCAAGGCGGTCTTGCCTGCACCAACCGACATTACGCACGCGGCGTTGATGCCGCCGCGCCGGTAGTAGTTGGCCAGGCTGGCCATGGCCTCGCGCTGGCAGACCCGCAGCGGCCCAAGGTCCATGCGCTGCCGCACGAGGTCGAAGTAGTCGGGCTGCTGTCGAACAGGGGGCGTTGGTGGTGTCGCTAACCCGAGAAGATTCGGGGTCATATCATCCGGGACGGGCACGATCGGATTGGCGATGAGATGAGCGGCCAACGTCGGATCACTGCTGAGTACGGCCTGTAATTGCCCAACACAGCGAGCCGTGTCGTCGCGGATGGCATCGTACGAGAATCGCAGGACGACGAAACCAAGACTCGTCAGATCGTTCTGCCGAATCCGGTCGTAGACGAACGCCGCCTTGCTGCTGTGGAAGGCAAAGCCGTCGAGTTCGACCACTACCCTCAGTTGCGCCCCGGTCAACATGTAGTCCAGGCGGTAAGTCCGATCAGCGATAGCGACCGGATGCTGCGCGATCACGCACCCCGCGATGCCAGGTGTCGCAGCGGCGGCAAGCACCCACCGAACAAATGCGTTTTCCAGGAAAGACTGCCCGGGGACAACATCGATGAGACGGGAGCTGATCACCGTAGCTCCTCATCAAGAGCAGCAACCTTTGCTTCCAACTCCTGGTTTCGGTAAACGTCACCGAAACGTTGTGCGCGGTGGCTCAGTGCCAGGGCCTCTCGCAACGCCCCTTCAATCTCCAATAAGGTCACTAAGCGCTCCAGGCTGGTGATGCGCAGGAAGCCGTCCTTGGGACTCCTGTCGTTTCGCCATGCAATACGTGGAAGGGCCTCGATTAGGGCCAGGTCCAAGTAGCCGAAGGTCTCGACCATCCGCAGCCCCGAAGGCTCTCTGCGACGACGTGTCCACAACTCCGTCACGGCGTCTTGCAACAGGAAGTGATAATCCGATGCAGTGCCAGGGAGCTCCAAAGCCTCCCAAACTGTCCGTACAAGAGCCTCTAGTCGGCGATGGGTTGGCTCAGCGTCTTTATGCCTCCTCGCCGGTGAAGCTGATGTGATCGCACCATCGGCTTCCGGCCACATGAGATAGCCCATGTCCGTCCTGGGTCGCACCTGAGACCGGGGCAAGACGGTCCGGTCGATGCCAGGACTACCGCCGAAGCGGATACCCGGGATCGCGGCCATCCGATCGAACCACGCTTCCAAGGAGAACTCCACTAGCTACAGAAGTCGATCTAGAGCAATGCCGGCACGTCGAGTCAGACTGCCATCTCCAGTACGACACCGCCATCCGCCACTCAGAGCTAACGAACTGCGTTGGACTGGGGCCATCCTGAGGGGAGCCATCAGACCAGCTGGCAAATCAGCGTTCACCTACTGCTGGAGCTGTATCTGGCGTAGTCGCAGCCTCAATAGACAGGCGGAGGTCATGTAGCGCATCGTCAACGTGCGCGATCGCGAGGATCGCAACGGTGTCGACCACAACCCCGGTGTGTGCGACGATGCGTCGGGCGATTCGGGCGGCCTCGTCCCGGCTTGTCGCCTCAAACAGCAGCGGCACCAGGACACGAACGGCGGCGCACTTGCCGTCGATGTCCTCCAACAACCGGGGATGCCGCTCTACGAGCCGGGCGAGGCGGTGGTCGAGCACCGTGTCGAGCATTGATCGCGCCCGCTGCTGCAGGAAGGCCCGCAAATGAGCCCGGCCATTCGGCCAACGCAGCAGGTCGGCCGGGTCAGCGCCCGTCGTGAACTCTGCCGCCAGCAGCGGACCGGGCGGGCGCGGCTGCCGGAGCAGTTGCCAGGCCCGGTCCACTGCGCCACGACCGGCTGGATCCGCATCGAATGCCGCCACGATGCCCCGCTTGGCACCTGGCAGCTCCCGCAGGATCGCGGCCTGGGCACCGGTCAGCATGGTGCCGCACGGCGCGAGAGCCACTGCTCCTGATCGGCGCGACCGCGAGTAGGACAGCCACACCGCGAGGACGTCAGCTGGCCCTTCGACCAGGACCGGCATCCACTGTTCGTTGAGGCGATCCCGCTGCTCCGCAACCCCGAACAGCAGCTGTCCCTTGTCGTAGATCGCAGTCCCAGGGCTGTTGATGTACTTGGGCACACCATTCGCGGCACCAGGGCCGGCGCGGCCGAGGAACGCCACAGCGTGCCCGACCGGGTCGCGCACCGGGAACACGATCCGGTCCCGGAACACATCGATGAGTCGGTCTGGCTTTCCTCGGGTGCGGGTCGACAAGCCCGCGGCGACCAATTCGTCTGCGGTGAAGCCGGCAGCGCGCAGGTGGCGCGTCAGCGAATTCCATCCAGGTGGGGCGTACCCGATCCGCCACGGCCACTCCCGCTGTACGAGGACACCAAGACCGCGTTCGACGAGATATGCGCGAGGGCCGTGGGCGTACTCGAGCTGAGCCCGGTAGTACGTCACCGCGGCCTCGACGGCCGCCAGTAGCCGCCAGGTCAAGAGCCCGGTGCCGGGCACCGCGGATGTCGGTTGGTTGAGCCGAGGTGCGCCCATGGCCTACCTCCGATATCCAAGCTAGCTTCAGCTGGCCCGTCCCCGCCAGGAGCGCTGCGCCATCCGGTCGCGTCGGGCGGCGCGGGTGCGTTGCGCCTGACGGGTCATCTCGGCGGTGGATGCGACGACGGCCGCAGTCAGTCGGTCGGCGCTCGGCTCGTCGTACCAGGGCAGCAGGTTGAGCATGGCTACCTTCACGCCGGTGGCGAACAGCAATGCCGAGCCCTTTGGCAGTGCCCGAATTCGCGCCGGGTCGAGGATCCGCTGCCGACGCACCGACGTCTGGTACGAGGTGTGGCCCTTCCCGTCGCGGGTGCGGGAGGCGACGGTGACGTCGTGCTCGCCAACGAGCCGGGACAGGTCCTCGGCGAACCGCGCGTCGTCGATGCCCGCGCCGACCAGCTTGACGGTGGCGGCCGACCATAGTGCGTCCATGCCCTGCTCACCCCATACCCTGGTCCCTTGCCGATACGACTGCAGGATGGTCAACGGGATGATGCCTCGGCTGCCGAAGTGGCTGTACAGCTCGGGCAGGTCCGCGATCTTGCAGATGTTCGCGGCCTCGTCCAGGCAGGCGACCAGCGGCGGATCGAGCCGGCCACCCTGCGCCTCGGCCAGGGCCACTGCGGCGCGCAGCACCTGGTCGGTCAGACCAGCGACGAGCGGTGCGGCCGCTCCGGCGCCGTCCTTGGACAGCAGGTACAGCGTGTCGGTGCTCTCGACGAATGCTTCGACATCCAGCGCTGGAAGGGGCAGGTCCGGTGGGGTGACCCAGGCCATGATGGTGGGGTTGGCCAGGCACGCCGCCGCGGTCCGGGCGGTTTCGTAGAGCCCTTCGCGGGTCTCCGGTGCGCCGGCCTGCCGGCCGGACATGGCTCGGGCGGAGGCACCGAACCCGTGACTCTTGAGGATCGTCGCGGGCTCCCGCGAGGTGGAGTCCGACAACCACGCCTGCACCGATGTCAGCGTCCGGCCCTCCAGCGCGGCAGCCAGGATCAGCGACGTGAGCAGGTCCAGCGCACCCTGGATCCAGAAGTCGTCGCTGCCCTGCGAGTTGCGGACCTGTTGGACGAAGTGGTTAGCCAGCCGGTGGGCGTCCTCGACGGCCTCCACGGTGGCGAGCGGGTTCCACCACCAGCCCTGCGGCACGTGAGCAATGGACTGCGGGTCGAAAGCCCACACGCTGCCATGCTCGGAGCGAGCGGTTGCCGTCGTGGCCCACAGGTCGGGCTTGTTGCTGGTGGCGAGGGCCGCCCCCGGCGCGCCGAGGATGGACTGCACGGCCAGGGCAGTGGTCTTTCCGGCGCGGGGCGCCATCACTGCAAGGATGACGTCCTCCCATGAGGAGTAGAGCCGAGGACCTGAGCCGCGCCGCCGCCGATGCGCGCCGAGCACGATCCCAGCGGACTCGGCGGAGATCTCCTTCACCGTCGCATCCGCCAGGCCGTGCCGTAGGCGCCGAGCCTTGGCGGCCACTGGGGGCAGCGTCATCGCGCGCACCTCGGCCGGGCCAGCCAGCGACGGCAATGGGTCTTCGGCGTCGGGCCTGCGCCCCTGCCACCACACCGCCGCGAGAGTGACCAGACCAACCAGCACCAGCAGCAGCACCGCGTAGACCAGACCGACAACGGTGGGGGACACCCCGGGCCACAACACCGACCATTCGGTACGCAGCAGGTGTTCCAGGTACGCCGCTCCGAAGCCGGGACCGGTAGCTGGCTGCCCGGTCACGGCGGCGGCCATACGTCCAGCCAGCCAGGACAGCCACATCAGGGCGATGACCGCCCACGCCAGCCCCAGCATCAGGAACGGGGTGAGGGGGCCTCCGGCACTGCCGCGCGGCTCGACGGGCCGGGTGTTCATGGCTGCGCCTGTCGGATCGCGGCGTCGGTGTCGTAGAGCTCCCACTCGTCGCCGACCAGAGTCAGCGACACCGGCAGTCCGTTGCGTTCACCAGTCTTGATCAGATATTTGCCTCGGCCGGGATGCACGGAGCCGGCGAACCAGGCCTCCGGTGCGGCCCAGGATGCCACCAGCTCGCGTTCGGGCCCGGACAGCTTGATCACCTCGTTGACCCGGTTCAGCTCACGAGGCGGCAGCCCGGCCAGGATTTTGATCGCGGACCGTTCGATGAAGCCCTGCGCCTTTGCCCGGTCCTCCGGAGTCGGCAGAGCGTCGAGGTCGGCGAGAGAGTGGGTGACCATCACGCTGGCCATTCCGCGTTGCCGGTTGAGTCGGGTGAGCGCGTCGGCGTGCTCGACGAGGCCGGATGCACCACGCAGGGCTCGCCACAGCTCGTCCATCACGCCGAGGTACTGCCGGCGCGGTGCGAGGCCCTGGTCCGCCAGCACGGATGCGGCGTCGACCATGCCGAAGCCGTATGCCCAGGTGCAGAGCATCGCGGCGGCTACCAGTTGGTCCCCGGCGGCGGCGACCTGGGAGATGTCGACGCTGACAGCCGGGGCGTCCAGATCCAGGGGCTTGGTCGTCGGGCCGTCGAACACCCCGCGCAGGCTGCCCTCGCACAGCAGCGCCAGGGTAGGTACGAGCTGGTCGACGCGGCGGCGGTACTCGCCGTCGGTCCGCGCCCGGGCCGCGGTCAGCAACTCGTCGGCGCCGGCTTCGACCAGGCTCAGCACGTCCGGCACGGTGGGGTCCCGGTCAAGGCGCTCGGCGAGTACGTCGATCGCCCGCCCGAGGATGATCTCCTCGGTGTTGTTAAGCGCCTGTCCTCGCACCAGGGCGCACAGCGCCAGCAGCAGAGCCATGCGCCGGCCCCGGATCTCGAGCCGCAGTTGCCGGGCGTCGGCGCTGCCCATGCGCGCGAGCGCGCTGCCCAGCGGGCCGGAGTCCAATGGGTTGAGCCGGTCGAGGCCGCGGCCGACGCGGATGACCTGCCCGCCCAGGTGCTCGACGAGTCGGGTGTAGTCGGGCTTGGTGTCGCCGAGGATCAGGGCGCTGGTGCCGAACCCGGTCATGCCGGTGATGAGTCGCTTGACCACCGTGGATTTGCCGACACCGGGTTGGCCGAGGACGAACACGCCGGGGTTGGTGATGAGGCCTTCGCGCAGCCATTCGAGAGGGTCGAGGCAGACGACCTCACCCCACAGCATGTGCCGCCCGATCGGTACGCCGATCGTGGGTGCCCCGGATCCGGCGACGAAGGGGAACAGCCCGCAGAGCTGGATCGTCGTTCCCTGGTACTCCATCCCGCGGGAAACGTGGCTGGCTCGGCCGGCGCCGGGTGTCCGTACACCCCATGCTGGCGCCGGCGCGACCGCGTCTGCGGCGGCGGTGCTCTTCATGAATCTCTCCTGGTCGTTTGGTCAGCGGGGCCAGTGGCGGGCCAGCTGCGGCGGGCATATGCCGCAGGGCAGGGTGGTGGCGAAGCCGGCGGCTTGGCTGGCGCGTAGCTGCCGCAGCCGGATCTTGGCGACGTCGGCGCGGGATTCGACGTCGGCGATGGCCCGGCCCAGGTCGTCGGCGCGGACGACGGTGGTCGTGATGAACAGCGACATCAGGCCCACCCCGGACCCGGTCGCTTCTTCCCGCGCGGTCTGTAGGGCCCTTTCCCGGTCGGCGTGGTCGCGAGCGGACTCGTCGCGTTTCTGCGCCCGGTTGTACGCCGCCCGGAACGCTGCGGCGTTGACCTCGCTCTCCACGATGCGAGCGGCCTCCCCAGCGGGGAAAGGTCGGTACAGCAGCGAAACCCGCTTCGGGTACGGGCCGGGCGCCAGCAGCCGGGCGAGGACGTCGGCGTGCACGTGCTGACGTGGTGCCTCGTGCCACGCCCATGAGACCGAGGTGCCGGAGTCATGCACGTACCGGTCGAGGTGCTCCTCGGCCATCACGGGCCCGGCGGTGTCCCAGTCCAACCACCGGCTCAGATCCAGCCCGGGAGTCGTTACCAGCCGGACCATGTCACCTCGGCTGGCCGGGTCGAACGCCGTCCGCACGATGGCCGAGATGGTCTCCGCGCTGGCTCGGCCGAGGACGGTCAGTCCGCAGCTTCCCAACGAGTCCTGCAGACCCGGCAAGGTTCGGCTGATCTCCTCCAGGGCCTCGTCGACGCCCTGGGGTTTGCTGGGGGAAGCACCGGGCTTGAAAGTCACCGACACCCGGGTCTCCACGTCGGCGGCGGCTGCCGGGGACACTTCCACCAGCCGTTGCAGCACCCGGCGGGCGGAAGCCGGTCCGTGGGGGACGATCCGTCGGCTGACGTGGTCGGCCAATCGGGAACCCGGATCCGGGGCGGTGTCCACGGTGACGGTGACATGGTCGACGATCGGCAGGTAACCCAGGTTCGCCAACCAGCCGCCCCAGTTGGCCACCCACGCCGCGCTCGCGTCGGGATCGGCCAGCCAGGTCGACGTGGCCGCGCAGCGCAGTGTCACCGTCATGGTGCCCAACCGGCGGTTGTAGACCACCCCGTACCGGCCGCTGCCCTCGTCCTCGACGGTCAGCAGGGTTGTCGGTGCGAGTACACCCGGCAGTTGCCAGGCATGTTCGCCGGCCACCATCACCCCGGAGCGGTACGAGGTGTAGCTGCGGCTGGTGCCGATCAGCCATCGCACTCGCTGTGCGATTCCGGCTGACAGCGGCACCCCGTCCCAGCGCAGGACCAGTAGCACCACGAGCAGCACACAGGGACCGGCGGTAACGGCCAACGCCCGCAGTCCCATCGATCCGGAGATGATCAGCGCGGTGATCGCCACGAGGACGACGAAGGTTTGCGTTGGTCCGAGGCCGAACAGGCCCATGCCCCGGGCCCGCCGCCAGCCCCCGTAGGTACGGATCCGCGCCTGTTCGCTACTCACGACGGCGCACCTCCGTCCCGCATCGCGGAGGTGGCCGTGTTCGCGCCCGCCTTCGCTGCCGCGGCCCCTGCCTGCGCGGCCAGGACGGTGCCGATGACAACCGGTGCCGCCGGCCCGGTCGCGGCTCCCGCCGCTCCGGCTGCTGCCGTGCCGCCCCCAGCCGCTGCGCCACCCCCAGCCGCTGCGCCACCCGAGGCCGCAGCGCTTCCGCCGGCGGACGCGGTAGCGCCGGTGCCGGCGGGCACGGTGGCCGTGGGTGTTACCGGACCCGGCATGCCGCCGGCGGTGGCACTGCCGCTGATCACCGTCGGCGCGTTACCAGCAGTGCCCCCACCGGATCCACCGGTGGGCGAGGGCGTGGATGGAGTCGGCATGGCCCCGGTGGGACCGTTACCGCCGCCGTTACCGGGACCCCTCGACTCCATGTAGCGTGCGTGGTCGCCGGCGCTGTGACCGCCGGCCGCTCCGCGTATCGAGGAGGCGGCGTGCAGGCCCGCAGCCGCGCCGGCGCCGACCATGCCGAGGCCTCCGCCCCCGGAGGCGACGCTGCCGGTGAAGACCGTGAAGAACTTCATCAGCGCGGGCAGGGCGATTACCGACAGGGCCAGCATGCCCAGGCCCATCAGCCAGTCCCGCCCGTTGCCGCGCATCATCACGAACGAGGTGGCGTACACCGACACCGCCGCCGGCTTGTAGAGCGCGAGCGCGAGCGACCAGCCGAGAGTTTTGTGTAGCCAGTGACTGGTGCCTCGGGTGATGGAGCCGGACGCCGCGAGCTCGAGCAGTCCGGGCAGGATGACCACGGCGCCTTCGCGGAAGACCATCAGGATGGTCTGCACCACAGCGGCGAGGATGACGACAACGCCGACGAGAATCATCACAAACGGGGCCACCTCAGCACCGGGCAGCAGCAGCGCCCCGAGCGCTGCACTCATGGCCACGTTGGGCGGCTCGTTGGACTCCTTAAAGATCGCCTCGTTCAGCAGCCACATCGAGTAGCTGTCACCAGCTTTGAGGACCAGGTGGGTGCCGGCGATGCCGACGCTGCCCCAGAGAGCGGTGTTCCAGACCCCCCGGACAGCCTGCAGAAGCGGGGCGCCTCTGCGGCTGATGACGATGGTGATGCCCTGCCAAATCAACCCAGCCACCAGAACCAGGATCGTGATCGGCAGCATGAACCCGCGCAGCTGCTGCGCTGGACCGGCGGCCCCGTTGCACTGGGCCACCCAGTCGGTGGCCCACTGCCCCGGGTCGGAGCCGCTGGTCGGACACAGGTTGTTCGACGGGATGAGCGTCCAGCTGGTCAGCAGGGTGGCGACCCACTGAATCGCGTCTTCAACCTCGCTGGCTAGCCCGTTGAGAAGCGCGGTGACCATCGAGTCACGGGCCTCGACGCCAGTGTTGATACCACCGACGATGACGCCGGTGCAGGTCGTGGGCATGAAGGGGTTGCAGAAAGGCATGAGCTCACCTGCCCGCGCTGAAGGGAAGGAACATGGCGGTGTAGGGATCCAAGACGACGGTTACGGCCTGGTCGAACGTCCCGCCGGCCGGAGCCAGCAGCGCCCAGTCCGAACCCGTCCAGCGCACGCGTACCTCGGTGCTGACCATCAGCGACGTACCCGAGCGGTTCGGAGCTTCGGTCAGCAAGCGAAGGACGACCTCGTCTTCGGTGTAGTTGACGATCCGGTAGCCGAGCAGGGTCGCGTTCAGGCGTCCGACGGGCTGCCCATCCGCCACGCCCGTCTGGCCGCGCAGCTCGTCGTACGCCTGCCTGACCTGGACCCGCATCGCGGCCGCGTCGGCTCCGACGATCTGAGTACGCAGCGTGGGCTCGAAAACAACCGGACCGACCTGCGGGTTCACGCGCACGACAATGTGCACGGCGGCCAGCACGGCACCACCAGGATCGTGTGCAAATCCCCGAGCCTGGCCCTCGTCGGAGACGCGAGGACCGGACTGTTGCGACACAGGCACCGAGACTCCCGCGACGTCGTCCCAGCCCAGGTCACGAGGCAGGACTGCCTGCCCGTTGGCGGTCGTCTCGGGGCGGACCGGCACCGGTCCCAAGGTTGAGGAAGCAGGACGATCCGAGTCCGCAGCGAACACCATCGCCACGGCCGCAGCGCCGAGCACCGCGGCAGCGGCCAGACTGAGGGCGGTAACCCGGCGACGCGTGGTGCGGCGGGCGCGAGAGATGACGTCGTAGGTCATGACTCAGCCCGGCAGAACTGCGCCGACGACCACGGCCGCAACCGCGCCGCACGTGAGCCCGGCCAGCACCCACGGGATGCCAGCCGCGCCGTCGGCCGCGAACGCCGACCGGTTCCGGCGACCGACGGCCATCATGATCCCGCAGACAAGTAGGCCGCCGACGCCAGCGACGATGAGGAGCCACTTCATCCAGCCGATGAACAGATTCCCGGTGGCATCGAGGCCGGGTGGGGCGGCGGGCGGGGGAGTAGGGACTGCCAGGGCGTCGAGCGCAGCCCCAGCGAGGTAGTGAGCAAACACAGCAGTCTCCCGAAGGTCACGATGCCCTCGGTTGGGCATCTGCCCTGGACCTTCGCCGGGTAGGGCTGACGGCAGACTTGACGCTGGGATTGCTGCCACCGTTACCGCCGCTACCAGCCGCGACTGGCAGCGGTAACGGCCTTCGCGCCTCGTCAGCGTCTTGGCCATGAACGCGCGAACTTATGCAGCAGTGGCAGTCGTCCTGATGCTGTCCGCTACCGGCTGTTCCGCCGCCGGGCAGCCGGCGGCGACCGCGCCGAGCACTACCAGCGCCCCGTCCGCTCCCGATCCCGCTGACGTCGCTGCCCCGGTGCCGCCGCCTTCGCAGGTCGGCTTCGCGTACGTCGACCCCGGCGAGGTGTGCATCCGGTTCACCGCGGCTCTCTATAGCGCCGACACACGGCGGGATACCGGACCGGGCGACGCCTACAGCCGCGCCATCCGCTACGCCAGGGGCACGCTTGCGGGACAGAGCTCCGCCGCGAGACAGGACGGCCGCTGGGCGACCTGGGTCGAACATCGGGCGTACGTCGACGCCGCTGTGGAACCCTTCGTCGACGCATTGCTACCAGCAGATACGGCGGTCTCCGCGCGGCGCACGGTTCGGGTGACCGCAACACCCCTTGGTGAGGACGGCTGGCGGGGGTGGACCGAGCACAGCCTGGTGGACTGCACCCTGCGCCGCGGCGGCTCGGACGGATCCGGCTGGCGGGTCTCCGGATACGAGATCCGCCAGGCAGGTCTGCGATGAGCAAACCGTGGACATCCCTCGCGGGAGGGCTCGCTGTTGTGGTCCTGGCACCGCTTGCGCTGGTCGTGTTCGTTGCCCTCGCAATGTTTGGAGTGAGCCCGGCGACGGGCTGCACCATCAACCCACCGAGCGTTTCGCCTGGTGCTTCAGCTGCGCAGCCGGAGTGGTCCGGTCAGGGCTCCTGGAACTCCGAGCAGGTCAGCAACGCGGCCATCATCGTCTCCGTTGGGGCCGAGCTGCACGTGCCGCGCTACGGCTGGGAAATCGCCGTGGCCACAGCCATGCAGGAATCCACCCTGCGCAACCTCGGCCACCTCGGCGCCGACAATGATCATGACTCGCTCGGACTGTTCCAGCAGCGACCCAGCCAGGGCTGGGGCACCCCCGAGCAGATCCTCGACCCCCGCTACGCCGCCCGGAAGTTCTACGAGCGCCTCGTCAAGATCGATGGCTGGCCTGCCATGCCGCTCACCCAGGCTGCGCAGGCCGTACAGCGGTCGGCGTTCCCCGACGCGTACGCGAGGTGGCAGCCCGAGGCGCAGCAGTTGGTCGCTCTGATCAGCGACGGCATGAACATTGTCTGCACCAGCGACGGCGGGGACGGGCTGCCATCACTGGACGACGCTGGACTGCCCGACGGCTTCGTTCTGCCGTCTGACCCGAAGCTGCGAGCAGTCGTCGCCTTCGCCCTGGCCCAGCTCGGCAAGCCCTACGTCTGGGGGGCCGAAGGACCGGACAGCTACGACTGCTCCGGCCTGATGATGGCCGCCTGGGCCAAAGGCGGCGTGCGGATCCCTCGGGTCACCGCCGACCAGGTCAGTACCGGCGCCGCCGTTCCATCCCTGGCAGCGATGCGACCTGGGGACCTGATCTTCATCCCCGGTTCGGACGGCACGATGGCCCGGCCCGGCCACGTCGGGATGTACATCGGTGTTGATCGGAGCGGACGGCAGTACCTCGTACAGGCGCCCAAGACTGGTGACGTCGTAAAGGTCGTCGCGGTCAGCAGCTGGAGCAGGCAGGTTGCCGCACTCCGCAGGCCGACGCCGTGACGGAGGCCGACAGCTGCTGTACTCGGTCGGATGATCTGCGGCACCGAAGGACACAGGCCGGGCGTTTCCAGCAGCGCACTCGGCTGCAGTAAATCCACGAGTACTGATGAAGTGCGATGGCATCCTTTAGGCTTGATCCGTCCAAGTTGTAGCGATTGCCATGTGGCAATCTTGTGTGGACCGAGATTGATTGTCGGATGCTTTACATTCGTTCGTTCGTTCGGGGCGTTCGGTGTTTGGTGTTGTGGTGCTGGTAAGTGGCGCTTCGTTTGTGCCCTATTTTGACCTATGCCGAGCCTTGTTGATCTTAACCCGGTGTTTTCGATTGCTGGTCGCGTGGTTTCTGCCGTGTTTATAACCAAGGAGTCTGGGTGGCGCAGACGGTTGCGGTGCGGGTGGGCGCGGTCGAGGTGCTCGTCGAGGTCGTGCCTGTGGGTGGTTCCCAGCAAACGTCGGTAGGTGAACGCGTCGATCGGGTCGTGGATTATGCGGCGGGTGCGTTCGAGCGGGCGCAGTCGGCGGTGGAGGAGATCGCGGTGTCGACGGCGCGGATGGTCGGCCGGGTCACGCGCCGCGTCGGTAGTCCGGAATCGGTGGAGGTTGAGTTCGGGCTGAAGGTGTCGGCCAAAGGTGACGTGATCGTTGCGGGTGCCTCGGGCGAGGCGTCACTGAAGGTGAAGATCATTTATGGTGCGGCTGGTGACCGTGCGCTTCGAGGGCCGGGCGAAGCTGACCCGGACGCCGCCGACACCGACGCCGAGGAAGCGCAGGACGGCGCGTAATGACCGTGCGGGTGGCCGGGTACGACTTTCTCGGCTGGGTCGCTGCTGACGATGCGGCACCTGTCGGCACGTGTTTCCAGGTCGAGCCGGGTGTGCTGGTCACCGCCCACCACGTTCTCGCGGAGATCGGTGCGGCGGCGGTGGGATGCGTGGTGCGGGTCGGGCCCGTCGGCGGCCGTGCGGGGTGGGACGCGACGGTGCAACGCGTCGACGAGGTGCACGACCTGACGATCCTGCGCGCCGAGCAGCCGCTTTCGGGATCTGTGTCGCAGGTGGTCGCCTCCGACAGGGTGCGGGACAACGAGCCGGTGACGACGGCCGGCTACCCGACGGTCGAGGACGACAGGCACGGGTACGAGCTGCTGGCCGCAGGTGGCCACTGGCGCGGGCCGGCGCTGCGAGACGGCGTGTTGTGGTCACGTCTGCAGGCGGACGCGGTCATGCCGGGGATGAGCGGTGCGCCGGTGCTGCGGGTGTCCGACCGGGCGGTGGTTGGCGTGGTTTCCGGCCGCTACAACTCGCAGGACGGCTGGTTGGCCGGTGCGGTGTGGGTGTCCCGGGTCGAAGACCTGTCCGCGCTGCTGGACGGGGTGGCGTCGGTCGTCGTCGAGGAGACGGTGTCGGCGAATGGGCTGCTAGACCTGGTGCTGACGGTGTCGCAGTCGCAGGTGCGCCTGTCGGGGTGTGGACAGGATGTGACGGCGGCGCATCGTGGTGTGTCTTCCGGACTGGCCAATGCGTTGCAGGACGTACGTCGGGAGCGCGCTCGCCCGCGTGCGGTGACGCGTGACCTTGCGGCCGAAGGCCAGGTCGCCGGTGTGGTGTCGTTGCGGCGCGCCGGCGAGTTGTTGGCGGAATCGTTTCTGCCGGTCACGGTGGCGCAGGCGCTGGCCCGGGTGATCCGCCGGGCGCAGCGGGAGCATGTGCCGGTGCGGGTGGGGGTGCAGGCACCGGACTGGTGGTGGCTGCCGTGGGAGGCGTTGCCGGAGCCGGTGACCGGCCGTCCGATGGTGCTGCACGAGCTGGTGTCGGCGTATCGGAGGGTGGAGGCGGCCGGTTCCCGGTCGACTGCGGCTCCGGGCCCCTTGCGGATTGTGGTGGCGATCGCCTCGCCGGAGTCCGGTAGTGGTCCGCTGCTCGATTACGAGCGGGAGTTAGGCAGTGTCCTGGACGCGGTGCATGGGGCGCATCGCAGCCGGGCGGTGGTGCGGATCGTGCCGTTCGCCACGACGGCGGCCATTCGTGCGGTGCTGGAGGAGGACACCACGCATGTGCTGCATCTGTCCGCGCATGGTGCGCCGGGCATTCTGCATCTGGAGGACGAGCAGGGTCATGCGCGGTCGGTGGGTCCGGAAGCCCTGATAGCGGAGGCGATCCCGGAAGGCCGGATGCCGCGGGTTATCTCCCTCGCGGCCTGCTACACCGATGCCGACGGTGAGGATGGTGCGGGGTCGTTCGCCGCCAGGCTGGCTCGGCGGGGCGCGGGCGCGGTGATCGCGACGCAGACCTCGGTCACCGACGTGTACGCCACACGGTTGTTCGCCGCCGTGTACGCCGAGTTGGCAGCGTCGGCGCGGCCGGATGTGCTCGCGGCGGTGGCACAGGCCCGTCGGCGCGTGCAACGAGACCTGGCCGCCGGCCCTGACCCGCTGACCCAGGCGGTCGCCGGCATGGACGAGTGGAGTGTGGTCAGCGTGTTGGCTGCCGCACCGTCGGTGACCGTCGTTGACGGCTCCGCACCAGCCGAACCTCGCGCGGAGATCGTGCCGGACCTGGGCGGCCTACTCGCCCGACCGGTCGGGCAGTTCGTCGGTCGGCGGCACGCGCAGCGCACCCTGCCCGGCCTTCTCAATGACGGCACCGGTACGGCGGTGCTGCTGCACGGTATCGGTGGGGTCGGGAAGACCACCCTGGCCGCCGAGGTGGTACGCCGCCTGCTGGACGCGTCGCCGGACTGGCGTCTGGTCACCGTGACCGGGCCGGTCACCGTCGACGGGCTGTTGACCGCGCTCGCCGACGCGGCCCGTCGGGAGTTGGTGCTGCGCGAACAGTTCAGCGGCCCGCCGATGGTAGCGGTGCAGGCGGCCGGCCGGGTGGACCTGCCCTGGTCCGATCGGTTCGCTCTGTTGCGTGATCAGGTCCTGGCCGGCACGAGGATCCTGGTGGTGCTGGACAACTTCGAGGACAACCTGATCCGCGACAGCGGCACTGACGCCGGTTGGTCAGTCGCGGATCCCGGGCTGGCGGGGTTGCTGGCCGCCGGGTTGACCAGCCCCGGCCGTAGCCGGCTGCTGATCACCAGCCGCTACCGGTTCGGGCTACCCGACCCGGCCGCCGAACGGCTGCATTCTTATCAGGTGCCGCCGTTGAGCCTGGCCGAGACCCGAAAGCTGCTGTGGTCACTGCCCCGCCTGGATCGGCACGCCGCCGACATCGACGCGCAGCAGCGGATCTGGCAAACAGTCGGTGGGCACCCCAGGGCCTTGGAGTACCTCGACGCGCTGCTGCCCAGCAACGGCGGCGAGCCGGCGGGGCAGGGCCGCTTCACCGACATCACCCGACGCCTACGCCAGGCCGTCGAAACGCGGCTCGGTCCTGCCGGCACCGCCGCGTGGTTGGCCCAACAACGCACCTTGGACGCAGCGCTGGCCGACACGGTCACGCTGGCCGCCGACGATGTCCTGCTCACCGAGCACCTGACCCGCCTCGACCCCATCGAAGGCGCGGTCCGGCTGCTGGCCGGGATCAGCGTCTACCGCGAACCAGTCGACGTCAACGGGCTGCTGTTCCAGATCGGCGTCGCGAACCCGGATGCCGAACCGGGACAGCAGCCCGACGGCACGGCAGAGACAGCCGCGCAGATCAGTGACCTGCTGTCACGATACGGACTCGATCTGAACGGGCTGACGGAGGCGCTCGGGCACGACAGTCCGCTGTCCCCGGCAGACGTCGAACGTCTCGCCCGGCTTCTGGAGCAGGCACGCCGACCGCCTCAGCCCCCGTTCACCGCACCACCGGGCATGACGGAGCTGGTCCGGCAACTCGCCACGACCAGTCTGATCACCATCGTCGATGACGACCGGGTGGTGATGCACCGCTGGACCGCCACCGAACTGCATCGCCACTGGAACACGTACCACGGTCCGCACCACAGCCCCGGGCTGGTCACCGCCGCCCACCACGCCGCGGCAACTTACTGGCGGTGGCGCGCCGAGACCTGGCCGCGAGATCGGTTCGACGACCTCCATGATCTCGACGAGACCCGTCACCACCTGCTGGCCACCGATGATCTGGAAACCGCCGGAACCATCACCGAGCACATCTGCAGCCAACTCGACGGGTGGGGGGCGTGGGACCGGGAGATCAGCCTGATCCATGACACCCTTCGCTGGCTCCCAGAAAACTCACGCCGTCGCCCGGCCTGGTATCACCAGCTCGGCGTAGTCGCTCAGTATCGGGGTGACTACGCCGAGGCCGAACGCCGCTTCCAGCAATCCCTGACCATCAGTGAGGAGCTGGGTAACCGGGCCGGCGTGGCCAGTAGCTACGGTCAGCTCGGGATCCTCGCTCAGGATCGGGGCGATCACGCTGAGGCCGAACGCCGCTTCCAGCAATCCCTGACGATCGACGAGGAATTGGGTAACCGGGAGGGCTTGGCTATCAGCTATCACCAGCTCGGGATGCTCGCACAGTATCGGGGTGACTACGCTGAGGCCGAACGCCGCTTCCAGCAATCCTTGACCATCAGTGAGGAGCTGGGTAACCGGGCCGGCGTGGCTACCAGCTATCACCAGTTCGGAATGCTCGCTCAGGATCGGGGTGACTACGCTGAGGCCGAACGCCGCTACCAGCAATCCTTGACCATCAGTGAGGAGCTGGGTAACCGGGCCGGCGTGGCCAGCAGCTACGGTCAGCTCGGGATCCTCGCTCAGGATCGGGGTGACTACGCCGAGGCCGAACGCCGCTACCAGCAATCCCTGACCATCGACGAGGAACTGGGTAACCGGGCCGGCGTGGCTATCAGCTATCACCAGCTCGGGATGCTCGCTCAGGATCGGGGTGACTACGCTGAGGCCGAACGCCGCTGCCAGCAATCCCTGACCATCAGTGAGGAGCTGGGCCACCGGGCCGACGTAGCCAGCAGCTACCACCAGCTCGGGATCCTCGCTCACACTCGGGGTGACTACGCCGAGGCCGAACGCCGCTACCAGCAAGCCCTGACCATCTACGAGGAACTGGGTAACCGGGCCGGCGTGGCCAGCAGCTATCACCAGTTCGGGATGCTCGCTCAGCATGGGGGTGACTACGCCGAGGCCGAACGCCGCTACCAGCAAGCCCTGACCATCAACGAGGAACTGGGTAACCGGGCGGGCGTGGCCAGAAGCTACCACCAGTTCGGGATCCTCGCTCAGGATCGGGGTGACTACGCTGAGGCCGAACGCCGCTACCAGCAAGCCCTGACCATCTACGAGGAACTGGGCAACCGGGCCGGCATGGGCGCCAGCTACCACCAGCTCGGGAGCCTGCGTACCGAAACGAGTGAGTTCACCGGGGCAGTGACCTTCCATTGCCAGGCCCTCGCGATACGGCTCGAAGTCGGCGTTCCCCAAGCCGGTTTCGATATCGCTCGGCTCAGTAACCTCCGCAGGAAGATCGGCGAACAGAGATTTTGCGACGCAGTCACCGCCATCCTCGACGAACAATCGGTGCAGGCGCTGACCGCTCTACTCGACCAGGCAGAAAGTCCAGAACAAGAAGACGGCACGTAAACTCCTACCCGGGCGGCAAGATTCAGAAGCCGCACAGGCTGCGCACTCATCTAGCCATGACCCCCGCGCTGGCTGTCTGCCCACCATTGCCTGAGCGTGGCCGGGGCGCCAAGTGCCGGCGATCCGCTGGGGTCGACGCGGATTCAGGCGAGGAGGAGGAATGTCGGCACAGCAATGAGGATCCCCGCGAGAGCGCCTGCGGCAACCTGGCCAATCGTGTGATCCGCCAGCCGCACGCGGGACCAGCCCACCAGGACGACGATCGCCAGCGAGAGGATCAGCGCTGGCCCGAACACGATGATCAGTACGGACATCGAGCCGCTGGCGACAGCGGCGTGTGCACTGAGCTTCCACACCTGGTTGATCGCGGTGACGATGAGCAGCACGGCGAACATCACCACGACCATGGCGACGAGCGGCTGGGGCGCGCCGGCGACTACGAGCGCGGCGAGGCCAACAAGGACGGACAGCAGTCCGTAGACCAAGGGCATGCGGCGTTGCTCGCGTACGCCGATGTGGTGGTCGGTGAGTCGCCCTCGTCGTACGCCGACCCAGATGACGGCGTACGGGACGGCGGAGCAGAACAGTATGGCGAGCAGTGCCCAGCCGAGGCCGGTCATTACGGCGGGGGCGGTGCTGTGCAGGGCGATGATCAGCGGCATCAGGGCCGCGAAGACGGCTGGCGCACATGCTTCGGTGACGACCCGTGCCACTCGGGAAGTGCTGTTGGCAGGCAGGTCAACGAGTGCGGGCACGATGATGTTCTACCTCTCGGACGACTGCGGGGTAAGAGGCAACGCGTCGGATGTGACGCGCCTGATGATCATCCCGGCCATCGGGGATGCGATCGCTCGGGCTACCTGGGCAAGCCACGTCACCTGGTCCGCGGCATCGAAGTCACCAGCGGCTGAGTCGCGGAGCGGGCCCAGCGGTAGGGCGAGGGCTCCGGCGGCCTCGCTGGAAGGGGGTACGCCATCGAGCCGGGACGCCAGTGCCGCACCGATGACGACGGCTTCGACCATGGCGGTCTGCTGCTCACCGACGAGGCCGCCTTCCTGAGCGGCGCTCTGCGCCTGCGCGAGGACTGCCGTCGACATCCACGGCCGCAGGGTGGCATAGCCGTCGAGAATCTCCACGGTGATCCTGACTCGTCGCAGGGAAGCGTCCCGGGCGATCGATAGTGCGCCGCGGACGCCCGACGGCGATGGAAGCAGCGCGATTTCAGGCAGTACGGCATGGATTCGCGTCCATAAAGGATACAGCCGGTAGTAGTCCCGAAACGCGGCGGCCCCCACCCACAGCCGGTCCAGGCCCACGAGAGGACCCCAGGACGGAATTGTGGACCCGATTAGGACCAGCAGGATCGACGTGCTGAACGTCAGTACCACCACCGCATCCGTGATCAGGGCCCAGTCTGGGGACCTGTTTCCCAAGGCAACGGCTACGAGCTTGGCGGCCACGTATGCGAGCCCCCAGAGCGAGCCAACCGTGATCATCCGGAGGCCGAAGCGCAACAGCGGCCGATGGGCGATGCGAGCGTAACGGTTTGCCAAGACCACCACCTGCGTCAGTGACCAGCCCAGGTAGGCCAGGTACACGAACAGGTAGGCCAGGTACACGATGTGGAATGGAGGGTGGAACGGCTCGCCGTAGTACTCGGCGGGGCGAACGCGCGGATCTGAGCGACTGCCGTCCGAGAGTGTCACGACAAACATCACGATCATGACAGTGATGGTGAGCGCCAGGGCGATGGTCCGCCGCCGTACCCGCCGCTGGGTGCTGACGTCGCCGCTGGTCATGTAGAGAAGGAATGCCTGCGCCGCCGTGGCGCACATCAGTGAGAGGCAGTTGGACGTCAGTCGAGTGATATCCGGGATCCCGAACAGCTGGTCGATCTTTGGCATGAGCGGCTGAAGGGTCATCGAGATGGTGATCGCGATCAGGGCAAGGCACAGTGCACGAAGGGGGCGGTTGCCTCGGTCCCGTGCCAGGTCGCGCAACTTGTAGAGGCTCATGCCCCAGCAGATGAGCGTCACGGCGATCATGATGCCGCGAGCGAGGCTCACCATCAGGTGACCCGGCCTTCCAGCGTCGCCACCAGCCTGGCGGAGACTCGTGGATCAGCTGTCGCGGAGGTCGGAATTGTGGACCATGACTCGGCGCGTTGTACGGCGACCGTCCCGAAGACTTCAGCCCGGCGCTCGATCGGCTCGTCATACGCGAGACGTGCCAGTGCAATCTCCGGTACGGATGGATCCACCGACGGCATGAGCATGGCCGCGAGACATTCAAGATCATTCGGGATGGCGACATCGTCGAACATCATGTGCCCGTATTCATGACCGATGATGAGGCTCTGGCGCACTTTGCCGGCATTGGCGTCGTAAAAGACATAGTCGGAGAATTCGCCGGCTACCCAGAGGCCATGGGGGGCAAGGGCTGGCAGATGCCGGGGGATGAGGTGAACCTGCCGTCCGCGGCGATGCTCGATCCGGTCGTGAAGTTGAGCGAAGGTGAAGGTCGAAGGCAGCTTGAGTGCGGCGAGGAGCTGCGCTGCCTGCTGTCGCAGGTGGCTCACGCTGCTATCGGTATGACGTTGCATCGAGTTCCCTGTTCATCAGGCTTCGGCATGGTTTGGTCCCGTGGCGAGATCTCGACGGCCTCACCGCTCTGCCCTGCCCGGGTGGTACTCGAGAACGGAGGACAGCTGTGCCAGCAGCAGTGTCTGGGATCCTGACGGCGGCTTCGGCGCCACCCAGCCATTCGTCACTTGCAGCACCCGGGTGGCGAACAGCTCGGCCTGGTGTTCCTCGCGATGTGTGTAGACGACGCGCTTGAGATCCCGCCGCAGGCTGGCCATGTCAGCTACGTGGAGCGCCCTCCTGATATCGCGGCCGACGGCGGGACTACCGACGTGAGCGAAGACCATGTGGCCGATGCCGTGCAGGACGAGATAGTCCCGGTGGAGGCGAGGCAGAGCCGATCCAATCAGGATGTGATCCGTCGTCGCGCCGCGACACCACATGGCGCGCGCCTCGGCCTGGCATGTTCGGACAGCCTTCACCACCAGCCGTCGGCCTCGGGCCCGCTGCAGTTCCGCGCAGAACTCACCCACACTGAAGGTCGCTGGCATGGTGAGGCTGTGCAGGACCTCGTCGCATCGGCGAATCTGCTGCTCATTCCACGCTGTGGTCTGGTTGTCGTGGCACCACCAGCTCTGTAACCGCACGCAGCCGGCGGTGACCGGCGGTCGGTGGCTTGATTGTTTGAAGACGTCGGTCATCAGCGGCGCTGCCGATCGGTGCTCTCCGACCGGCTGCGGGCGGCAGCCTCCAGCCGCTGCACCTGCTCGATCATGGCCACAACTGCGGCATGGCCCTCTGGCGATAGCCGAGCGTCTATCAGGCGCATGGCCACCTGCTTGATAAGCGGATCGGTCAGAGCCTGGGCGAGCCTGTGCTCATGTTGATCTTCCGACGTCTCAGCGAAGAAGGTGGGCGGCTGCCCAAAGAAGGCCGCAATGGCGTCGACGACCGATCGCCGTGGGTCGGGCGATCGACCCTGGCGGAGGTTGCTCAGGTGGGTGTGGGAGATCTTGCATCCTCGACGCGTTAATTCGTTCGCGACGTAACGAATGCTGTAGGGCTTCCCGGCAGGGTCCGTGACATGCAGAAATAGCCAGTCGAGCCGTTCGGCGAACGTCTCGCCGGCTGATTCATCGGCCTCGACCATCGGGACTCCTCGCGACTTGGAACACAAGGTTTACACGACGGTCCATGCTGGAATCAAGCATTGACACGGCTACACGCTGTGTGCGTAACATTACGAGCCTCTGGCAGCGGGTGTGGCCAACGGGGCTGCAGTGTCATCTCCCGCTGCCAGAGTGCTCCTGCACAGCGGCTGCAGCGCCATCACCACCTGCCGCGCCTGCCCACGCGCTGGCCCAGTCATCTCGAGCCGGCCCGCGACAGAGCCTGCCTTGCAGCCGGCGGTATGGCCATGCGCTGGACACATAGTCAAAGGGGGATGCGCCGTTGCGCCAGATACAACTGATCACGAGCCGCGCCGCCATTGCAGCTGCGATAGGTGCCCTCGCCGTGAACCTGGCCGCATGCACCTCGGTCGATGACGCTGCCACACCGAGCGCAGGACCGGTCAGCTCACAACCGGCTCCCAGCATCGACGCGGAGGACGCCCGTGCGAGTGCGTCCACGCTTGCCGCTTACCGGAACTACGTCCAGGCCTACGTCACAGCGTCGAATAAGGGCGACTACAACGCAAAACTCGACAGCTTTGTGGCGGATCCCGCGCTGCTGACTGTGCGCCAGGACCTGCTGATCAAGTTCCAGCAAGGACTCGTCACAACTGGTGAACCCACCTCGACGCCCAAGGTGAGCAAGGTCGACACGAGCCGACGGCCCTTCACCGCCGAGGTCGAAGATTGCTTCGACACCGGCAAATGGGACGTCGTCTCCAAGAAGACCGGCAAGTCGGTGCGGAGCGCGGGACAGACCACAAGGTACGTGGTGATCGCCAAGGCTGAGTTGTTCGAGGACGGTCAGTGGCGTATCCGAGAGGTCAGCGCCCAACGGGAGAGGCCATGTTGATCCGAAGGGCGCTTCTGGTTGCGGCCCTGGCAATCGGCGGCAGCCTCTTGGCGCCGGGCGCGGCGTATGCGGACTACGAGCACTGCGACGCGTTGGGCAACTGCTACTGGGTGGTCGAGAATCCCGGCACTGGTGGCGGCGGAAACGGCGGCGGGGACAGCAACAGCGGTGGTGGCGCCGGCCGGGGCTGCACCTACGAGGGTCAGACCGTGCCGTGTGTGGTCGATGGACTCGGGGTGTGGGACGGGTCGTGCTACGTCAACCGGATCCCCCCACCGCCGGGCGGCCGAACCGACGGCTACTGGAGCATCCGGACGTGCGGCGTCTACGGCGGTGTCGCTTCGCAGACGCCGGCGACCTGGTCGGCGGATCCGCCCGCGGGAATTCTGCCTTCGTACCAGGAGCTCGCTCAACGAGCCATCGCCCAGATGGACCTCGACGGTCCGAACATCGGGATCGCCCCGCAGACCAACGGGGCCGGCCTGGTCGGACTGCCGATCTGGCTCTGGAACACGGTAAGTCCCAGCACCTGGGGCCCGATCACGCGGACAGCGGCAGTGCCGGGACGGTCAGTCACCGCCACCGCGAGGGCGCAAAAGATCGTCTGGAGCATGGGCGACGGCAATTCGGTCACCTGCACCACGCCGGGCACCCCCTATCAGCCCTCATACGGCAACAGGAAGTCGCCGGACTGCGGTTATGACGGCTACTCGCAACCGAGCAGCAATCAGGCCGGAGGCCGATACGCCGTCACGGCCACTACCTCGTGGCTGGTCACGTGGAGTGGTGGGGGTGGGACCACCGGCTCCCAGACCGTCGACCTGTCCTCGACCGCCACGATCGACATCGACGAACTGCAGGTGATCACGTCATGACCAGTGCATCGATGAAGTCCTCCCGCTCTGCCCCGCCGGTCGCTGCTCCCTACGCCGTTCCCCGCGTCGCACCGCAACGCCGCTGGCGGCCCGCACTCGTCTGGTTGGCGGTGGCGCTTATCGCTGCCGGTGGGCTGATCGCCGCCGCGGTACTACGCAAGGTCGGCACCACCGCCGAGTACCTGGCAGTGAGCAGCGCGGTCGAGGTTGGCTCGACTATCGATCGGTCCGATCTCAGCACGGTACGCATCACCGTCGACCCGGCACTCAAACCGATCAGGGCCGGCGCCGCCGACGAGGTCATCGGCAAGTACGCGGCGGTCGGGCTGGTACCCGGCACCTTGCTGACCAGGGCGCAGCTCACCGAGACGGCCGTGCCGGGGCAGGGTGAGCAGTTAGTGGGACTCAGCCTGCCGCAGGAGCGCATGCCCGCCGAGAGGGTGAAACCAGGAGCTCGGGTGCTGCTCGTCGTAACCCCGGTCGACGGTCCAGCCTCCGGCCAGCAGCAGACGACGGCAGCGCCGATCAACATCATGGCGACCGTGGTGGACGTGCGTGCCGGGATCAAGGAAGGCACAACGCTCCTCAATGTCGCTGTCCCCGATCGTGATGGACCGCTCATCGCTTCCCGTGCGGCCGCCGGCCAAATCGTCGTCGCCCTGACTCCGGGGAGTTGACGTGGCCATCATCGCGATGGTTTCGGCCAAGGGTTCGCCCGGCGTCACCACCACCGCACTGGCTTGCGCCCTGTCCTGGCAGGGACGCACCGTGTTGGCCGAGTGCGACCCGGCTGGCGGCAGTGTCCTGAGCGGCTACCTGTCGAGACTTGAGATCCCGCCCATCGGCCTCCTGCCGCTGGCCGCGGCGGCCCTCCGCGACCAGCTCGCCGACACGTTCCCTCATCAGCTCGTCGACCTCGACGCCAAGGACCCGGGTCAGCGTCTCGTCCTGCCAGGCATCAACGACACGGTCCAGGCGGGAACCATCCAACCGACCTGGGAGCCACTCACCACGTTCTTCGGCCAGCTGGAGCACCGTGAACCCAGCTACGACGTCATCGCCGACTGCGGCCGACTCGCCACCAGTGCACCGCCGTGGCCGCTGCTGCTCCGCGCTGACCTGCTACTCCTCGTTGTACGCGCGACGAACCTGCGGACCATCGCGCCGGCCGCGGGCGCGGCAGAGATGCTCCGCCGGGAATTGACTCAGTACGGCCAGGGGGCCGGAACGCTCGCCCTGGCCCTGATTGGCGACGGTCCCTACAGCCGACGGGACATCGAACAGCGCCTGCAGCTAACCACCGCGATCGAGCTCCCCGACGACCGGCGTACCGCCGAGGTGTTGAGCGACGGCGGCGGCCGACTACGAGGCAGCGAGCGGTTGCTCCGGGCCGCCGCCAGTGCGGAGCCGGCAGTACGCGATGCGATCGCACGGCGGCGCGCTCACCTGGCGCCCACGTCAACGAGGGGGAGTAGCCGTGCCTGAGGAGCGCCAATCCAGCGGCCCGACATGGCCGGCAGCCGTCGACCGCGTAGCCACAAACGGCCGGCGCTGGCCCACGAACGGCACCGCCGCCGCCTTCAGGCCGGCGCCCGAACCGCCCGCCGATGCGGCACGCCAAACCGCGCCTACCAGCATCGACTACGCGGCGGTACGACTGCTGCGCGCCCGGGTCAGCGCGGAACTGACCGTGGCACTCAGGGAGACGCCGAACGTCTCCACTGCCCACCGGCACGCCGAGGCGGAGCGCATCGCCGCTCGGCTGGTACGCGAGCATGTCGACGCTCTGCACCAGGCCGGACAACCGATCCCGCAGGCCGAAGAAGACGCCCTGCTCGACGCGGTCGCGGCCGACATGTTCGGCCTCGGCCGTCTGCAGCAGCTGCTCGATCGTCCGGACATCGTCAACATCCACATCCTGGGCTGTGACAACGTGCGGATCGAGCACACCGACGGCCGGATCACGGTAGGCGAGCCCGTCGCCGAGACCGACAAGGAACTCATCGACATGTTCCAGGTCCTGGCGATGCGCGCCGGAGCGACCGAGCGCTCACTGTCGTCGACCAAACCGTGGCTGGACATGCAGCTGCCCGACGGTAGTCGCCTCACCGTACTCATGCAGGTGTCGGTGCGCCCCTACGCGGCCATCCGCCGGCACACGCTGATGGACGTCAGCCTGGAGGATCTCCGCGACAAGTACGGCGCCATCGACGACCTGATCTGCCAGTTTCTCAAGGCGGCCATGGCCGCCGGCCTCAACATCATGGTCGCCGGACTGGCCGATGCCGGCAAGACAACCCTGCTACGTGGTCTGGCCCGTGAGATCCCCGACCGGGAGCAGTTCGTCACTCTCGAGGAGTCCCGCGAGCTCGGTCTGCACACCACCGGACGACACCGATGGGCGATGAGTCTCGAGTCGCGCGAGGGCCACGGATCACGCGGCACCGACGGTCGACCTGCGGGTGAGGTCACGATCATGGACATGATCCCGCTGACCCTCCGGATGTCCGTGCAGCGAATCATCGTCGGTGAGGTCCGATCCCGGGAGATCGTGCCGATGCTGCAGGCCATGGCTACCAGCAAGGGCTCGCTCTGCACCATCCACGCCCGGCACCCGCGAGCCGTGATGGACCGTGTCATCGAGTTGGCGCTGCAGCACGGACCCGAGATGACCGCCGAACTGGCACGGCGGATGGCCGGCGGGGCCATCGACCTCATCGTGTACGTCAATGTCGAGGACGAGACCAAGCTCGGTGGCCGGAAACACCGCTACGTCTCAGAAGTCCTTGAGGTAGGCGGGATGAGTGGTGATCAACTCGTGACTACCCAGGTCTTCGGTCCGGCCTCGGACGGACGAGCCGTACCCCGGCATCTGCCGGAGCGGTTGCTCGAACCCCTGCTGCGTGTCGGATACGACCCACGCCACCTGAGCGCCTACATCCAGCAGGGGGAGCACAACCACGGCACATGGACGGCCGGCCTTGACACCCTGAGGAGGCGGCCATGAGCCTGCTCGACCTCGCCGCTGTGCTTGCCGGCATGCTGGCTGTGGCAGGCGCGGTGCTCGGTGTTTTCGGCGTCATGGGTACCACCCGTCCGCCCCGACCTTCATCGGCCCTTCAGCAGCAGGCACGCCGCTGGTGGACCGGTTCCGGGCGCACGCGCCGGGAACACCGCGCCCACCAGATCAGGGTGAGTACGGCGATCGGCGCTGGTGCCCTGACCTGGCTGCTGACCGGCTGGCCGGCCGCCGGGATGATCATCGGCATTGCCGTTCCCGGGATACCGTGGCTGTTCGCTGCGGGTCGCGCGGAGAAGCAGGCGATCGCCCGGCTGGAGGCCGTGGAAGCCTGGACTCGCCGGTTGGCCGACATCGTCGCCCGGGGAATCGGTCTGCAGCAGGCCGTCGTCGCCACCGCCGCGACGGCGCCGCAGCTCATCGAGCAGGAGGTCCGCGACCTGGCGGCGCGTCTGCAGGGCAGTGCCGACCCCATCGCCGCCCTACAGCAGATGGCTGACGACCTCGACGACTACACCGCTGACCAGGTCATCGCCCCGCTCATGCTTCACGTCACCGACCGCGGCGAGGGTCTGCACGAGGTGCTGACCGGGATCAGCCGGTCCATCGCCGCCGAGATCGAGATGCGTTCGACGGTGGATGCGAAACGCGAGGGACCTCGCTTCGCCGTTCGGTTTCTGACTGGCATGACCATCCTGCTGCTGGGCTACGGGGTGATCAACCCGCACTATCTGCAGCCGTACGGCAGCATGCTCGGCCAGATCGTGCTGCTCTTCCTCGCCGGCCTGTACGTCGTGCTGATGACCTCGGTTCGCAAGCTCAGCCTGCCGCCCAAGCGGGAACGGCTACTGCCACCGGTCGAGGTGCAGACCCTGGCGGCGACAGGATGAACAACGGCTATGTCACTGCCATGGTCCTCGCCGGCGCGATGGCTGGGTTCGGGGTGTTTCTGCTGGTCGTACAGCTGATTCCGGCTCCACCGGCGCTCGGTCCCGCGCTTCGGCGGCTTCATCCGCTGAGCGCCGCGAGCACCACCCCGGCCGGCGTCAGCTGGCTCCGGCGGCGGTTCACGGTGCCGTACGGCGACCTGCGGTTGCTGGACCGCAGCACCGACCAGTATTTCCTCACCCTGGGGCTGTCGGCACTGTTCTGCCTGGTCCTGCCCGCCCTGATCACCGTCGTCGTTGCGGTGCTGTCTCTGCCAATCCCGGTGTTCGTCCCCGTGGGCGCGACGGTCGTCGCGGCCTTGGCCGGCGCAGTACTGGCCCACCGAGAGGTCGTGTCCAAGGCCGCGGTCGCACGGGCGGAGTTCACCCGGGCCATGTGTACCTACCTCGACCTCGCGGCACATCAGGTCCTTGGTGGGCATGGGCCGGTGGAGTCGCTGGATCGTGCGGCCAGCGTCTGCCACGGCTGGGTCTTCGCCCGCATCCGGGAAGCTCTGCTCAGCGCCCAACTGCAACTGCGACCGCCGTGGGACGAACTGAAAGTCCTCTCCCGCGACATCGAGGTCATCGAGCTGGGTGACCTGGCGGACATCATGCGCACCGCCGGCAGCGAAGGTGCCAACGTCCACCAGACGCTCCGCGCCCGCGCCGACTCGATGCGAGACCGGATCCGCACCGAGGCTCTCGCCCAGGCGGAGCTGCGTACCAACAAGCTCGACATCCCCGCTGCCGCGCTGATCCTCGTGCTCCTCGTCCTCATCGGCTACCCGTTCATGGCCCGACTGTTCGTCCGCTGATCCCGGCACAACCCTCTAGGAAGGAACCCGCCATGCTCACCATTCACGGCGTCGTCGCCTACCTGACGACTCGCTGGCAGGACTTGACCGATCCGACCCAAGCTGACCGCGGCGACAGCCCAGTCGGTACCGCCGTCATCACCGCGATCCTCGTCGCCGGCGCCGTGGTCGTCGCCGGTGCGATCGTCGCCGTCGCCAACGGCTGGGTGGCCCTCATCCCGACCCAGCCGTGACCCGGGAGCAGCCCACCGTCTGCCCGTGCCCGTCCGGAGGCGGGCAGACAGATCCCTTGCTCAGCGATCGTGGCAGCTCGCCGGTGGAGTTCGCCATCATCGCGCTGCCGATGATCCTGCTGACCTTCGCCGTCATTCAGACCGGGCTGATCTTCTTTGCCCAGTCCATCGCGCTGGGTGCGGCGACCCAGGGGGTCAACGCCGCCCGGGGCTACCAGTCCTCGGCGGCAGCGGGAGAGTCGCGGGCCACCAACTTCCTGTCGTCAGCGGGAACGGGCTTGGAGAGCCAGCAGGTCACCGTTGTCCGCACCGCGACCGAGGTGCGAGTCACCGTTACCGGCCAGGCGATCACGGTGTTGCCGGGGCTCAGCTGGACCATCAGCAAGTCCGCCCATGGACCTGTCGAACGGCCGACCACGCCATGAGCACCTGGTGGATCCGCGATCAGCGCGGCTCGGCGAGCATCGAGATGGCCGTGGTGACACCGGCCATCCTGGCGTTGTTCGCCGGCGCCGTCATCGGCGGTCGGGTAAACCTCGCCCGCCAGGCGCTCGAGGCGGCGGCCTACGACGCCGCCCGTACGGCGTCCCTGGCCCGTAGCGGCAGCGAGGCAAACGCGCAGGCGCTGGTCGCTGCCAACTCCACCCTCGACGCCCAAGGGCTGAGCTGCACCGACGTGGACGTCGTCGTTTCCACCGCAGGCTTCGGTGTTCCTGTTGGCCAACCCGCCACCGTTACCGCCACAGTTAACTGCACCGCTACCTTCTCCGACGTTGCGCTGCCGGGGATGCCCGGCACCGTGCCGCTGGCCGCTTCCTTCACCAGCCCGCTGGACACATACCGGAGCAGAGCTCTCGGGTTCACGAATTCTGAAGCCCCGATTGGCGGGAACTGACGTGTCCACCTTCAGTCTGGCCGTCATCGGATGCTTCGGTTCGCGAACTGGCGTCTCGACTTGGGATGTGCGTCGAGCCTGGAAGGGCTCCGTCAGTTCGCTGTCCGCTGGGGATGAGGGGCGAGCAGAGATCGGGAGCCGGGCCGAGTCACGGTGTCTTGTGCGCGATCGCGAGTCGGGTTCTGAATTGCCTGGTGATCTGTCCGTTGTAGACGTCGTCGATGAGGTGGGTGATGCAGGCGAACAGGTCGGTGCGTGCCTGCGGTTCCATGGCTCGGTGGCCGGAGTAGGTCATGAGCAGGTTGAGGTACTCGGGGGCCGTATAGGTCTGTTGCCACGGGTAGCGGCGGAATTCGACTGGTCCGAAGCGTTCCGATCGGTCGAACTCTGCTGCCTCTTCGGGGGTCTCGTCATCGGTCGTCAGGCGCATGCCGGGCGGTGTTGTGGGGTCGAAGCGCTCGTAGCATCGTTGCGCGTCGGCGAAGAAGGCGTTCGTCCCGCCGGCGATGTGGTGGGTCGAGACGATGCCGAGGGCTCCGCCGGGACGCAGCAGGTCGGCTGCCTTGATCATGCGCACGTCGGGGTCGAGCCAGTGGAACGCGGTCGCGGAGAGCACCGCGTCGAAAGGTCCGTTCGAGGGTTGCCAGTCCTCGAACGCCGCCGTGATGACGGTGACGTTGGGGAACTGTGCGAGATTGCGGCGGGCGACGGCGGCCATGTCGGGGCTGAGGTCCATCGCGACGACGGTGCATCCGAGCTGGGCCAGGGGCAGTGTCGCTTGGCCGGTGCCGCATCCGATCTCCAGCACCCGAGCGTGCGGGCCGAGACCGGCGAGCGTGGCGAGATCGGTGAACAGCGGGGGTGGATAGCCGGGACGGCATCGGTCGTAGAGTTCGGCGTCCTGGCCGAATGTGGTGCGCAGCATTTCTCGGTTGGTGTCGGTCATGGTGGCTGGTCATCCCTTCAGGTCGTGCAGGTTGGGGTGATCGAGCACCCCCGGCAGGAACGGGCTCGGCTGCGACGCTCAGGCGAGGTCAGGTGGCGTCTGCGAGATGAGCCTGAGTACGTCGAACACCGCCGTGCGGTTAACGGTTTCGGGAGAGTGCCGCAACGGCAAGGCCGTGACCGGGCTATCGCCGGGCCGGTGGGACAGCTCTTTGTCGGGGATGGGGTCCACGGGCACGTGCGGCATTTTCCCAGCGGGGGTCCGCCGTTGGCGACGGATTTCCGTCGTTACTGGTCAGAATTGATCGTTGCCGTCGAGGTCCGGGTGGCTGAGGACGCTGGTGTAGCGGGTGCCAGCTTGGATGCTCAGGCCGAACAGGTCGGCCAGGCGTCGAACGTCGCCGCCAGTGGCGAGGGCCTCGTCGAGGATGCGGTCTTCGCGGATGGCGGCGATCGACAGGTCGGGGCCGATGGTCAGCCAGATCCAGCGTTTGCTGCATTCCTCGGTGCGGCGGCCGGTGTGTTTGGTGAGGAACAGGTGCGCGTTGGCGGTGTCGGGCCAGCGGTGTTGCCGTATGTCGAGGTAGGCGCGCAGCCGCTCGCGGACGGGTTCGGCCAGGATGATGACCCTGCCCTCGACGTGCAGCCGGCCGTCGCGGACGTCGGTCAGTTGCAGGCGTTGCAGTTGCCCGGCCCGCAGGCCGTGGAACGCGACGAGGGCGACCAGCGCGGCGCGGGCCGGATCGTCGGGCATCAACGCGGCGCGCAGCAGCTCGACGTTGACCGGCAGCGGTTGTTTGGCTTCGTGGTAGCCGATCTTGACGCGGGTGGTGGGGTCGGTGAACAGCACCTTGCGGGCCTTGAGCAGCCGGCAGATGGACTTGAGGCCCTGCCCTGCGGTGGAGCGCGCGTTCCCCGACGGCGGCAGGGCATCGAGTACATGCTCCCGGGTAATCTCCCGCAGCGAATTGTGGCCGGCGGCGGCCCAGACGCGCAGCATGGGCAACGCCCAGCGCAGGTGCAGCTTGATCGTGGTTTCGGAGCGGGGTCGGCGCCGCGGCGGGGTGGGGCTGCCGTTCTTCATGATCTCGTACCAGAGGGTCAGTTCGGTGATCATCGTTTCTGGGAGGCCGTCGATCTGCTGGGTGAACCAGCGGTCCAGGGCTGGGGTGCGGTCCTCGACCAGGTCACCGCCCATGGCGAGGACCTTCATCACCGGCCAGATGGGCAGGTCGATGTCGCGCAGCAGGGTCACGTCGCTGGCGTTGATCGGCGCGTTCGGCCGGTCCTGGATGCCGAGCACGATCCGCAGGCCGTAGCAGGTGCCCTCCAGCAGCCTGGGGGTCCAGCCGAGCTCGGCGGCCATGTCATGGGCGAGCTTGTCCAGGGCGGCGGCGCGGGCGGGGTCCGCGCGCAGGTGCAATCCGGCGCGGCCGTGCGCCGCGAGGTCGCGGCGCATCCTGAACAGCACGAGTTGTTCGTGGTCGCCAGTGACCGCGAACTCCGACAGCGGCTGGGCGACCGGCTCGGGCTCAAGCCGGCGTTTGGCGCGGCCGTCTTGAAAGGTGTCGGCGATGAACAGTTGCTGTCCGTGGCGGTTGGCGCCGGTCAGGTCGAGTTTTTCGTCGGGAAGGCGCAGCATGCTGGCCTGCTTGTAGCACAACCGGCAGACCTCACGGCCCCAGAAGCCGACGTGCCGGGGCTGCGCGCATACGGTGCACGGCTTGACTGCAGGGTAGTTCTGGCACCAGGTCACGCAGGCGCGGCACAGCCAGTTGTGGTGCCGGGTCGCTCCCCACGCTTGGCATTCCCGGCACGAGTCGACGCCCGGGTCGCCGTCCTTGTGGCAGCGGTTGCACAACCCGCTGGTGTAATAGCCGATCCGGGAGCCGCAGCGCAGGCACGGCGGCGGGATAACCGGCCCGCCGGGCCAGCACGCGAAGCAGAACTCGACGGCGGCCATCGCCGCCGGAGCGCGTCGGCAAACGCTGCATTTGCGGCGCCGTCGAGCAATAGCGCCAGGCTTCCTGGGGGTCATGCCGGTGGCAGGGAACGGTTGCGGCCCAACCGGGGCGTCACCGTCGGCGGCGGGCTGTCGGGCGTCGGGTCGCCAGCCGTCCGGGCGGCGCGGGTCTGCGTGCGGCGGGCCTCGACCTGGTCGGGTTCGCGGACCAGCAGGTCGGCCGGGGTGCAGTCGAGGACGGTGCAGATCACGTCCAGGTCGTCGAGCCGGATCGTGGTCGGTGTCGTGGTCCACAACGCCGACATCTTGCCCGCGCTGATCTCGAGTCCGTACTCGGCGAGCCGTCGGCGCATCTCGGTGGACTTCCAGATGCCGCGCTCGGCAGCCTTCAGCCGTAGGTTCCAGCGCATCGGCTCACCCTCCGATCCCGGTCAGGCGGGCGGCGACCCGATGGTTGGCCTGTGCCCATGCCTGCTCGATGTGGCCATCATGAACGTGGATATACCGGGTCGTTGTGGACAGCCACGAGTGGCCGAGCAACTCCTGTACGGCTTTAAGGTCCACGCCTTGCGCGTACAGCGACGACGCGCAGAAGTGCCGCAACCCGTGCGGTGTCAACCGGCCCTGCCAGGTTGGCAGCCACCGGACGACCGCGTCGGCCAGGCCGGTGCGCAGCGCGTTGGCTCCTGCCCGCATGCATCGGCCGGTGTGCCGGTCGCGGCGCTCGCTGGGCAACAGCGGTGCGTCGGGGTCGGCCCAGTCGTCTCCGAACTGGTGCCGGACGTCGGTCAGCCACCAGGTCAGCAACTCGTCGACCGCGTTGATCGCCGGAACCAGCCGCGTTTTCGGCCCTCGGCCGCCGCTGCCCTTACCAAACCGCACGTGGAGTTTGCCAAGCTCGCCGACGTCTGGCCGCCAGTCCCGGATGTCGAGCATCGCGGTCTCGGTGATGCGCAACCCGGCCCGCCGCCACAGCGAAGCGGCCAGATAGTCCCGGGCCGCTGGCAGGAACTTCCGCGCGTGTGGCAAGGACTCCCGCCAGCCGGTGAACAGTTGCTCGACCTCCGCCTCGGCCGGCGGCACCCGCGGTACATAGTGGTACGGCTTGCTCGGCCGGTTGAACTCGTCGATCGGCTGGCTGACCAGGTACCCGGTCAGCGCGTGGATGTCGCCCTGGTAGCGCAGTTCCAGGAAGTCGAAGAACTGCCGCAGAAAACTCGCCTTGCTGAACAAGGTGCTCTGTGCCTGCCGCTGCTCAGCACGCAGCCACACCAGATAACGGTCGGCGTCGGCCGACTCCGCCGTCCAGACCGGACGACCGAGATAGCGGATGAAGTCGAACAGCGTGCTCCGCTGATGGGAGATGTGGTGATCGGTGATCCCCGCCGCCGCCATCGCGAGGGCGTACTGGTCTACCAACTCCTGCTCGAAGTCCTCGATCTCCTGCTGGCTGCCCAGCTGCCGCGGCGATCGGATCGAGCGAACCACCGCCAGCCCCACGCCTGCACCTCAGTTCACCGGAGGACCGAATGCCTCAAAGATCGAAGCGATCCTTCAGGAATCTCGACCAAACGTCAACATCGATGGAGGATCGGGAAAACCCATGACGGCCAGGTCAGCAGTTCAGGTACGCGGGGAAAGTCGGAAAGAACCCAAGAGTTGGCTGACACGGCAGTGATCACTCTCAGGCGCCGGCTCGGCAACGACGACGGTCGGATCACGATCTGGTTCGCCGTACTCGCGCCGGCTTTCCTCGCCTTGATCGGCCTGGTTGTCGACGGTGGTGCCAAGGTGCGCGCGTACCAACGGGCGGACAACATAGCCGCTGAGGCTGCCCGGGCTGGTGGACAGGCGATCAACGTGGGGCAGGCCATCGACGGCGGTGCCAAGGAAATCGACGCCTCGATGGCCTCCACCGCCATTCAGGCGTACCTCGGCGATCTCGACGGAGTCACGGGCACCGTCATCGTGGACGACGCCCAGCAGCTGACCGTCACCGTCAACGTCACCTACAACCCGATCCTGCTCGATCTGTTTGGTGGGGGAGCGGGCACGACGGTGACCGGCCGGGCCACCGCGACCCTCATCGCTCAATGACAGACCAGGAAGGAGTAACCGTGGCGCGGACCGCACCGGCGATCGGTCGGGGTAGGCAGGCGCTCGACGGCCTCGGCGCCCTCGCCGTGGTCGCGCTGATCGTCACCCTGCCGGTTCTTCTCGTCTGGGCCGCCGGCAATCCGCTGCCCGGTTTGAGGGCATGGTTCACCGGCCTGGTCGAAGATCCGAGCGCAGCCGCCTCCCAGGTCTGGCACACCATCAGCAGCCGGGACGATGGAGACCTTTTTCTGCAGACGCTGGCGCTCATCGGTTGGGTCGCCGTCATGCTGGCCGCCTGGACCTGGGTCACCTTTCTGATCGCCCTGGTCGTGGAGACCATTGCCCAACTGCGTGGGCGCCGGCGCGGTCGGGTCCCGCGCAACACCGCTCGCATCCCCGGCATGCGACTGCAGCAGCGTGCCGCGGCCGCGCTGGTCGCCGCGATCCTCGGTGCGCTCGGCGCCCCGGCTTTGGCATCGGCATCAGTGCCTGCCGCCATCGCCAGCCCTCCTTCGGTCGCGCCCGAGCATGCGAGCCCGGAGCAGGTCGCACCTCGCACGGCCGTACCGGTAAATGGCCCGGACGCCACCGGTTACCTTGAGCATTCGGTGGAGCGCGGGGAGAGCCTGCTCGACATCGCAGAGGGGTACAACGTCTCCTGGCAGCGCTTAGCTGAGGCCAACCACGGCCTTGCGCAACCCGACGGGCGAAGCCTCCAGCCAGGCAACACGCGGGTGTACGCCGGCTGGAAGCTGCGGATCCCGGTGGACCTCGCCCGGGCAGCGACTACCACGACGAATACGACGCCAGCAGCAACGGCCGCGCCGTTGGTCTATGAGGTGGCACGCGACGACTGGTTAGCCGGTGTCGCTCAACGTTTTCTCGGTGATCCCGACCGCTACACCGAGATCGCAGCCATGAACCCGGATCTCGAACGACGCGACCACCGCTTCCCGAATCACATCGAGCGCGGCTGGCGTGTCACCCTGCCCGGCGACGCCCGCGATCGTGGCCCTGTCGACCACGCCGAGGGTCAGCTCGTGGCCGCCGACCGTGACCAACGGGCTCCGAGCGCACCGGAAGTCGACGATCAGCCAACCCCGCCTCGCCCATCGGACAATGGGGGGAATTCCGGCGCAGCAGCTCCGTGGCCGGAGTCCTCAGCGGCTCCTGCCGCTACGCCAACCGCCTCGGTCAGCCCATCCACGACGCCCGTACCGTCGACCACAGCCGGAGCCACTGCGGACCCTTCCGCGCCGCCCGACCAGCCCAGCGACCCGGCCGACGACGGCGACGTCGACGAGGCGATCGTCCTGGGATCGTTGGCCGGCGCAGGATTGCTCTCCGCACTGCTGCTCGCCACCGTGTTGCGTCGCCGGCGCCGCCAACGCCAGCACCGTCGACCTCGCCGCCGGCTGCCGCATCCGCAGGGTGGTGCCACGGAGCGGGCCCTGAGGGTGGCTGAGCAACCCGCGGACGTCGACCGGCTTGACCTCGCCCTACGCAGCCTCGCCGCAGCGCTGGCGGAGCGGGAACAGCCTTTGCCGGATATTGCCGCCGCTTGGATTGTCGACCGCAAGGTTACGGTCGTGCTCAGCGAGCCCGGCTCACCACCGCCCGCACCGTGGCTTGCCGATCGCAGGGACTGGACCCTGCCTGGTGACGCGGTCATTTCACCCGTTGACGAGCAGCTTTCCCCGCTGCCCACTCTCGTCGCCATCGGATCGCAGCCCGGTCGACATTTCCTGATCGACCTCGAACGTCTGGGCAGCCTCACCATCGCCGGTGACAGGGAACGCGCCCTCGCCCTGCTGCGCTACCTCGCTTGCGAGTTGGCCTGCAATGCTTGGTCCGACGAGGTCGAAGTCATCGTTGCCGGCTTCCCGGCGCCGGAGACCGAACTGCTCGTCGCTCTTAACCCCGACCGGGTGCGGGCGGTCTCGTCGGTCGGTGAGGCTGCCACGCGGATTCGGCGGCGTGCCGCAGCAGTGGCGGCTGCCGTCAGTGCAAGCGGTTCAGCCGACACGTTCGCCGGTCGCATATTCGACGTTGGCGAAGCCTGGGCACCCCAGGTGCTGCTCGTCGCCGATCCGCACGCGAACGATGTCGGCGTGCTCGATGAGCTGGGGAAGGAGTTGCGGGAGCTTGGGCGGTCTGCTGTCGCGGTGGTCAGCACCACGACGTCCCGCGACGCCTTAGGCCCGAACACCGCCGTGATTGATGAGGGCGGCCAACTGCGCCTCGCCCTGCCGTTCCTCCTTGTCGAGGGCGTCGCAGCAGGATTGCCCGTACGAGAATTGGAACCGCTCGTCGAGATCATGAAGCAGGCGCGGGCCGCCATGGACGAGCCGACCCCGCCGGCTACTGAGCAGGAGTCGTGGGCGGAAGATACCGACGCCGCCGGCTCAGTGCTCGACCTCATTACTGCGAGCCAACCGGCCACACCGACGGCGCCCACGGCCGACGATGCAGTGACCGGCGCCGGTGACACGTCGACGTCGGCGGACCCCATCGTCGCGGTGCCCCGCATCGAGCATGCCCGTACGATTGCCGCGGCCCCACCGCGCGAGGTCGCCGCAGCGATTCGCCAGCGCCGCCGCCAAGCCGACCCGCAGCTCGATGCGGACTTGCGAGCCTGGCGAGAGCGGGACAGTTTGCGTCCCCGGATCAGCGTCCTCGGGGCGGTCGCGGTCGAAGCGCCCGGCCCGGTGCCCGACCAGCGTCGCCGCTTCCACGCGGAACTCATCGTCTACCTTGCTCAGCGCGGTGCCCGCGGAGCATCCGCCGAACAGCTCACCGATGCGCTGTGGCCCGATCAGCAGGTCAAGGACGCCAGCCGGCGGGTGGCCATCACCCGCGCCCGCCGGTGGCTCGGGGAGACCACCGACGGGACCGCCTGGCTGCCTGAGATGGGATCCGACCGGCTCTATCGGTTGGCGCCGGGTTACCTGCTGGACTGGCACCTGTTCCGCCGGCTGCGCAGCCGTGGCGAGAGCCGTGGTCCTGCTGGTGTGAAGGACCTACGAGCCGCGTTGGAGCTCGTTCAGGGTGTCCCTCTGGACGGAGCCGACCGGGCGTACGCCACCGGCACCCGCAACCCCTTCACCTGGCTACCCGAGTCCGACATATATCCGGGGCACATCACCTCCGCTGTCGTCGACACCGCCCACGAACTTGCGAAGCTCCACCTGGACGCGGGCGACCCCACGGGTGCGCGGTGGGCCGCGCAGCGAGCATGGCTGGCCGATCCGGAGCGCGGTGACGACGGGCCCTGGCACGACATCATGCGAGCCGCGCACGCGGAGGGACATACCGCTGAGCTGCGCAACCTTCTGGGTGAGCTGATGCGCGCGCGAGAAGCCGAGGTGCCCGAAGACCTGGCGCCGGTCACCTACGCCCTACTGCGCGAACTCCTGCCAGATCTGTTATCAGCGAGCAGCGGGACCGGATAGACCGACCAGTACGCACCGGACGGATTTTGCCTGACCGCGGCACGTCAAATCACGATTGGAATGAACCTGATGCTGACCTCGAACCAAGATCACGGCACTAACTATGCCGAGGCAGCCCGAGAGATAGCAGCTCGACTTGCACTTGGTAACGATGACATCGCCGCCGCGGGAGCTATCCAGCTGGCGATCGAGGCGTGGAAGTGCCTGGCCGGTACGGACCTTGCTTGGGATCACTATGGCCTGGAGCTGCTTGACGTCCGAGCGAGGCTCTACTCGGATCACGATGACGTGGTTGTCGACGCTGGGGCGCCGGTCCGGGATGACGCTGAGACTCGCCTCGCCGTGTCGGCGCTGCTGGAGCAACTCGCGCGGTATCACGATCGTCTGGCCGCCGATGATCGCGACGACCTGGCTCGACGGCTCAGCCATGACGCTGGCGCCCAACAGCTGCGACGCGCGGTCGCGGCCCTGGTATGACCGTCGGCCGTTGGTACAACGAGGCATACCAGGCCTTAGGTACCGCGTCTACCGCGATGGGCCGGAGCCACGCCATGGCTGCGGTCGATATCAATGCCGCCGTGATTGCCAGGTCTGCCATCTACACCCAGTTAGCTCGCGTGACGGCGTTGCTGGTTGGTGGCCGCCCGGTAGTGGAGGCCCCCGATCGAGCCCGTGCCGCGGCCATTCTGGCTAGATATGGGCAGAAATTGACCCAGCTCTACGTTGGGCTTCAAGCCGCTGCGATCGTTGACCGGCAGTTCCCGGCCTCCCCTGTCACGAGGGTCGCCGGACCGGCGCGTTCGCTGCGTCGGGCTGTCGATGCAGTCGGCGTGATCGGTGACATCCTCGCCAGTCACGTTCCGCCGGGGCAGACACCGCGCACTCCGGAAGGGCTCGCGGTTCGAGCTGGCGGTGGCGTCCAATCCGGCCTTGCCGATGTCGCGAGGCTCACCTCGGCCATGATCATGATCGACACTGCGCTGCCGGGTTGGCTCGACCAGGGGCGAGGCCATCTGACAGAGATCTACCGGCCGGCGGCGGAAGCCGCCAGATGGACCGCCAGCAGCCGCTTGAGCGCGGTCGCCGGTGAACTGATGGCCTCGGGCCGTGGGCATCCCCGGCTGCACGGGCTCGACGTTGCTCGGCCTCCGTCGAATCCCGCACCGGTCGTCAGCACCGCAGATGACGCGGTCGCAGCCGTCAGTGCAGCGCGAACCTGGATGTGGCAAAACCCGAGCGAGTTGACGAGTGTGCACCTACAGCTCGGGACTCAACTCGGCTTGGCGGTGCATGCCCTGTCCAGCAGCGGCGACCCGACGATGATTGGCGGCTGGCGTCAGGCGGCCATTGCGGCTGCTGACCTGCGTGCCACCCCTCCGGTCGGCGCAGCCTGCGATACCGCTGCCGAGCTGACAGAGGTCCTACGGTGGCTGCGATCCCTCGGCACGGGCGAGCGGGGTGACCGGCACCTTAGACAGATCGCGCGCCTCAACGCGGAGCTTCCGTTCATGGCGGCCACGCTTCACAAAGGGCTCTCGGCTGCCCTGCAGCGGCGTGACCTGTTCGTCAGGGACGAGGGGGTGCTGCTACGGCCTGCCGGCTCCCTCGTCTTCCGCGCCGCGGAACGCTGGCGTCCCGCCATCAACGGAGACGACGTCGTGCAGGATCTCGCCCGTGCACTGATACAGCGGCAAGACGTCAACAATGATCGTGAACAAGCGCGTCTTCCGGCCAGGGCGTTTCCTAACCCGCCACGAGCGACGTCCTCGATGTCGGAGCTGTCCTGGTTGCCGGCAGATCCGTCCTCGGGACGGGACGTCCGTCGATCTCGGTGAAGTCGGCTCGCTGCGGGGTGGCGCGTTGGTGGCGGCGGTTCAGTTTCACGATCACCGGTTGGCCGTTGCGGCGGCCGGTGGCGACGACGGCCTTGTCGGTGCGGTGCACAACCCGGCCGGTGCCTACCCCTGCGGCAGCGGCACGGGCGACCAGCGTCGCGAATACGTCATCCGCCCCGTCCGCCACGAGACCGGCACTGCCTGCGCTGGCTGTCTGGGATGAAGTCATGAGACGGCCGGGAGCAGGTCGTCGTCGCGGCCGGTCATCGGCAGGCCGGCGGCGGTGGCGATGCGCTCGATCGCTTGCTCCAGGGTGGTGGTCTCAGGCAGGACGAGTTCGTCGGGCCAGCCGAGGACGTCGCCCGGGGTGTACACGCCGAGCATCGTGTCGGCAGTGAACTCCCGCGCCTCGGGCCGGGTCTGGTGGCGGCGCAGAGTCTCCGGCCACGACACGTCGAGGTACACGAACAGGGTTCGGCCTCGGTGCGCGTCGCGCAGCTCGGTGAGCATGCGCCGGTACCGGGCGGTGTGCATGATCCCTTCCAGGATCACGTGGTAGCCGTTCTCAAGACAGAAACGGACGTTTTGCGCAATGAGCGTGGGCGCGAGACCACCTGGCTTGTCCCGTTCCCTCAGAAGGACCCGCCTCATATGATCTTGGCCAACGAGGGCGCAGCCGCGGCCGTGCCGATACCGCAACTCACGGGCAATCGTGCTCTTCCCGGCACCGGAGTTCCCCCGAAGGCAGATCAAGATCGGCAACTCCGTGTTGGTCATCGGTCCGTCTCCGGCCAGGTGATCGCGGTCAGCGTGTGGCGGCGGGGTACGAGCAGCCGCAACCGTTCGGTGTCGGGCAGGGGCGTGCCGGCCGGGTGCACGGTGATGTCCGGGACGACGCCGGCCCGGAACTGCTGGTCCCAGGCCACTGTCAGTTCCATCAAATCGTCAGTGAGTCTGGTGGCGTGCGGACCGAAGCCGTGCCCGCCGAGCTGCCACGTCGTCGTGTCGTGGCGGCGCATGGTCAGGTAGGCGAGGCTGTCACTGGTCAGCAGGGTGGGGCAGAAGAAGCGGTCCTGGGGATCCAGCAGGCCGGCGGTGCGGTCCCGATCGACTCTGAGCACGCCGTACGGGCGGGGTTGGCTGGCCAGCCACAGGTGCAGGCTCTCGAGGTAGGTGCCCATGCTCATGTCCAGGGTCACCGGCGAGGACACCTCAACCCGTGGCCCGTCAAGGGCAGCGCGCAGGGCGTCGGCGTTGGTGGTGGTGGTGTCGTCGTCCAGGGTGAGAACGGCGTCGTCGCCGCGCAGCGGCACCCGGCGGGCCGGATCCCGGCCGTGGCCCTGCATCGCGACGAAGCCGCACTGCACGGACGCTGTCGCGGCCAGGTGGTCACCTGCCGGCTGCAGGGTGAGGCAGCGGGTGTTGCCGCGCATCCGCAGAGGCACCACCAACCTGCCGGCGGGGGAGAGCTGGTCGGTCCACGCGGGTGGGAGGTCACTGGCCTCGACCGTGACGAGCACCGCGTCCCACAACCCGTCGGCGCGATGGCCGTGGACGCCATCGGCGTGGACCACCTCGACCTGCGAGTAGCCGGCCCGTGCCAGCGCCTCTTGCGCGTGGGTGACGACCCGCACGTCGATGTCGACGCTGACGACCGTTCCGGCCGGGCCGACGACCTCGGCGATCAGCGCGGCGTTGTACCCGCCTGAGCCGATTTCCAGGACCCGGGCGCCGGGCCTCAGCCCGGCGGTCTCCAGCATGTACGCCTGCAACCACGGCGCGGAGATTGAACTGGTCGTCTTTCCGTCCGAGCCGCGTTGGGTGACGACAACATCATTCGCATACGCGCTCTCGATGCTGGTACCGGCCGGAGCGAACAGGTGCCGCGGCACCGCGCTGAACGCCGCCGCCACCTCCGGTCGGGTAATCCAACCCTGACCGCGCAGCTGCTCAACCAGCTGCCGGCGAGCGGCCTCCGCCGTCAACGTCTCGGTCGTCCCGCTTTCAGGTGCCACGAGGACATCTCCTCCCTCGAACGGATATCAGGTGAGCAGCCGGCCGACCGCGACGAGCATCGGCCCGTTGCTGGGATGCGGCAGGTTGAGATCAGCAGATCGGCACGCCGTCTTCGAGGTAGCGGGTCGACCCGTCGGCACGCGCCTGCAGGCACTCGCTGACGCGGCGGGCCAGCAACGGCTGCAACCGCTGTCTCGTCTGCGGCGGCGCAGACCACGCCCAACCCTTCAACTCGGCGGGCGGCACGACGATCCGCTGGGTCTGAACCGCGTCCAGGAGACCGCCGTCGAAGACGAGCATCACACCGTCGGTGCGGCCAGCACGGGCCGGCACCCAGTCCACGACGAGCAGCCGACCCGGCGTCAGGTCCACGCCGAGCTCTTCGCGGCACTCCCGCACCGCCGCCTGCCACGGCGACTCGCCGGCCTCAACACTGCCTCCGGGAATCTCCCAATCCGTTTTGTACGCCGGCTCGACCAGCAGAACCCGATCCTGCGAATCGGTGATCAACAGTCCGGCCGCCATCCGCTTGCGCGGGAGACCAGCGGTGAATTCCTGAGGGTCGGAGGGCATGCTGGCACCGTAGAACTCCCGGCAGCCGACACGCCCGCAGCGCCACGCCCCGACAATGTCGGCACATTGCGACACCAACTCCAACACCCGCCACCTTGACCGGTTCGGCGACATCTGACGGTGCTACCTCGCCGCATGACGCGCCGGCTGTCGGCCCGGAACATGTCGCAGCGAGCCGCTACGGTAACCGCTCAGCGTGAGCGCTCGAACCGGGGGTGGTGGCCGATTGGCGACAGCGACGAGGTCAGTGCGGCGCGCCGCGCGCTCGGCCGTCGCCTCGCGCACCTGCGCAAGGCTGCCGGCCTCACGCAGCACGGCCTCGATGTGATCACCGTACGGGTGATGTCCGCGGCAACTCACGAAGTTCGCGGAGGATGTCGCGGACCGCTGGTGAGCGCGGTGCGGCGGGGACGAGTTCGTCGTGAAGTCGGTGTAGTAGTGCGACGCTGCGTACGGAGCTGACTGCGGGCAGGCGGCCGAGAGCCACGCGGGCTGTGCTGACCGCGAGGTCGAGGTCACCGGCGGCGTTGTGCGCGAGGCTGAGCCAGGCGCCGTGGCGTAGTGCGGAGCGTTGTGGGGAGTCGGTTGGGCTGGTGTGCGCCCGGGAGTGAAGCAGCCGTTCGGCTTTGCGGAGGAGCGCTGGCCGTTGAACCGGGACCTGCTCGGCCAGTACGACGAGGCCTCGGCCGGTGATCGCGTCCAGTTCGACCCGATCGATGTACGAAGCCCATGGAGGTAGTGGGGTGTCGGGGGCGGTGTCGAGGAGTGCGAGGGTGTTCTCGCGTGTGTGGAAGAAGCTGGTGAGGTCGCCGGCGACGGCGTGGGCGAGGCTGCTGCGCGCGGCTACCAGCGAGCGGACAGCGGGCGGGGTCCTTGCCGCCGATTCTTGGGCTGCTGAGGCGAGTTGCAGGGCGTCGAGGGCGTGGCCTCGGTCGGCGGCTTGGTTGGACATGAGGGCCAGGATGCTGGCGGCTAGGCCGGGATCGCGAGCGGCGTGCGCGGCGCGGAGAGCGGTGAGGTACCAGCGTTGGGCGAGGCCGTCCTCGTTGGCATCGAACGCCATGAACCCAGCGGTCTGGGCGAGCTGCGCTAGTGCGGCGGCAAGGCGGCGGCCGGCCTCCGCGTTGTAGGAAGCTCGGCGCAGGAGCCGGGCCACGGCGGTGAACTGGTCACTGACGAAGCCGCGGGCGGCGCCGCCCTGGTGGTCATCGAGCTGTTGTGCGTGGGCGACGACGGTGTCGATCATGTCCAACAGCGGTGGGGTGACCGGTCCGCCGTCTCCGGCCGCCGCGATCAGGTCTGGATGTGGCTGGTGAAGCGCGGTCCACGCGTGGGCGGTGAGCGCGACGCCGGTGACAGCGATGACGGTGCGACGGGTCGGCACGGGTCCTCCTACGAGGCTGAGCAGTCCGTTGCTGTCCCAGGGTAGATCCATCGCGTGATTCGCCGGCAGCGCTGGACGCGAACGCGGGGCGGTTACCCCCCAAACGTCCTCGAACATCAGGTCGATTCTGAGCTTGGCGGACAGCACCCCGACGACGAGTTCGGGTATGTCACCGTGCGGCACCGCGCCGTCTGCGACCCATTTGTAGGGGGTCTTGGGGTGGACTCTGCGGGTGCTGCCTCGGGTCACCAGAGCGGAGTTGATTCGTCGGGCGAGGGCCTCGGGTCCCCATTGCGCATCGCGGAGCAGGCCGGCCAGCCGTTGGTTGGCGCGGGATGTTGTGGGTTCGGCTTCCACGGTGGGACCCCCTTCCGGGTGCCGGTAGCGCAGCCGCGGGCCTGACAGTAGCGGCCAGGGTCAGTGGCAGGGAACGAAGCGCACCATCCGCACCAGGTTCCGAGCGAGCGGCACCGATGGCACTGCGTCGATGCCTGCCCCAGGCGCCCGAAACCGACAAAGGTCGATGTGTGGGCAGAGTCAGGGCCTCGGTTGTCCCTCCGGGCGTCCTGCAGTTGATGCCCATTAGTCGACCTGCGGTCGCAAGGAGAGCTGCCATGCCACGTCCGTTTTCCGGCCTGCCGGTAGGAGTCGATCCCGTCCTTGCCGCTGACATTGATCTGCTGGTGCGTCCCGGCCGGATGTTCCTACGGCCCGACGATCGCGTTCAGTCACTGCACGAGCAGGCCGGTAGTGAGCCGGGCCGGATCAGTAAGGCCATCGTCGCCGGCCCGGCGCGGTTGAGCCAGGTCACCCGGACGGCGAGCGAGAACTCAGCCGGTTCGCTGCCGCTGTTGCTGAGCGTGAATCAGGAAGGCGGCCGGTTGAACGCGCTGGACTGGCCAGGCGTGGCCCAGTTGCCGGGAAATCTGGCGATTGGGGCAGCGGAGGACGAGGACCTGGCCGAGCTGGCAGGGGCGGCGATCGGTGAGCAGCTCCGGGCGGTGGGGTTGACCTGGAATTTGGCGCCGGTGTGCGACACCACGGGATGGCCGGCGGCTGCCGCGGTTGGCGCTCGCTCCTTCGGTTCAGATCCTGAACGGGTTGGGCTGTTGGCGGCAGCGTTCGTGCGTGGAGTGCAGAGGGCTGGCGTCGCGGCGACCGCCAAGCATTTTCCCGGTCTGGGCGGGGTTGTTGGGGACCCGCACCACGTCGCGCCGGTGGTCGACCAACTCGACCCGGGTGCGTTGCTGCCGTTTCGAGCGGCGATTGGCGCGCAGGTGGCGTGCGTGATGGTCGGCAGTCACACCGTGCTCGCCCTGGACAACAAGCCGGCGTTGGCATCGCCGCGCGTGCTTGGCCTGTTGCGTGACGAGCTGGGCTTCGGCGGTGTGGTGGTGAGCGAGAACTTGTCGATTCGGGCGGTGCACGAGCCGCTGGGTGGCCTGGCCCAGGCGGCGGTCGCCGCGGTGGCCGCCGGGGTGGACATCGTGATGCTGGACTCGGAGGTTTCCCGGGGGCATAGCTCGCCGGCGGCACAGACGGCGGCGGTTCGGCGGCGCGCGGAAGTGGTGCAGGCGCTGACTGCGGTGGTCGAGCACGGCGTGATCGATCGCCGCCGGATCGGTGAGGCCGTGGACCGTGTGCAGACGCTGCATCGGCGGTACGGCCTGACGCCCGGCTCGGTCCGGCCGGACTGGCCGACAGCGAACCCGGTGGCCTGGCGTGCGGCGGAACGGGTAGCTGACCGTTCGGTGGCGGTGGTGCGCGGAGACCGGCTCCTTCCGCTGGACGTGCCGTCCGGCAAGGTGCTGGCCTTGGTGCGGGTGCCTGACGAGGGGCAGCGGCGCGCTGACAGTGCCCGCTATACGCCGGACTATCTGCCCGCGCTGCTCGCCGCGCACCACCGCGTGGTGCAGGTGCCCGTCGGCGCTCCAGTGCCAACCGCCGGCCCGGTCGTCGTCTACGGCTACGACACCCGCACCAGAACGGCGGGTCCGAGTAGAGCTGTCCAGGAAGCCGCTCGGCTGGTCGAGTGCGGGCGGATGGTTGTTCAGGTCGCGTTCGGTGACGTGGACGACCTGGCCGGTTCGCCCGCGCCGGTATTGGTGGCCGCGTTCAGCCCGCACTGGGCCTCTGTGGCGGTGGTGGCCCGAATCCTGCTCGGCGACGGCCGCGCCCACGGTGTCGTACCCGTCTTCGGGGCGTCATGGTGACTCGGGTTCCGGCCGGCCAACTCGCCAGTTTCCTGCAGTGCCTTTATCAGGCAGCGGGGATGACCCGAGCCGGGGCGCGAGTGATGGCCGATACCCACCTGGAGGCCGACCTTCGCGGCATCCCCGGCCACGGCAGCCGATTGGCCCCCGGCTACCTGGACAAGCTGCGCACCAGGCACCTGAACCCACGACCCCTGATTCGGATCGTGCGGGACGAGGAGGCGGTCCTGGTCGTGGACGCCGACCTGGCCCCGGGACCGGTGGCTGCCCGCCTGGCGGTCGCCGCAGCGATGCTTCGCACCCGGCGCTATGGCATCGCCGCCGTGACCGTTCGCCGGGCCGGTCACGTCGGCGCGCTCGGCATTCCCGCCGCGCAGTTGGCCCGGCGCGGCCTGGTGGGCGTGGCCGCCGCGCAGGCGTCCGCACGCAGCGTGGCCCTGCACGGAGGCACGAGCACGCCGGTCCTGGGCAGCAGCGCGCTGGCGGTCGCCGTTCCAGGTCCGGACCCGCAGCGCCCGGTGCTGGTGGACCTGGCCGCTGCCGCGATGTCGTGGGGCCGCCTGCACCACCTGGCCCGCACGGGACAAGCGTTACCCAACGGGTCCGCTCTCGACGCGAGCGGGCATCGGGTCCGCGATCCGAACCTCGCCGTGGCGCTGTTGCCCGGGGGCGAGCGCGGCCAAGCCCTGGCGATCGTCCTGGAACTGCTGGTCGGCGCGCTGACCGGGAGCGCCCCCTTGCCGGCAGGAGACGACGGCCGCGGGTTGCTCGTCGTAGCGGTCGACCCTCGCAGCCTCGCCGTCGCCAAGTCGCTGGCCACCGGCGTAGCCGCTGTCGCTCACGCGGTGCGCGAGCAGGGCGCCCGGATGCCCGGAGACCGCGCCTGGTCCCAGCGCGACCGGGCTCACCAGGACGGCATCGCCCTCGACGCCGACGATCTCGCCGCGCTCATTGAGGCCGGTCGCCGCGTGAACGTCCGTGCTCCCCACGGATGGATCCAACCCGAACCCCTGGAAGCCAGCACCGGATCACAGAAGGAGCAGATGTGAGCAGTCCGACCAGCAAACCGACCCTCGGCGGCCCACCGGCCGCCGACCAACCGGCCCTCTACCGCGGTGCGGCCCGGGCCGAGGTCGCCCGCCGCCTGCAAGCCATCCTCGACCTATCCGACCCCTACCCGGTCGTCGACGCGGCACGCCAACTCGCCGCTGGGGCGCTGGGGCGTGCCCTGGCTGACGTCGTAGCGGGCCGGCTGCTGCACGAGCCCACCGGCCGCCGCATCCCGCTGCAGGAACTACCCGCCCGCACGATCGCCGCGCTCACCCGCACCCACCACCTCGACGCGGACCAGAGCGACGCCCTGGGATTCGCGCTGCGCTGCGCCTTCGCGTGGCCTGGCGTCGTCGGCACCCCAGACGCTCCGCACGCGCTCAAGTCGGTGCTCCCGGCCGGATTCGCGCCGAAAGCCACGGTCGAGCAGATCGCCGCGAGCCAGGCCACCGCCGGCCCCGACGGGCTGAACACCAGCTACATGATCTCGCAGATGAAGGGCGGCATGTCCGCCGACTTCGGCATCGGCTGCCCACTGATGTGCGCCTACTGCTACCGGCGCGAAGGCGACACCGTCGACGGTTACCTCGGCTCCTGGGAGCCGACCGGGTTCCTCGAACCGGAGGACGTCGTCGCGCGGCTGCTGTCGCACCCGTGGTTCACCCCGCACCACACGCCCATCGGCCTGCACATGTCCACCTCCGAGGCGTTCCTGCCGAAGCTATGGCCGCGAACGTGGCGCGCGTTGCAGCTGCTCGACGAGCTTGGTCTGACCAACCGCGTTTCGTGCATCACGAAGTACACGCTCTCCGATGAGCAGATCGACTGCCTGGAATCCCTCGTCCACGTCGACCTCGACATCAACGTCTGCTACGCCGCCATGCCCGAGTCGATCGAGCCGCCCAACCGTGGGCGCCGCCTGCGGTTCCTACGCCGCATCCTGCACTCCGAGAAGATCAACGTCCTGGCGTACTACCGACCGATCGCCGAAGGGCTCAACACCACCGACGCCCACCTGCGTCACGTCTGGCAGACCTTCAAGGACGCCGACGCCCGCACCGTGGTGCTCGGCGGGCTGAAGTTCGCCGACGACCACGCCCAGTCCTTCATGTCCTACGGGCTGCCCCTGCCAGCAGGGTCCTTCACCCCCGGCAAGAAGCTGCTCACCGTCGGCACCGAGGCGCGGATCATGGCAGCCTTCGACGAGGTGTACGCCGACGTGGCCCCAGACTGGCGCCCCGCGGTCCTGAAACGGTCCTCGTGCGGTCGAGCGGTGGAACGCGGCAGCCACATCCCCGACTACAACGGCCACTACGACCAGCCCACCACCAACTGCCGCCTGCGCTGCCCCGGCGACCAGCATGAGGTGTGCGCGGCAGCGCAGCCGCCGGACGAGGAAACAGTCCGAAACCTTCTGGCCCGCATCGGCAGGCCCGACGCGCGGGTGGACATCACCAAGAGCACCACCGTCGTGCACGCCGAGTTGAGCCCGTTCGAACGAACGTTCCTGCGCCAGAACCTGCTCTTCCCGGTGCACACCGCCCGGCAGGCCGCCGAACTCGTCGCCGGAAGGATCCCCCGGTGACCGCCCCAGCACGCCCCACGCCTACCCGGGTCTTCCTGCCCCTGGCCCAGTCCCCGCTGCTCGACCACCGCCACGACGACGAGGACGTCGACCTCGCCGTACTCCTTGCCACGGCCGCTGACCCCGACCCGGCCACCGTACGGGCGCTGCTGTCGATCACCGCCATGCCGGCGGCCGACCGGATCGCCCGCGCGCTCGACGAGCGAACGGATCTTCCTCTGACCTCACTCGCGTTGCTCGTGGCGTACCGGGTCGACGCCAGGCGGGCGACCAGTGCCCTACGGGCCAGACTCTTCCCCGACGGCACCTCACCCGGCGCGTGTCATCGATTCGTCCGCACCATGGCGACCCTCGTGCACCAGCCCGCATTGGTCGACGACGCCTACCTCGACAGTGCACGATTCCGCGCATCCGCCGCCGCAGCGGACCCGGTGACCCTGGAACAGCTACTGGCTCCGATCCTGGACGGGGGCGTCCTGACCGGTCCTGCCCAGACCGGACTGCTCGCGCTGCTCGACGCCCGTGCAGGCCGCGTCCCGACGGCCCCCGTCGACCTGGCGGGTGCTACCGCTCTCGACCGCGCCCGCCGTCAGCAGGTGCGCGCGGCGCTTCTCGCACGGCGCGAGCAGACGATCCGTGGCCTCGCCGCGCACACCGGGGGACTGACGCTGGCCGCCGAGCTGTGGTTTGACTCGCTCACGGCCGCCGCCGACACCCCCGTCCAAGCCAGCCAGGCCCTCGCCCTGGCCGAGAACGCCGCCGACAGCCTCGCCTCGGGGGAGGACCCGGCCTGCGCCTGGCCCGCCGTCCGTCGCCGTTGGCAGCACGTCACCGCCGCCGCAAGCGCCGCCGAAGCCCAGCCGGGCGGCTGGGAGCAGGCGTGGCAGGCAGCCGAGTTCACCGACGAGGGCGCACGGTGGGACGACACTCAACGCGCCCTCGTGGCCGGCTACGACCTGCTCGCCGACCACGTCCGCAGCACCTGGGGATCAGCGGACACCCCGCCCACCCCCGACCAGTGCTGGGCCGCCGACCCCACCGGCCGCGCGCTGCTGCACCTGGTCGCCGACCACCTCACCGGCCACCAGACACACAGCCCCCTTCCGCACTACAACGACCAACTCCTCATCTCCTTCGTGCACGGGCTCGCCAAGAACCGCCACGACAACATCCCCGCGGGCCTACAGCTGCACGGCCTGATCGCCGCCATCAAGGCCGCCCGGTCCAAAGCCGCCCTCCTGACCCGGCCCGCCCCGGCCGACCTCGGCATCGTCGTGCCGATGCGCGCCGAGACGCATCACCTCACCCCCGAGGACGGCGACAACGCGCTCACCGTCAAGTTCGCCCAACTTGGCTGGCTCCTGCAAGCCTGTCCTGACGCCCACGCCGACCTCCTCCTGGTCGACGAGAGCATCGACGGCTCCTCGGCCCGCGCCGCCCGCGCGATCGACGTCCACCACGCGCAGATCCGCGTGACCGTCGCCCAACGCCCCGACGACACCAGCGCCAAAGGCGGCGCCGTGCTCTGGGGCCTCACTGAGCTCGCCGGCGCCGGCCGCACCATCCTCGCCTATACCGACCTCGACATCACCTATCCACTGGAGCAACTCGGTCTCCACGTTGCCGCCCTCGACCAACCCGGCGTCGGCGCCGTTATCGGCTCCCGCCGCCGCCCCGACTCCTACGGCTACTACCCGCCAACAGGCCCGGCCCCCACCGCCCGGCTCTACCAAGGAGCCGTCCGGGACCTCCTGCACCTCGACGCCACCGACCCGCAGGCCGGCTTCAAAGCCTTCCCGGCCACCGCCCTGCGCACCGCACTGCCCCTCACCGCCGACCACAGCTTGGCGTTCGACACCGACCTGCTCGCCGCCATCGCGCGCTGCGGACACGTCGTGGCCGAGGTTGGCGTCGCCGCCCTCCACCAGTACGTCGAAGGGCACCGGAGCACCCCGCACGACTACGACACCATGCTCAACGGCGTCCACCGGCAGGCCCTGCGCCACGGCCTCGACCCTGACACACGCCGGACCCCGACGTGGGATCGCATTCGTCAGGCCGGCTCCCTGGCCGCAGCCGAACGCACGACCACCACCATGCTCAAGGCGCCCGCCTCACGCTGACGAATCATTGCGGGCCGCCGGCATCGACGCGTTGGCGGCCCGCACCCGTGCGCGCCTTCACCATGTGCCCCGAATCGGACCAGTGCGATGCGTAAACTGCACAGATCCGCCCGGCTCCCTGTCGCCACACCCTGACGGCCGGTGCAACCCAACCGAAAGGTAAGCGCGTGAGGGCCGTCATCGCTGTCGCCGGCATGGGCAGCCGCTTCTTCCCCATCGGCAAAACCATCAACAAATGCATGCTGCCGATCCTCAACCAACCAGTCGTCGCCTACGCAGTCGCTGACTGCGTCGCCGCAGGCGCCCACGAGATCGCGATCGTCACCGCCCCCGGCGAGATCGGCCGCCAGGTGCGTCATTACTTCACCGAAGACCACGACCTGAAGGACTACTTCACCGCACGCGGCTGGCAGGACAAGTACGCGCCCCTCGCCGACCTGCACAGCCAAGCCGACTTCACGTTCATCGAACAACCGCGCGACGACCGGTACGGCACCGCGCTGCCCGCGATCGTCGCCGCTGACTTCATCGCTGGCGACGACTTCCTCCTAGTTGCGGGTGACGACTTCCTTCTCCGCAACGACGGCGGGTCAGACCTGGCCGACCTCGTCGCTGCCCGGGCCGCCGCTGGAGTGCCGGCCGCGCTCGCCGCCGCCACGGTGCCCGGCGCCGAGGCCCATCGCTACGGCATCCTGCACCCGCGAGTAGCCGAGGGTCACCAGCTACTCGATCAGCTGCTCGAAAAGCCGGACGACTACGGCGAGCCAACCGCGTACATCAACATCAGCCGCACCCTGCTACCCGCCGACGCCATGGCCTACTTCCAGAAGCTGACTCCGGCGCCGAACGGCGAGTACCAGGCCACCGACGCCGTCATCGCCTTCGCCCGCGACAACGACGTGCTGATCCACCCCGTCACCGGCGAGTACCACGACTGCGGCAACCCTGCCGGCTGGCTCGCTGCCAACAACGCTGCGGCTCTGGCCTGAGGGCCTGGCCTTCCCCCGGGATGTCACAACGCCCCGTGTCGGGGGCCAGCCCGGCGGATACGCACGTCGGTTCTTCAATGCGCGTGTGCCGCCTGCCAGGGGGATTGAACCGACGGCTCAGCCTAGGTTTCCGGGTGCATGACGAAGTTGTACGAGACGATCATCAGGCCCAGCGCGCCACCGAATGCGGCCCCTGCGGCGATGATGGTCTTGCCCGCCCCCCGCTCGTTCGTCCAGGACATCCAACCGGCGCTCATGGCATTCAGGCTGGCCGTCAAACGGCGAGGATCAGTAACAGGGCCTGGGTCGTGGTTGACGGCACTGCCTAGGTGTGATCAGGCACGGTCATCTCGCGGCTCGGTGGACCGGCTGTGATCTTCTCGCAGATGCTGAGCAGCTCAGAGTGGTTGCGCAGCTTGGTATACCCCTGGGGAGGATGGAATGCGTCCAGCTGAGCCCTGAGCTGCTCCAGCGACATCCCCGGGTACTCCGTAACTCGTTGGATCGGGATCGCGAAGGCCTGGTCCAGGTCCTGGACGTACTCGAGCACCGAGGCGCCGTTGCCGGGGCGAGACCGTTCGGCGATCTCGGCAATTCGCTCCGGAGTGTCGACGATGGCGGGCCCGAGGTCGATAACCGCCCCGAGCCGGGCGACGGGCCAGGTGAGGTAGACGTACCAACGCACCGACTGGCCGGTCAGGAACCGGCGCCGGAACTCGTGCGTCTTCTCGCCTGCCCAGAGGAGGTCGTAGTACAGGGGATTCAGCGACATGAGGATGGGCTCGCGGCCGTCGTCAGCCGTGCCGCCGTTCCCGAACAAGCTCGGTTGGCCGCTACGAGAGATCACGTTGCTGACCGTGCCAGGACCTCCGAGGCCAACCGCGCCACCGGCAGCTGACCGTCCAGCATCACCGTGTCCGCCGGCAGCAAGCCGACAGCCGCAGCGCAGCGCGTTACCTGCTCCAGCCGCCAAGCACGTACCTGCGCATCACGATCCGGGTCATCCGGCCAGACCGCCTGCGCCGCGATGCGCGTCCGTAGGACGTCGGTGGGCACGTCGATGAAGAAGTGGTCGACAAGCACGTTGTGGGCGCGCAGCCGGCCGAAAATCTCGTCAAGATACGACGGCACCACCACGGTCATCGGTACGACAAGCGTCCGTCCGTACTCCTCAAGCAGCGCTGTCGCTGTATCCGCGACGCTACGCCGCCATACCCGCAGGTCTTGAAAATCGCCACTCGCGGGCGGCGGAACGATCTCGCGGAGCATGAACCCTGGCAACTCCGCATCGAACATCAGCAGCCGAGGGTCATCCGTCGTCAACTGCTGCGACAGAGTCGTCTTCCCAGCGCCGAACGCACCGTTGATCCAGATCACGCGCACGTGTCGCTCCTCAGGCATCCGGCGGATCCACTAGTAATTGATCTAGGCCGGGGGTGGCTCGGCCAGCCGAGAGCGGCCAGTCTGCCGTCGGCCAGGAGATTGTGAGCAGACCGTGCGTATTTGTCAGCACCGCTACGTTCCTTCCGATGAACCCGATGATGCTGTCGAGTTGCCTGCCCCGGCGTGCGTGCGACGATGGCTCCATGAACCACGGCAGCGCCGGCTTGGTTATCTGGGACGTTGACGGAACGCTCATCCCCGCAGACTTGCGCTGGCTGACGCGAGCGATCTCTCGCGCCTACGGCATGGCCGAGTCGGAGGTTGTCTTCCCCGACAAGAAGGTGCACGGCTATACGGACGAGTCGATCGCCATCGACACGGCGATCGCCTCGGGCGTCGACGCGTTGGCTGCGGAGGCCGGCATACCCGCCTTCCGCGAGGCCATCGCCGCAGTGATGCAAGAGGGCCGGCAGGAGCTGGCTGAGGTGCAGCCACCGTATCCAGGTGCTGCGGCGAGCATCGCGGAGCTGCACGGCCGTGGTTTCCACCAGACCGTGCTGACCGGCAACCTGCGCTCGGCCGCCGAGGTGAAGCTGCAGGTGTCGGGCTTGGACGAGTTTCTCGATCTCCGCATCGGCGGGTTCGGGTCGGACGCTCGAGACCGCTTCCAACTCCCGGCGGTCGTAGCTGGACGCTACCTCGCGACCTACGGCCAACAGCTCGATCCTGATCGAGTAATCGTCATCGGGGACGCGCCCAACGACATCGCCTGCGCACGTCACGCCGGCTTCCATGTCGCTGTTGTCGCTCACCGGATTGGACATCAAGAGTTGGCCTCCCACCACCCTGACGTGGTACTCGACAGTCTTGACCCAACGGCGGTAGTGGCGGCGGTTAACCCGCTGTGGGCTTCGGGCGGGTCGCCGGCTACCTCTTAAGGCGTGCAACCTTCTCGGTGCCCGCAGCGCATGACCGTCGCTACCGCCTCTGGCCTGGTTGCCTGACGGGGTCGGACGGTCGGAGTCTGGCGGTTCACCGCCACCGGGGCGGTCCGGTGGCACGGTACGTCCTCGGAACGGCAGTCGCATTCCTCGTAGCCCATCTGAAAACGGTCGGGACGAAGTGGACGTAATCAGGTGAACCTCAAAGCGGCCTTTGAACCACGTAAGAAGCGAGGGTGAACGCAGCGTGCCGGAGCGTTGACTATCTGGACTGGCGACCTTCACTCGGGTTGGCCCCGCCGCCGTCGTACGAGTCGAGGGGGTCAGTTCTCAGCCACGGCGTGAAGGCCGGCCGCGACGTAGCTGGCAGCAGCGACTGGTCCGGTGGAGGGGGCGTGTCCGGCGTCCGCCCGGGTGAGGGCAGGTCCGCTCCGTCGGCGGCAACCGCGAAGCGTCCGACCTCGCGGCATCCCGTCGATCGATGCAGCACCACAGATATCGGCCGCTGGCAGGTCTTCGAGCGTGGCCGACCTGAGACCCGAGGCGGTCGGGCCGCCGACCGAGGTTGCGCGCCCCAGGCCGCGCCCGCTCAGGTTGGACGGCGCCTGCTGCCGGCCCGCAGGTCGCCAAGGCGCGGGCGGGCGCATGGAACCCGTCGCCGCCCCGTGCCGATCGTGACGACCTCGGCGCCGAGTTCCCGCATCGCGGCGAACGCGTGTTCGCACAGCACGGTGCCTGCGCCGAGCGGGCGGTGCTCCGCGGAGACGGCGAGGATCGTGACGCTGTTTGCGTGCGCCCCGCGCCGCAGAGTGCCTGGCGTCTTACGGGGGCACGGAGGCTTCCGGCGCCTTCCACCTGTACGCCCGCCTTGACCTGCAAACATCAGATGAATTACCTTGAAGAGCGTCTATCTTACGTCCGTCAGTGAGATTTCGCCGTGCGCCGGCTTCTCGCCCACCTCGTACAGTCGCTTGATCGTGATTTGGTAACCGTCGTCGACGATCTTCTTGATCTGGCGGCGGGCCTGCGCTTCGGGATCGAAGGCCGGTGTAGGCGACGAAGGGGCGCTCGGCGACGGGGCGCGACCGGTGCGGAGCTGACCGGTCGGACGTCCGACGGCACGCCACCGTCCGTGAAACAGGCGGCGGTCAGCAGGATCATCATCAGCGTCATCCGTCGTATCCGCGCCTGATCCATGTTCTCCGGCGCCGGGGCCGGGCGATGCGGCCTGTGGCCCCCTCCGGCCACATCGCGGCGGTTCGCTCGGCCGGAGGGGAGCAAAGCAGGTAGCCCGCCGGGGCGGGCTACCTGGTCAGCTCTGCAGGCGCCACTGTTGGTTGGCGGCGCCGGTGCAGGACCAGAGGTGGATCGGGGTTCCGTTGGTGGTGCCCAGGCCGGAGGCGTCCAGGCACAACCCGGACTGTGCGCTGGTGATGGTCCCGGTGGTGGTGACGTTCCACTGCTGGTTCGTCTGGCCGTTGCAGTCCCAGACGATGGCCAGGGTGCCGTTGGCCGTGCCGGCCCCGCTGGCGTCGAGGCATTTGCCGGCCAGGGTCAACTGCTTGCCGGTGGTGTACGTCCAACGCTGGTTGGTCGCCGCGCCGCAGTCGTACAAGCGCGCCTGGGTACCGTTCGTGACCGCCGGCAGATCGACGCACCGGCCGGACTGGCCGCCGATGATCTGGGCGCCCTGCGGGACCGTCGTCGAGGTGGCGAACTTCAGGTCGCTGACCACGTTGACGGCCCGTTGGCTGCGGTCGTGCGAGGTGCTGAAGATGCCGCCGTCCTGGGTGGTGGCGGCGCCGGTCAGGGTGACCGCGGACCCGACCGGGATGAAGTTGGCGCCGTCGTAGGAGTAGGAAGCGGTCGCCTGGGTGCCGGTGCGGGTCAGCCGGACCCAGACCGGGCGGAAGGTGTCGACGGTGGCCCGGGCCTCGCTGTCGGCGAACCCGTCGCCGTTGGAGTCCCACTCGAACAGCACCCCGTTGCGGGGCGTGACCGCCACCAGCGCGTAGCCCGGCGAGGAGCCGGCCCGGGTCATGTCGTTGCGGATCATGACGCCGGTCTTGGCGTACGCGTGGGAGTCGTTCAGCGAGTCGACCCGGGCGGTCACGCTGGTGCCCGCGGTGACGGCGTCGTCGGAGTAGATGGCGCCGTACTCGTCGTTGCGCTGGCTGCCGCTCTGCCAGACGTCCGCGCCGGCGGCCGAGATGCCGAACTGGGACCCGGACTGGGCGAAGAACGAGCCGGCGGTGGAGGTCCCGGTGGTACGCAGCGGAGCGGCGACAGCGGAGCCGGACTGTCCACAGGACGGGGCGAACAGGTTGCCGTTGAGCTGCGTCCGGAGCGGCGACGACACGCCGGCCCCGCAGATGACCGAGGCCGCGCCCGAGGGCCAGTTGGTCCCGGAGACCTGCGTGTTGCCGTAGATCTGGTTGTTGTGCAGCGCGGCGTCCGGGGTCGACGCCCCGCCGGAGTTGAACCAGTTGCCGGTGATCGTGTTGTCGTTGGTGTTGTGCGCCGTCCCGAACGAGTTCGTGAACACCCACGGGCTCGCGCCCTGCAGGACATTGCTGCGGTACGTCGTATAGCGGGTGCCCTCGTCGAGGTAGAGCCCGACGCCCGAGACGTTGTAGAGGTAGTTCTTCTCGGTCACCGAGCCGGGACTGGCCGACAGGTTGTAGAGCGAACCGCCGTCGGAGAACCGGGCCTTGGTGTTGTGCACCAGGTTGTTGGCGACCAGGTTGTCGCGCAATGTCGTCGGCGTCGTGTACCGCGTGTTGTAGGTGTAGTACCCGCGGTTGTTGTAGTCGTTGGAGCCGCCCGGATCGTTGGTGCCCCAGCCGTACCCGGTGTCGATCGCGTCGTACGAGACGTTGGCGACCTCGTTGTGGACGATCTGCGCGCCGGTGACGTACGTGCTGAGGATCCCGGAGTTGTCCTTGTAGTCGACCGCGGCCCGGTTGACCGTGTTGTCGGTGATCCGCACGTTCCGGTTGGTCATCCGCTGATCGCTGGGGTGGTGCGCGTCCGGGCGTACCCCGCCGGCGACGATGCCGTGCCCGGCGACCTCGGTGAACCGGTTGCCGGTGACGTCGATGCCGCTGACGCCGAGCCCGACCCCGGACAGCGTCGCGTTGGCGTCCTGCCCCAGGCCGAGGGCGGTCTGCCCGAGCGCGGTGAAGGTGTTGCCGGTGAACGACACATTGGCGGCGGCCGAGACCTGAACCGCGGCCGGCTCCTGGTACCAGGTGTTGCGGGCCCGCTCGAACATCGTGCAGCCCCGCTTGCAACTGCTGAACGCGTCGCCCGGCCGGTAGCTGAAGGCGCCCTTGAGGAACGTGCCGTTCTGCTGGTTCGCGTAACCATCCACGGAGGACGGACCGAGCCAGGAGGTGCCGGCGAAGGTGAGACCGCGGAACGCGAGGTTCGACACCGGACTGTCGTACGTGCCGGAGATGCTGACCAGGGTCTGCAGCCGGGGCAGCTCGATGTCGAGGCTGTTCGGATCGACGCCGGGCGCCGGCTTGAAGTAGAGCTTGCCCGCCGACGGGTCGACATACCACTGGCCCACCGCGGTCAGGAACCGCAACGAGTTCTCCAGGTAGAAGGTCGGCGCGCCGAGCAACGGGCTCTGCGGGGTGTCCCAGCCCCAGGTGTTGTTGTTCCAGCCCGGCTGGGCCATCGTGATGGTGTTGCCGCTGATGCTCGCGACCGGCGAGTACCGGTTGGTGAAGTCGCCGAGGCTCTGGAACTCGATCCGGTTCTGCTGCGGCAGGCCGGAGAGGTAGTTCAGCGCGCCGTTGTTGATCGTCATGCCCGATGCGGTGAACGTGACGTCGGAGCTCTGCAGGCGGATCGCCGCGCGCGGGGCACTGACGCCGTTCACGTACAGCTGGCGGGTGTCCAAGCCGACCGGCGTGTTCGCGACGTAGATGTTGGACGCGGCGTCGTGCACCGACCAACCCGCGACGTCGACCGCACCGGTGATCACCGGCCGGGCGCCGGCCGCGGCCGTCCACAGCACCGTGCCGCTACGGCCGCCGTCCTCCGCACGGAACTGCAGGGGGCTGGCGACGCGGTAGATGCCGTCGGCCACCTGCACCGTGACGTCGCCGGCGGGTGCGGAGCGGACCTGGGCCTGCGCCTCGGTGAGGGAACAGGGCTGGGCCGATGAGCAGGCCGTGCCGGAACCGGTGGGGGACACGTAGAGGGCACTGGCTGCGCGCGCAGGCGTCGCCACCAGGACGGTGGCGGCCAGGGCGATGGCGGCGACCGCGGTCCGCAGCGCCTTCCTCGGTGAACCTTGCGATGTCGACAACACGCGTCTCCGTCTCCGCACGAGGTGAGTCAGCTCAACGCCGGGAGCACATCAGACGTGTGACGTTTCGCCAAGATTGCGAGCGTGTTTTCGCAGATGGCGGAGAAGTCCTTCGATATTGATACGCCTACACTCGACGTCCCCACCAGGCGGCACGGGGACGCCGGAGGGCGGTTTGTGAGGTTTCTGTAGTTCGTCATCGCCCGATGTCGTGGTGTTCGGGCTGGTCCGGTGTCGGGTCGGCGGGTATGCGGGCTGGTTGGACATGGTCGAGCGCAAGGCGTATCCCAGTCATCCATCCGATGATCGGTGGTCGGCCCGTTGCTACTCGCGTGAAGGCCAGGCATCCGTCGGCGTCCGGGCACCAGCTCAGCTACGAGCTGCGGGAGATCGTGAATGCGATCTTCCATCGGCTGGTCGCCGACGAGGCGGGCTGCGGCGGCCCGGTCGAGATCCAGATCCTGGCTGGCCAGTCGGTAGCTGCGTGGTGCGAGTGACTGCACTACCTGCTCGACATAGAACTCCTAACTCTTTGAGTGTTGGAGTCGGCGCCAGCAGATGATGGCGCAGGCGAGGGTGAGGAAGGCTTCGTGGATGTCGTCGCGGATCTTCCAGCGGATGCGCAGACGGCGGAACCAGTGCAGTAGGGCGATGGTCTGCTCGACGACCCACCGTCGGGTGCCGAGTCCTGAGCCGTGTCCGGTGCCGCGTCGGGCGATGACCGGTGTGATGCCCTTGGCGCGTAACTCGCGGCGGTACTTGTCGAAGTCGTAGCCGCGGTCGGCGTAGATCCGCTCGGGTCGTTGCCGGGGTCGACCGCGAATGCCCTTGATCGGTGGGATCTTGTCGACCAGGGGCATGAGTTGGGTGACGTCGTGGCGGTTGCCGCCGGTCAGGCTGACGGCGAGGGGGATGGCGCCCGCGTCGGTGATGACGTGGTGTTTCGAGCCTGGCTTGCGGAGGTCGACCGGGCTCGGGCCGGTTTTGGGCCGCCCTTCAGTGCCGAACATGGGTTCCGTCGATCACCGCCCGGGACATGTCGAGCTGGTCGGCGGCTCTGAGCTTGCCGAGCAGGACTTCGTGCAGGCGTTGCCACACGCCGGCGTCGTTCCAGTCCCGCAACCTGCGCCAGCAGGTCATCCCCGACCCGAACCCGAGTTCTTGGGGTAGGCACTCCCACGGGATCGCGGTGTAGAGCACGAACAGGATCCCGCACAACACCTTGCGGCCGCCGAAGGGCTTACGGCCGGGGAACCGGTGCCGGCGAGGCGGTCGGGGTGGCAGCAGCGGTTCGATCTCGGCCCACAGGTCGTCCGAGACGATCCACGGCGGCTGCTCACCCCTCCTCACGTTCAGACAGGACGAGCTTCACGATCAGCCGGTTACGCCCAACATCATTCTGTTAGGAGCTTTTAGGCAGCCATTTGCTCCTCAAGTTCGCGTACAACCGGCTCAGCGCGCCAACGGGCCAGCCGCTCTCGGGCTCGTTGAGCTCGGGCGATGCCCCGCTGGTTGCCGCCGGCCTTCAGCTGACCGTAGGTGTCGCCGAGCAGAGTGCAGGATCGCTCCAGCTCGCCAGTCTCGGCGTAGGCGCTCGCGAGGTCGACCGCTGCGGCGAGGGCGACGTTGATGTTCGCGGAGTCGCGTTCGAGCGCTTGTACTGCACCTTCGAGCACCCCCACAGCCTGCTCGGGCTGGCCGAGGAGAAGATGGCATGTGCCCGCGTAGACGTGGAGACGGGCGTTGCTCCAGTCGCTGTAGAGGCCGACACAGTCAATCGGTGACAAGTCGTTGACCGCTGCCTCTGCTCGCCCTAGGGCAGCGGTAGCCTCGCGCGGAAGTCGTAGGGCGGCATAGGCCTGGGCCTGCTCGGCGGCTATGCGAGCTCGCGCGGCGGGGCTGAGATCTGCGGAGGCGCGATCGGCCTCGTCGAGCAGCCGCAGGCCGATCATGACGTCACCATCGGCTTCGATCAGCGTGGCGGCTTGAAGGTTACCCTCAAAGATGCGTGCGGTGGCGCTGATCCTGCGGTCACCGAGCCTGTCGCCCAACTGGCGGGCGTAGGCGCAGTGAGCGATTGCGAGAGCACGGTTGCCTTGCGCACTCCACAGCCTGCTGGCGACGACCGAAGCTTCGGCGAGCATGGCCCCAATATCAGCACGGATGGGTGCACGGCCGGCTTTGCGGTAGAGCGTCGACAGGCATTCACGGTGCGCCTCGATCAGGCCCAGCAGCGCGTCGGGTGACACGGCTTGGCGTTGTTGCGCCAGCATGCTGGTCAGCGTGGAGAAAGTGTGCCACTCGCCTGCCAGGTAGTCGCCGCCGACCCTGCCGGCTAGCGACTCAAGAGCGGTGGAGGACGACGGCTCTGGAGCAACCTCAAGCGGCTGAGGTGCCGGCATACTGCTCGGCACGTGTCGGGCGCTGGCGCGGCGGATCCGATCGTATTCGCGGGCCAGACTGCCGCCGGTCCGCAAGAGCTCATCGCATTGGGACCAAAAGTTTCGCCCCACTCGCTGACGGCCAGTCTCCACGTTCGCGATCGTGCTTCGTCCGTAGTTGACAAGAGGCGCAAACGCTTCTTGCGTGTAACTGGCGGCCTTACGGCTGCTGGCGAGCAGTTGGCCAAGAGCGATCCATGCCTTGGCAATTTCTTGCGGTGGAACGCTCGGCATCAGCAGCTCCCGATGGAGACGAACGTCCGCACGAGGCGACACGTGGTGGCGTGAAGACACTCTAGTGCGGAGCTGTGGTGCGTCGGTTACTCAGCGGCTTCTTCCAACATTCTTCCGACAAAATTCCGACATCGCTCTCGCGTTGGCCGGAACTCGCGTGACCTGCGACTTTCGTATGCTCCCTGCTCGTGACCCGTGCGCTAGGGAAAAATGATCATGAGGTTGAAGCCAAGTACCAGGTCAGCGACCTGGGAGAGTTGATCACGGCGCTCGCCCAGCGGCAGGTGGCGTTGACGGAGCCGTCGGTGCAGGACGACCAGGCGTACGCGCCGGCCGGCTGGTCGTACGGGATGCCGAAGATCGGTTTTCCGTTCGCGCGTCTGCGCACGCAGGAGGGCCGCCATCTGTTCACCGTGAAGAAGCCGATCGACAACGAGATGGCGTGTCTGGAGCACGAATGCGTGATCTCCGACCGCGACGCGATGCACGCTGCTCTGACCACGATGGGTTGGGTGCCAACGGTGCGAATAGTCAAGCAGCGTCGAACCGGCGATTGGGAAGGCGCGACGGTGTGCGTGGACGTCGTCGACGGGCTTGGCGCGTTCGTCGAGGTGGAGCGGGTGGTCAGCTCCCAGCACTCTGGTGAGCAGGTGCAGTACGGACTCGACTTGATGATTCGTTCGCTGGGCGTGCCGGTGCGGAGGGTCGTGGACACCTACGACACGTTGATGTGGAACCTGAGGCGTGCGGCTGTTAGGGCGTCGACGCCAGGCTGACGTGGCCAACCACGCCGGGTGCCGCCCCGGCTGCGCCGGCTGTAAGCCTGGCCGCCAAGCTGGAGCTGCTGGTGACGTTGGTCAGCCTAGAAACTCCTAACTCTTTGAGTGTTGGAGTCGGCGCCAGCAGATGATGGCGCAGGCGAGGGTGAGGAAGGCTTCGTGGATGTCGTCGCGGATCTCCC
>NZ_JBEZED010000038.1:35603-79482 GCF_040648675.1 Micromonospora sp. NPDC049101 | reverse complement strand
TTTTTGTTCGTCTCCTCTCATTTCTCTCTTTTTGTTTTTTTTTCGGTTTTTTGGGGGGGGGGGGGGGGGGGCCCGCCCCCCCCCCCCCCGACCGCTCACCTCAGACCTCTTCGACCGAGCTCGGCTCGCGCCGGGACAGGTCGATGCCCAGCTCCTCAGCGGCCCGGAACACCTCGTCGTCGGTCTCGCGCATTTCCAGGGCCACACCGTCGCTGGAGAGCACCTCAACGTTGAGGCACAGCGACTGCAGCTCCTTGAGCAGCACCTTGAACGACTCCGGGATGCCCGGCTCCGGGATGTTCTCGCCCTTGACGATGGCCTCGTAGACCTTCACCCGGCCGAGCACGTCGTCGGACTTGATCGTGAGCAGCTCCTGCAGGGCGTACGCGGCGCCGTACGCCTGCATCGCCCAGCACTCCATCTCACCGAAACGCTGACCACCGAACTGCGCCTTACCACCCAGCGGCTGCTGCGTGATCATCGAGTACGGACCGGTCGAACGAGCGTGGATCTTGTCGTCGACCAGGTGGTTGAGCTTCAGGATGTAGACGTAGCCGACCGCGATCGGGTCGGGCAGCGGCTCGCCGGAACGCCCGTCGAACAGCTGCGCCTTACCGGTGCGGCCGATCAGCTGCTTGCCGTCCCGGTTGGGCAGGGTCGACTCGAGCAGACCGGAGATCTCCTCCTCGCGGGCACCGTCGAAGACCGGGGTGGCCACGTTGGTGTCCCCCTCGGACTCGTGCGCGTCGATCGAGCGGAGCTGGCGCTTCCAGTCGGCGTCGTCGCCCTCGACCTTCCAACCGGTCTTGGCGACCCAACCGAGGTGGGTCTCCAGGACCTGGCCGATGTTCATCCGGCTCGGCACACCGAGCGGGTTGAGCACGATGTCGACCGGGGTGCCGTCCTCCAGGAACGGCATGTCCTCGATCGGCAGGATCTTCGAGATGACACCCTTGTTGCCGTGCCGGCCGGCGAGCTTGTCGCCGTCCTGGATCTTGCGCTTCTGGGCGACGTAGACCCGGACCAACTCGTTGACACCCGGCGGCAGCTCGTCGCCGTCCTCGCGGGAGAACGTGCGCACACCGATGACCGTGCCGGTCTCGCCGTGCGGCACCTTCAGCGAGGTGTCCCGAACCTCACGCGCCTTCTCACCGAAGATCGCGCGGAGCAGGCGCTCCTCCGGGGTCAGCTCGGTCTCGCCCTTGGGCGTGACCTTGCCGACCAGGATGTCGCCGGGGACGACCTCGGCACCGATCCGGATGATGCCGCGCTCGTCGAGGTCGGCGAGCATTTCCTCGCTGACGTTCGGGATGTCGCGGGTGATCTCCTCCGGGCCGAGCTTGGTGTCCCGAGCGTCGACCTCGTGCTCCTCGATGTGGATCGAGGTGAGCACGTCCTGCTGCACGAGGCGCTGCGACAGGATGATCGCGTCCTCGTAGTTGTGACCCTCCCAGCACATGAACGCCACCAGCAGGTTGCGTCCGAGCGCCATCTCGCCCTCGTCGGTGCACGGCCCGTCGGCGATGACCTGACCGGCCTCGACGCGGTCGCCCTCGAAGACCACCGGCTTCTGGTTGACGCAGGAGCCGGCGTTGGAGCGGCGGAACTTGTGCAGCAGGTACGTCCGGCGGTGGCCGTCATCCTGGTGGATGGTGACGTAGTCGGCGCAGAGATCCTCGATCACACCGCCGACCTCGGCGACCACCACGTCGCCAGCGTCGACCGCGGCCCGGTATTCCATGCCCGTGCCCACCAGCGGCGCCTCGGCCTTGACCAGCGGCACCGCCTGGCGCTGCATGTTCGCGCCCATCAGTGCCCGGTTGGCGTCGTCGTGCTCGAGGAACGGGATCATGGCGGTCGCGACCGAGGTCATCTGCCGGGGCGAGACGTCCATGTAGTCGACGGCACCGGGGAGGACGTCCTCGGTCTCGCCGCCCTTACGACGGCAGAGCACCCGCTCCTCGGCGAACGTGCCGTCCGCCTTCAGGCGCGCGTTGGCCTGCGCCTTGACGAACCGGTCCTCCTCGTCCGCGGTCAGGTAGTCGATCTGGTCGGTGACCCGACCCTCGACGACCTTCCGGTACGGCGTCTCGATGAAGCCGAACGGGTTGACCCGGGCGAAGGTGGACAGCGCGCCGATCAGGCCGATGTTCGGGCCTTCCGGCGTCTCGATCGGGCACATCCGGCCGTAGTGGGACGGGTGCACGTCGCGGACCTCGAAGCCGGCCCGCTCCCGGGACAGACCACCCGGGCCGAGCGCGCTCAGCCGGCGCCGGTGGGTGAGACCCGCCAGCGGGTTGGTCTGGTCCATGAACTGGGACAGCTGCGACGTCCCGAAGAACTCCTTGATCGCCGCCACCACCGGGCGGATGTTGATCAGGGTCTGCGGGGTGATCGCCTCGACGTCCTGCGTGGTCATCCGCTCGCGGACGACCCGCTCCATCCGGGACAGGCCGACCCGGACCTGGTTCTGGATCAGCTCACCCACGGTACGCAGGCGCCGGTTGCCGAAGTGGTCGATGTCGTCGGCCTCGTAGCCGTCCTCACCGGCGTGCAGCCGGCACAGGTATTCCACGGTGGCGACGATGTCGTCCTCGGTCAGCGTGCCGGTGGTGATCGGCACGGCGACTTCGAGCTTCTTGTTGAACTTGTAGCGCCCGACCTTGGCGACGTCGTACCTCTTCGGGTTGAAGAAGAGGTTGTCGAGCAGGGTCTGGGCGTTCTCGCGCGTCGGCGGCTCGCCAGGGCGCAGCTTGCGGTAGATGTCTAGCAGGGCCTCGTCCTGGCCGGCGATGTGGTCCTTCTCGAGCGTGGTCATCAGCAGCTCGGACCAGCCGAACCGCTCACGGATCCGCTCGGCCGACCAGCCGATGGCCTTGAGCAGGACCGTGACGGCCTGCCGACGCTTGCGGTCGATGCGTACGCCGACCGTGTCGCGCTTGTCGATGTCGAACTCCAGCCAGGCACCCCGACTCGGGATGACCTTGACGCTGGAGAGGTCGCGGTCGGAGGTCTTGTCCGGCTGCTTGTCGAAGTACACGCCCGGAGACCGGACGAGCTGGCTGACCACGACGCGCTCGGTGCCGTTGATGACGAAGGTGCCCTTGGGCGTCATCATCGGGAAGTCACCCATGAACACCGTCTGGCTCTTGATCTCGCCAGTGGTGTTGTTGGTGAACTCCGCGGTCACGAAGAGCGGAGCGCAGTAGGTCAGGTCCTTCTCCTTGCACTCCTCGATCGAGGCCTTGACCTCGTCGAAGCGCGGCGCAGAGAAGGAGAGTGACATGGTGCCGGAGAAGTCCTCAATGGGACTGATCTCTTCAAGGATCTCCGCGAGACCCGAGCGTGCGTGCGGGTCGTCCGCCGACCGGCCCTGCCAAGCCTCGTTGCCGACGAGCCAGTCGAAGGACTCGTTTTGAATGGCAAGGAGGTTGGGGACCTCGAGGTGTTCGGTGATCCTGCCGAATGAAACTCGGCGGGGAGCGAATGCGCTCGACGTACGACTGGTCTTCGCAGGGCGGGAAGCTGCCAAGATGCGTCCTTCCGAGGACCGGTGCTGCAGAACGGCTGGTACGCGTGCACTCCAATGACCCCACCAGAAATATCCGCAAACGGACATTTCCGAGCAGGGGTCAAGTCGGAAGGCAGCGCAAACTAGCAGTGTAGCCGAGAGGCTAACCGCTGTCCAGCCCACCCCGCAGGTCGTTTGCGGAACGTGCCTCGGCCCCCGTAAACCGGGGTCTGCCGGGCCGCTCAGAACGCAACGTCCCCACTGGGCCGCTCAGGTCGACGCGGCCGATGGTGCCGCCGCTGTCATACCCACGTCGTGGCCGTCGCAAGCGCGGTGTCTTGCTGGTGTCAGCGTGCCTGGCAGCCCGGGGCCGCGTCAAGGGCCGGTATCCGGGTCGGCAGTTCTTTCCCACTGGAGGGCGACCCGCCACGCTCGATCGGATCGCCAGGCACAGCCGTCCGAGGCCAGCTCAGAGCGGGTCGGGGCTGGGCCCACAGACACGGCGGGCGGTGATCCGTGTCGGATCACCGCCCGCCGCGACGCGATAGTGTCCCGGCTCACGAGCCAGGTACGCGCTTGTAGAACGTCAGGTCACTTGAGGGTGACCTTGGCGCCCTCACCCTCGAGCTTGGCCTTCGCCTTGTCGGCGGTCTCCTTGTTGACCTTCTCCAGGATGGCCTTCGGCGCGGCCTCGACCGCGTCCTTGGCCTCCTTGAGGCCCAGGCCGGTCAGCTCGCGCACGACCTTGATGACCTGGATCTTCTTGCCGCCGTCAGCCTCGAGGATGACGTCGAACTCGTCCTGCTCCGGCTCGGCCTCGGCAGTAGCGGCACCGCCGCCACCGCCCTGGGCGATCGCGACCGGAGCGGCAGCGGTGACCTCGAAGGTCGTCTCGAACTGCTTCACGAACTCAGAGAGCTCGATCAGCGTCATCTCCTTGAACGCGTCGAGCAGCTCGTCGGTGCTGAGCTTCGCCATATCTGGCGTCCTTTCCTGATTCTGTTAAGTAAAGAACTGGTGCGCCGTGGGGCCTCAGGCCGCCTCGGCGCCCTCCTTCTCGCGCTTGTCCTGCAGGGCAGCCGCCAGACGGGCGGTCTTCGACAGCGGGGCCTGGAACAGGGCCGCGGCCTTGCTCAGGTTGCCCTTCATCGCGCCGGCCAGCTTGGCCAGCAGCACCTCGCGGGACTCCAGGTCGGCGAGCTTCGTGACCTCGGCCGCGGAAATGGCCTTGCCCTCGAAGACACCGCCCTTGATGACGAGCTTCGGGTTGGCCTTCGCGAAGTCGCGAAGCCCCTTCGCCGCCTCGACGACGTCGCCCGAAACGAAAGTCAGCGCGGTAGGACCGGTGAACAGCTCGTCGAGGCCGGTGATGCCCGCGTCCGTCGCTGCGCGCTTCGCCAGCGTGTTCTTCGCGACCGTGTAGCTGGTCTCGGCGCCGAGCGTGCGCCGAAGCTGGGTGAGCTGGGAAACCGTCAGACCGCGGTACTCGGTCAGCACGGTGGCGCCTGCGCTGCGGAAGTTCTCAGTCAGCTCAGCGACGGCCGTGGCCTTGTCGGCCCGGATTGGCTTGTCCGCCATGTCCCTCCTCTCTCGTTACTCGAGGCTGGTCCCCGTCACGGCCGAAGCCGGAACGGGAGCGGAGGCAGCACGACAACGAAAAAGCCCCGGCGCAGGGCGCACGGGGCGAGGGCCGGCAGATCGACACAGTCGGCGGACCATGTGCACTGCCGAGTTACGCTTGCCGCCCTACGCGGGTCGCCCGTCGTCGCGGGACCTTCGACCGTGCCGAAGCACGGTGACCAGCGGTCTTTGGGTGGTTCCTCATCCATGAGAGCACGGATGACTCGTTGAAGACTACGCGCCCCGGCCACCAGCACCAAATCGCACCCGGTGAGCCACGTCACCCACGCCGGCACCGCTCAGCCCTGGGCCCGCCGCCGCCACAGGTAGCCGCCGACGACCGCGGTGCTCCAGGCCAGCGCCCACGCGGTCAGCCCCAGCAGGGTGAGCGCGGCCGCGTCGCCGGCGGTGGCGCGGGCGGCGGCCATGATCGGCGGTGCCAGCCAGGGCGCCACCGAATCGCTCAGGCCGAGCACCACCGCGCCGACAGCGCCGAGGGTGAGCACCGCGACGCCGTACGCGGCACCGCCCACCGACGCGCGGCTGGCCAACGCACCGAGGGCGACAGCGGCGGCTACGGCGAGCAGGTGCGCCCACAGCCCCAGCGCGACCCCGACCGGGATCGACCGGTCCCCCGGCTCGACCGGGCCGGTGACCCCGCCGACCAGCCACGGAAAGAGCAGCGCGACGGCCACCGTCGCCAGCGCCGCCACCCCGGCGGCGAGGAGCCCGGCAAGCCGCTCGCGGGCCACCCCGACGGTCACCTGGGCCAGGCGACGCTGCACGTCCGGCTCGACGTCCAACAGGATCTTGGTCTGCCAGGCGAGCACCGGGAAGAGCACCACGGCCGAGACGCCGTACGCCTCCGCTGGCTGGGCTCGGCTGCCGCCGTAGAGCGTGCCGAGCACGACGAGGCCGGCGAGCAGCGGCGCCAACGCCCGCCCGGTCCGCAGGAGGCCGGCCAGCCGCATCCGCACCAGTGCGATCACCGGGTCTCCCCCGCTGCCCGCTCGACCACCGCATCGGTGGTGGCGTCCGGCTGCTCGGCTGTCGGCTGCTCGGCTGTCGGCTGCCCGGCCACCGTCGGCGGCGGCTCGGCGGGTCGGGCAGCGCCGGCCACCCCCGGCGGCTCGGCGGGTCGGGCCCGCGGTGCGGTGGTGGAGTCGTCGGCGCGTACCCGAAGAATGTGGTGGCCCTCGGCCCGCAGGCGGGCGACGGTGCCGGCGACCCGCGCGGTCGGCACCGCGACCTCGACCACCGCGAACGTCTCGGCCGCCGACGACGTCTCCTCGGTCAGCGACCCGTCGGCCACCGACCAGCGGCGCGCGGCCGGCAGCCGGACCGTCTCGCCACGGTGGTCGCTGACCAACACGGCACCATCGGCGGCGAGCACCTCGGAGATCAGCTCGGGAACCAGCTCGCGGGTGGCGGCGTCCAGCCCCTCCCACGGCTCGTCGAGCACCAGCAGGCCCGGCGGGCACAGCATCGCCTGGGCGAGGCCCACCTTCTGGGCGGTGCCCTTGGACAGCTCCGGCAACCGGACCGAGCGGAAGGCGGACAACCCGAGCCGGTCGGTCCAGGAGGCCACCGCCTCGTCGGCCGCCGCCGCGCCCAGCCCCGCCACGCGGGCCATGCCGGTCAGATAGCGGGTCACGGTGAACGGCTGGTCGGCGGGGAAACGCTCCGGCACCCAGCCCACCCGTGCCGGACGGTCAGAGACCCGGCCCCGGCCCGGCCGCAGCACCCCCGCGGCCACCTGGAGCAGTGTCGACTTGCCCACCCCGTTACGACCCAGAACGACCGCCACCTCGCCCGGACCGATCCGCACGTCGACGCCGCGCAACACCCACGGCCCACGCCGGTGGTACCGCAACCAGACGTTCTCCAGCCGCATAGGGATAGAGGGTGCCACATCGCGGACGCAGCGGGGCGCCGCCACGGTCGTGGCGGCGCCCCGGTGGAGCGAACGTGTCGGCTCAGGCCTCGGCGGCGTCTCCGGTGAGGTTCTTCACCAGGTTCGGGTCGACCGGAACACCCGGGCCCATCGTGGAGGTCACGATGACCTTGCGGAGGTACTTGCCCTTGGCCGCGGACGGCTTGGCACGCAGCACCTCGTCGAGCACCGCAGCGTAGTTCTCCACGAGCTGGCTCTCCGTGAAGGAGGCCTTGCCGATGATCAGGTGCAGGTTGGAGTGCTTGTCCACCCGGAAGGTGATCTTGCCGCCCTTGATGTCCTGCACCGCCTTGGTGACGTCCATGGTCACCGTACCGGTCTTCGGGTTCGGCATGAGACCGCGCGGGCCCAGGATCCGCGCGATCCGGCCGATCTTGGCCATCTGGTCCGGCGTGGCGATCGCCGCGTCGAAGTCCAGCCAACCACCCTGGATCCGGGCGACCAGCTCGTCGGTGCCCACCTCGTCGGCACCCGCGGCAACGGCCTCTTCGGCCTTCGCGCCGCTGGCGAACACGATCACGCGGGCGGTCTTACCGGTGCCGTGCGGCAGGTTGACCGTGCCGCGGACCATCTGGTCCGCCTTGCGGGGGTCGACGCCGAGGCGCATCGCGACCTCGACCGTGGCGTCGAACTTGACGTTGGTGGTCTCCTTGGCCAGCTTCACGGCCTCGGCGGGGGTGTAGAGCTTGGACCGGTCGATGACATCGGCGGCCTTGCGGTAGCTCTTGCTGCGCTGCATTGCTGATTACTCCTGTGGTCTCTGGCGGGCCGCTCGGCGCGGGCCCTCCCACGGTCGGGTCGACGGCCTGGGCCGACGTCAGTCGTTGACGGTGATGCCCATCGACCGGGCGGTGCCGGCGATGATCTTCTCGGCCTGGGCGATGTCGTTGGCGTTGAGGTCGGCCATCTTCTTCTCGGCGATCTCACGCAGCTGGGCGCGGCTGACCGAGCCGACCTTCTCGCTCTGCGGAACGCCCGAACCCTTCTGCACACCGGCGGCCTTGATCAGCAGGCGGGCGGCGGGCGGGGTCTTCAGCACGAAGGTGAACGACCGGTCCTCGTACACGCTGATCTCGGCGGGGACGATGTCGCCCCGCTGGGACTCGGTCTGCGAGTTGTAGGACTTGCAGAACTCCATGATGTTGACGCCGTGCTGGCCGAGCGCGGGGCCGACCGGCGGCGCCGGCGTGGCCTGGCCCGCCGGCAGCTGAAGCGTGAACGTCTTGACGAGCTTCTTCTTCGGAGGCATGTCACTTCCTGGGGCTTGGAGCTGGGAAAATGCGGCTGTCGCCGCCCTCGGAGCGCGCACGGTCAGCGCGGTGCGACAGCGGCGACATTCAAGAGTAGCGCAGGCCGCAGCCCACTCGTCCGCCGAGGTCGAGCGGGAGGGCATACGCCGACGTCGGCGGCGGGCCGGGCCCGCCGCCGACGACCAGTCAGATCTTGGCGACCTGGTTGAAGTTGAGCTCCACCGGGGTCTCGCGACCGAAGATCGACACCAGCACCTTGAGCTTCTGCTGGTCCGCGTTGATCTCGCTGATCGTGGCCGGCAGCGACGCGAAGGCGCCGTCGGTGACGGTGACCGAGTCGCCCACCTCGAAGTCGAGGACCTTGATCTCCGGCTTCGACTTCTTCTGCTCGGTCTCGACGGCCGGTGCCAGCCACTTCAGCACCTCGTCGAGGGAGAGCGGGGCGGGCCGGTCGGCCCGGTCGGTCGCGCCGACGAAGCCGGTCACGCCCGGGGTGTTACGCACACACGAGTAGGACTCGGCGGTCAGCTCCATCCGAACCAGGATGTAGCCCGGGAAGACCTTGGCCTGGATCTGCGAACGCTTACCGTTCTTGACCTCGACCTCTTCCCGGGTCGGCACCTCGACCTGGTAGATGAAGTCCTCCATGTCGAGGCTCGTGATCCGGGTCTCGAGGTTGGTCTTGACCTTGTTCTCGTAGCCAGCGTACGAGTGCACCACATACCAGTCACCCGGCGCGTAGCGCAGCTTCTGCCTCAGCTCGGCGACCGGGTCGTACTCCTCGTCCGGCGCGGGCTCAGTCGTTGGGAACTCCGGCTCGCTGGCGGCCTCAACCGACTCGTCACCAGCCGCCGTCGCGACCGTGGACTGCTCGTCCACGGGTCCGGCGGTCTCGTCGTACTCAGGCACGCTCGCTCACTTCCGTCACTATCGGCTGGAGGCAGCCGGTCAGTCCGAGTTGCCGAAGACAAACAGCACGACCTTGGCGAAGCCGAGGTCGAGCAGGCCAACGATCGTCAGCATCACCGCGACGAACGTCACCACCACGGCGGTGTAGGTCAGCAACTCCTTACGCGTCGGCCAGATGACCTTACGCAGTTCGGCTACGACCTCGCGGAAAAACCGGGCGATGCGGCCGAACACGCCCACCCGACCGGTCTCCGACCGGGTGGTGGGCCGGCTGTCCGCCGACTCCGCCCGGGCGCGGGACCGCGTGGCGGTGCCCCCCCGGGAGACCAGCTCGTCCGCGCTGGAGGCGTCGTCGTCGGCAACCTCGTCGACGACCTCGTCGTCCAGACGATCGTCGCCGGCGTCCTCGCCGTGCCGCTTGTTGTCGGCCACTTCGCCCTCCGTCGCGGAATCTCGGGTCGCACGCCGAGTGGCGTACGCGGCGCTGGTCACGCCGGCCGGGCCCAACCGTCCCGCGACGGGCCGCGGCCGGTGGATCATCCGGAGGGCCCCGATTGCCTCGGAACCACCCCGCCGATGCCACCACCACGGGCCGGACGCCGCCAAGCTGGCGGCGCGACCCACGGGAACGGTCAGGCCTGAGGCGCAGGGGTGACAGGACTTGAACCTGCAGCCTGCGGTTTTGGAGACCGCTGCTCTGCCAATTGAGCTACACCCCTGTGCGGCAACACTCGCCCCACGCGGTCACAGACGACCGAGCAGGGGTCACTTGCCCCACGGCGGACCAGTGTACGGGTAGCCGCCCTACTTTCCCAACCGGTCTCTCCGCCTCGCGTGGCGGGCCTGCCTCAGCGCGTCGTCCGGATGGTCGCGCGGGCCTGCGAGAGCACCTTCTCGCCCCCGCAGGTCGCCGTCACGTCGAGTCGGGTGAGCCCGTCCTCGGTCACCTCACGGACCCGCGCGGTGACCTCGATCTCGGCCCCCTGGTCGTCGTCCGGGACGACCACCGGCCGGGTGAACCGCACGCCGTACTCGACCACCGCGTCCGGCGACCCGGCCCACTCGGTGACCGCCCGGCCGACCAGCGCCATGGTGAACATGCCGTGGGCGATCACCCCGGGCAGACCCACGCCGGTGGCGAACCTGTCGCTCCAGTGGATCGGGTTGAAGTCACCCGACGCGCCGGCGTAGCGGACCAGGTCCGCGCGGGTCACCTGGAACGTCTTGGCGGACAACTCCATCTCAGGCCTCCCCGCGTACGACGATCTTCGACCAGACGGCGACCACCGGTTCCCCGGCGACGGTGTGCACGTCGGTGCGCGTGGTCAGGAAGCCGTGCCCACCCCGGTTGCTGACGTCCTCGATGGTGTTGACGCAGACCAGCTCGTCGCCGGCGACCACCGGCCGGGTGTACGCGAACCGCTGGTCACCGTGCACCACGCGGCTGTAGTCCATACCCAGGGCCGGGTCCTCGATGATCTGGCGGCTCGCGGCCATCGTGACGACCACGGGGAAGGTCGGCGGAGCCACCACGTCCGGGTGGCCGAGCGCCTGCGCGGCCTGCGGGTCGTGGTGGGCCGGGTCGGTGGCGCCGATGGCGGTGGCGAACTCGCGGATCTTTTCTCGGCCCACCTGGTAGGGGGCGGTCGGCGGATAGGTCCGGCCGACGAAGGAAGGGTCCAGGGACATGCCGCGAACCTACACGGAACGCACAATCGCCGACCTGGTCGGCAGGCTGCGGCGGAGCCGCACCAAACCGGTCAGATCGGCGATTGGAAAGCTGGGACAGCGGCCGGCCCGAAGCCGGCCACGGGTCAGCGGGTCTCGCGGTGGACCGTGTGCCGACCGTCGCGCGGGCAGAACTTCTTCAGCTCGATGCGGTCGGGGTCGTTGCGCCGGTTCTTGCGCGTGATGTAGTTGCGCTCCTTGCACTCCACACACGCCAAAGTGATCTTCGGCCGGACATCGGTAGCCTTCGCCACGGCGGAGTGCCTTCCTCGCTAACGGAAACAACTACGACGCGCCAGCCTAGACGCTGACAGCGCGGACATGCAAAGTGGGCGCCAGAAGCGCCCATTTTCCTACGACCACCGGCAACGAGCCCGGAAGACGAGAGTAGCGGTGGCCGGACTTGAACCGGCGACACAGCGATTATGAGCCGCTTGCTCTACCATCTGAGCTACACCGCTGCGATGGGTCCAGCTGAACCCTCGAGCCCCCTTACGGAATCGAACCGTAGACCTTCTCCTTACCATGGAGACGCTCTGCCGACTGAGCTAAGGGGGCCTGCGCGATCTCCCCGTGGGGCGCGCAGAAGTAAGAGTACACGGCCCGGCTCGACAGGTGAAATCGGATCCCCGGTGATCGTCTACGCCCTGCTCAGGGCACGACGCGAAGGCGCGGCAGCTCTCCGTTGGAGATCGATTCCGGCTCGACCTGGGCACCGAACCACGCGGCCAGCCGCTCGTACGGCAGCGGCCGGCTGAACAGGAAGCCCTGCCCGATCTCACAGCCGATGTCCTGGAGAAGCTCCAGGGTCAGCTCACTCTCCACGCCCTCGGCCACCACCGCCAGGCCGAACTGCTGGGACAGGGTCACCACGGCGTTGACGATGGCCAGGTCCCCCGGGTCGGTCGCCATGCCCTGCACGAAGGAACGGTCGACCTTCACCTCGTGCACCGGCAGCCGACGCAGATGCGCCAGCGACGAGTCGCCCGTGCCGAAGTCGTCCACCGACAGCCGGACACCCAGGTCACGCAGCCGGCGCAGAGTCGGAATGGGCCGGTCGGTGCCGTCCAGCACCCCCGCCTCGGTGATCTCCAGGGTCAGTCGCTGCGCCGGCACCCCGTACTCGGTCAACAACTCCTGGACCCGATCCGGAAAGTGCTGGTCGGTGAGCGTGCGGGCCGAGATGTTGACCGCGATGGGCAACGGCTGATCGGCCAGCGCCCAGTCCCGGCTGCGACGGAGCCCCTCGCGGAGCACCACCTCGGTGAGCCGGCTCAGCTGGCCGGTGTGCTCGGCCACCGCCACGAAGTCCTCGGGAGCGACAGTGCCGTGCGTCGGATCCTCCCACCGGGCCAGGCACTCGACACCGACCAGGCGCCGGTCCCGCAGAGTCACCTTGGGCTGGAAGTAGACCTCCAACTCGCCCTGGTCCAGGGCGTGGCGCAGATCGCCAGCCAGACCCAGCCGGCGCAACGACCGGGACTCCAGGGCGGGATTGAACAGCTGCACGCTGCCCGGCACCGACTTGGCCGCCGTGGCGGCGAGGTCGACCCTGAGCAGCAGGGTCGCCGCGTCACTGCCGTGGTCGGGGTGCACGGCAACCCCGACGGCAGTGTTCACGTCGAGGGTGAGCGCGTCGAAGACCATCTCGTCACGGATCTGGTCGCGTAGTTGGGCGGCCAACTCGAGCGCCGCCTCCGCGCTCTCCAACCGCAGCGTCACCAGGAACTCGTCCCCGCCGGCACGGCCCACCAGGGCCGACGACGGCGCGCTGGCCCGCAGCCGGCTGGCGACCTCGGCGAGGACCTTGTCCCCGGCCGCGTGACCGAGGGACTCGTTGACCTGACGCAACCCGTCGACGTCGAAGAGCAGCAGTGCCACCACCTCGCCGGGGGCCGCGATCGTGAAGGACTCGGCGAGCGCGCCGGTGATCCGTCGACGGTTGGGCAACCGGGTCAGCGCGTCGTGGTAGGCGTCGTGCCGAAGCCGGTCGACCAACCGCGAATTTTCCAGGGCGACGGCGGCGTGCGCCGCCACGGTCTCGAAGATGGGGAGGTCCGCCGGGGCAAAGTGGCCCACGTCGCTGAGCCGGTTGGCCACCTCCAACGTGCCGATCACCGCCTGCCCCGAACGCAGGGGCACCGCGATGACGTCCTTGACCTTGGAGTCAGCGAGCGCGGACCGCAGCGTCGGGTCACCGCCGAAGGCCCGACCGAGCGCGACCGTCCGACCCGACTCACGGGTCTTCTCCCGGATCACCGCCGGGGTCGGGGCGACGTCGAGCAGGCCCCGGTCGTCCAGGCGTGCGGTCAGCAGGACCTCCGGGTGCCGACCCTGGGCGGGAAGCCACAGCGTGGCGTATTCCGCCTGCATGAGGGAACGGAGCCGGCCGAGCAGCGCGTCCGTCAGGTTGCCGTCCTGACCCGCCTCGCTCATCGCCCGGGTCAGCTCGTACATGTCGCCCAGGGTGCGGTGCTGCCGAATGAACTGCGAGTAGGAGCGGTAGAGCAGGACGCCGGCCACCGCCAGGGCCAGCAGAAGAAGGATCGACCAGAGCGTCGTCGCCAGGGCGATGAGGATGATCATCCCGACCGCGACGTTCAGTGCTGTGGTCAGCAGAACCTGGATGGCCGTGCTCGTCGTCTCCCGAGTGCCCTGCCAGCCCTGCAGGAGAGTGATCACGCCAACCACGGCCACCAGGCTGATCAGCGCGTTGGCGGCGACAGCGGCGAAGACCGCGCTCCACGTGGCCGGGCCCACCCCCTCGTGCGGAGGCATGGCCGCCAACACCAGCCCGGCGACGGAGAATCCGGCTGCCGCCCGGGCGACGTTGAACCAGAACTTCGGCGGCGCGTAACCGCGGTGAATCTGGGTGAAGAGCTCGGCTGCCGTGGCGACGACGACCATGAGCAGCGGCGACAGCCAAAACAGGGCGAGTACGAGTGGAATCTCAAGGAGGGTCACCACCACCGCTTGACGGCGGACGACGAAGCTGAGCGTTGGTATCCCGGCAGCAGCCATCACCACCAGCAACGCAACAGCTGTCGGCCAATCCTCGAAACGGATCGGCACCGTTAACGCGAGAACCAGCGTTCCCACCAGGGCGATCCCGGCGAGGGGCGCCGTGATCAGCCAGGCGTGCTCGGTCGTACGACGTCGGACAGCCTTAGGTGACACCGCACCGCCCTGTCATCGGACACGTCGCCGCCGCACCGGGGTCACCGAGCGACGCTTGACGCTCCACTCGAAACCGAAACGCTGTGGCCGGCGGGGGCACCCCACTCGATCTTGGTGGACTGGAAATCACTGCCGAGCTGAGCGCCTAGGACACCAACGGCCAGCGCGGCGAGGACAATCGACGCCGTGCGCAGCCGGCCAAACTTTCGACCAGACATTTGGAACTCCTGTCGGCAGGGGGCGGTGCGGGGATGGAGATTCCACGATGGTGCCACAGCGACGTCCGCCAGGAAAGTTCCCCGCCCGCGATCAGGCCAACCGACCTGCGAGCCAACCCGCTCGGCCGGGCAGGCACAACGTCCGGCCAGACCATCTGCTGATCAACCCACGGTGGCATGCCCAAGAAACGACCTAGCAGGGGAAAGCACGCCTACTAGACGTAACAGTTGATTTGAACTCCGCCCCTCCGTCCCGGGTACGCACACTACTCGCCGCTACCTCACGGCAACAGGTCACTGTCATCTATCTGGTGACCGACCGCCAGGGGTGGGCGTGGCGCTGGTCCGCGCCGGTCTCGCGAGAGCCCGAAGTCCGGCCGGAGGATCACCGCCACACCGTCGACCCGGTGCCGACCCAGGATTACCGCAGCGGCCGGAACACCGCCCGCACCTCCGCGGAGAACAACTCCGGCTCCTCCCACGCGGCGAAGTGGCCGCCGCGGTCGGCCTCGTTGAAGTACGCGAGGCCGGGGTAGACCGTCTCGACCCAACTGCGCGGGGCAGCCCAGATCTCGCCGGGGAACGTCGTGAAGCCGACCGGAACCGAGACCGGCGGAGGAGTCTGGCCGGCTGCGGCGGCCGCGGCCAGGAACCGTTGGAACTCCCAGTACCACCGCGCGGACGAGGCGCCGGTGCCGGTCAACCAGTACAACGTGACGTTGTCGACGATCGAGTCCCGGGTCAGCCCGCCCACGGGCTCGCCGTCGACGAGCGCCCGGGAGATCTTGTAGTAACTGTCGGTGTCGTGGTCGAACATCCAGGCCGCCAGCCCGACAGGTGAGTCCAGCAGGGAGTAGCCGATCGTCTGTGGCCGGGTGGACTGCTCCAGGAAGTAGCCGAAGCCATCCATCGTGAACAGGTCGAGCGCGTCGCGCGCGGCGCGTTCCTGCGCAGAGTCCGCCGGTAGCTGGTCCTTGATACCGATCGCACCGGCCAGCAGGTTGAGGTGGATGCCGAGCAGCCCCGGGGGTGCCTGGCGGCCCATGGCGTCCGTGACGGCGGCACCTACGTCGCCTCCCTGGGCGACGTAGCGCGGGTAGCCGAGGCGATGCATCAGCTCCACCCACGCTCGTGCGATCCGGCCGTTCTCCCAGCCGAGCTCTGCCGGTTCGCCCGAGAAGCCGTAGCCGGGTAGTGACGGCAGGACAAGATGGAAGGCGTCCTCCGCCCGTCCGCCGTGCGCGGTCGGGTCGGTGAGCGGGCCGATGACCCCGAGCAACTCCACCACCGAGCCTGGCCAGCCATGCGTCATGATCAGCGGCAGGGCGTCCTCGTGCCGCGACCGTACGTGGATGAAGTGGATCTCGACGCCGTCGAGGTAGGTGGTGTACTGCGGCAGGGCGTTCAGCTTCGTTTCGCAGGCGCGCCAGTCGTAATCCGTCGCCCAGTAGCGGGCCAACGCCTGGACCGTCGCCAGCTGCACACCCTGGGACCGATCGCTGGCCAATTCCCGGGTCGGCCAGCGGGTGGCCGCGATCCGGCGACGCAGGTCGTCGATCGCTTCTTCGGGCGTGTCGAGCTGGAAGGGACGAATCTCGTTGTCGTTGGACATGTTCTCCACCTACCGGGTCGGGACGACCGGTGCCGGGGCGCCGGCGAGACTGGCACGCACCCAGTCTCACAACGGTCCGACGGCGAGGGGTCGAAACGAGAATTCAGACCGTGCTGAACAGCCCTGGAAGGGTGACACGCCATTCACGGCTACTGACGCCTCAACCTGCGGTCTGCGCGGTCTTGCTCTCCTGGAACGGGCCGGTTCGCAGGTGCTCACCTCTGCGATCATGTCCGGGTGTTCGAGCCAGGATCGCGTTCCATGAACGTGGTGACTTTCCTGCTGCCCGCCGACGTCACCGCATTCAGCGAAGCCGTTGCGCAGCCGATCGCGGGTCTTGCGACGTGGGAGACGCACGATCGGACCGAAGGCATCGTGCTGCACGACTCGTTGCAGGTGGCGATGAACCACGATGGTGTGCAAGCGTTCCTGCGTCTCCTCGGCCGCGACGGCGGGACGGTAGGACCCCTCATCCAGTACCTGCACACCCGTGCCTGGACCAGGGACGACGTGGTGCTGGCAGCGACCGGAGGCCGGTGGCGGCCAGTCGATGGCCAGCCCGAGAGGCTGGAGCCGGGACGCCTGTCCTTCACCTGGTTCCCGGATGACCAGGCCGATTGCGTGCGTCGTGATTTCGCCACGTTGGCCGAGGTGGCGCGGAAGGCGTTGCAGAAGGTGACGTCGCCACACGTCACGACGGCGGACGGAAAGCCGATGCGCCGGTATCGGGTCGGGCCGGCAGCGAAGGCATGGGCGTTGCACAGTCCCGAACGGGTTCTCCGAGACGGCGGGCTGCTCCTCAAGGTCAAGGACGGTCACTGAACTCTCGCGGCAGGATCAGACCGTCCGGAGGGTGCCCGAGGAGCCCGTCTTCGAATGTGGGCGGGACGTGGAACCTCGCCGTGCGAAAAGACACGTGGCCACCATTGAAGATCACGTAGTTGAAGAACACCCTCGCCCCGCTGAACGTCGCCCGGTCGAAGGACACCTTCCCGCCAAGGAACGTCGCCCCGTCAAAGGACACATCCCCACCACTGAATGTCGCTCCGGCGAAGAACACCTCCCCCTCCCTGAAGGCCGCGTTCTCGAACGACACCCACCCGCCATCGAACTTCGCCAGGTAGAGAACCCTTGCGCCACTGAACGTCGTCCTGTCGAAGAACACCCGCCCACCAGTGAACGTCACCCCGCCGAAAAACACCTCCCCACCGCTGAACGTCGCATCATCGAAAAACACCTCCCCGCCACTGAACGTCGCCCCACCGAAGGTCACGTCTCCGCCACCGAACGTCACTCCGTCGAAGAACACCCGCCCACCAGTGAACGTCGCATCCCCAAAGGACACGTGCCCACCACTGAACGTCGCCCTGCCGAAGGAGACAGTCCCGCCGCTGAACGCCGCCCCACCGAAGGACACGTCTCCACCGTTGAAAGTTGCTCCCTCGAAGGAGACGTCCCCACCGCTGAACCTCGCTCCCGAAAGGTCCCCGCCGTCAAAGACAGCACCGGTGAAGTCGAAGTCGTAGCCGCACCAGGAGGCCGCGTCGTCCTCGGCAATACGTAGGTGCCTGCCGACGAGGCGGATAACGGTATGACGTACCTCCCGCTCCTCGCGGGCGGCCCGGGCCCTGTCCGCAGCCCCGAGCGCCGCGTGGTCCTCATCCTGAGTCGGCGTCTCGCCCGCGACGTCCGGCGGCGTGTACGGCATACGGACGTAGGCGCAGAGAACATCAATGCACGTCTGCCGCCCATGTCGCCAATCGTCAGCAAGGCCGGCCATGGCATAGACGCCGGCTAGCCGTACGGCTGCTTTCTCCGAGCCGAGCTGCTCGGATGCTTTGGCGAAGCGTTCGTTGAACAGCCGGACGCCGTTGCGGTCAGTCTCAGTTTTCGCTCGTTCGTCGGCCGCCTCAGCGAGGGCCTTGGTGACTTCGGCGCGAAGATCAGCGGCGTGCGCCAGTTGGTGAGCGAATTCCGCCAGCGCGTTGGTGTGCTCCGCCACCCGCTGCCGACGGTAGGCGACCACCAGGGCGGCGACACCGCCGATGCCCGCCACCACGGCGAAGACGAGCTTCAACAGGTCGAACAACGTGGCCGCTGTGACGGTGGCACCCCGCTCAAGGCCGGGCCACTCCGCGTACCAGAGTGCCGCCGCGATCAGGACCCCTACCAGGAGCAGTGCGGCCACAACAGCCGACGTGATCGACCGACGGATCCCCCAGAGCCGCAGCTCCGGCACGCGAGTTTCCGCGGCTGGAGTCGAACCAACCGTGACACGGACCTCGGAGGGGGTTGAGTCCTGCGACGCGGGCAAATCCACCCCCTCCTTCTAGCGCACCTCATCAACATCAGCGCTCAGCAGGACGTCCGTGAACAGCACCAGATCGGCAGCACGTCACCCGAGCGCGTCGCCAATCTTGTCGTTCATCGTGTCGTCGCCGCCGTCGCCGCAGCCGGCGTAGACCCGGAGCAGGACGGCGACGCCGTGGCCCAGGCGCCGGGCGACTTCGGTCGGAGGTACGCCGGCATTGAGCCGGAGCGAGGCCGCCGCGTGCCGCAAGCCGTAGGGCCGCCGAACGAGCGGCGAGGCGACCTGTGATTCGGTCTGCGACTTCTCCCGGGCGAGCTTCCACCACCGGTCGTAGGCCGACTCGGAGAGCCGCCCGCCGTGCAGGCCCGGAAGCTCCCGCATTTGCCTCAAGAACCAGGCGGCGCCAGCCCGGCTCCGGCCGGCATCGACTGGGCCGGCCGGACCTGCTACGTCGCGTCGGGATCTTCCAGGTGCGACGTGTCATCAAGGTCGACCACCATGTCTCCCAGGAAGTGCGCCCCGCAGCTATCGCAGAAGGCCCCCTCGGCTGCGCCGTCAACCACCAGTTGGCCGTCCGTACCTGGGTAGCCGAGGTACCACTGGCCACGCAGCTTGACCATCAGCTTCGGCCACCGCGGCTCACAGGAGCACACGGTGTTCTGGGGCTCATGCGCCCACTCGAACGGGGGTGGCGTGCCTGGCTCGATGATGAAGTTGCCGGGGTAGGTCGCGGAGCACTCGGCGCACCGGGCTGACAGCTCGAATAGCCTGGTCATCGGACTGCCGTGCTCGGATGGTTGGCACGGCATGACATGACCATTCATCTCCGTGACCAGAGCCGGCCACTGGGGCCGACAGCGGCACGCGGGCTTCTTGGCCATGAAAAGCTTGATCACGTACGCTCCCGCACTCTCATATTGAGGCGAGGATCCTAGCGGGCGGTTCGCCCTTCGGGGCTCCGCCCCAGTTGACGGTGCTATGACCCGTGCGGCACGTCGGCGCTCAAGCCGTTCTGCGGCGGCATCCATAAGGCGATCAACTTCCGGGGCCAGCACCACCCGCGAGGGCTGACCCCACGTCGCCGTGTCCCCCACCTCGCCGCGCCGCGCGGCGAGAGCACGCGGACGGGCCGCACCACAGGCACGGCCCCTTTGCTCTGCACCCGCCCACGCGCCAGTTACGGAGCGTGCGTGGTGCGCGGGCGGGTGCAGAGCAACGGGTGGACCGGGCGCGGCACGCCCACCCAACCGCCGGCGCTCAACAGCCGGCGGTCTGCCCCACCGACCCCGCCCCACCTGGGCGTGATCCGTCGGCTTCCCGAGGCGACAAACCCCTCGGCGCAGACACCGTCACTCGGCAATCGTCCTCGGGATCTGGCGCCTCCCCGCACGGCAACGATCACGACGACCCGGCTCTCGTCGTCCGCGCCAGACTCGAAGATGGCGATCTTGAAGCGCCAGCCTGCCCAGCCGAGCCGAGCGCACCTCAGCGATCCGCTTTTCGTTCCACGCTTAGGTACACCAGTCGAGTCCAAGGTGCCGGGCGATCATGAGCACCAACTGACCAGACTCGGTTGTAACGTCAGTCCCCTCGCGTGCCCGATCCGTACCGATCGGTCAGTCGATCAGGAGCAACCGCGGCCAAGAATGACAGGAAACGACGAAGGCCCCTGACTCGCGTTTCCGCAGGTCAAGGGCCTTTTCGTTGCCTGGTGGCGGGTAGAGGATTCGAACCTCTGAAGCTTTCGCGACGGATTTACAGGGCGTCCGCGATCTTGACTCGCCACAGCCCCTGAAGTGCCGCTTCTTCTTTAAGGCTTGCGGCTGCCGGCAATGTGCCCACCATGTGCCCACGCAGCACCCACACTGAGGGTCGCAGCAGTGCCGCCAGGTGATGCGAGCAACGAACAGCCAGCACGGGATCTTCTCTCATTCCCCTGGATATCCGTCGGCGCGTAGATCGCTCGAAACTACCCACCTCGTCGTCCCGTCGGCGAATAGCAATTCCGCCTGCTCTTCACTGCCTTCCTCGTCCGCCGGGCGAACGTCCGCCACCCTCGCTTTGCCGTATTCGCTGTGAACCACCCACGAACCAACCGAGACGGCACCACCGCCACTTGCCTCGATAACTCCGCGGGCGACAGCGCTGCTTAGCCCCACCGACCAGTCTTGCAGCATCTCAACTTGGCGCTTGGCGGACTTCGCCAGGGACAGCATACGAGTTCGAGAGGGTCGACCACGCCAACTCAGTCGAACAGAGTCCCGCATCGTCGAGTGATCTTCGGAACGCAACACGTCCACTGCGGCCTGCATGTCGGATAGCTCAACCGCAACCTCCTCGGACTGCTGACGCAGCTCGTCGAGGCGCCGTTGGTGCAAGGCCTTAGCCGGCCCATCTTCCTGCTGGACATCCAGTTCGTACACAAAGATGTCTACCGCTCTCTGCAAACGTTCACTCTCCGAGCGCAAATCTTCAACTTGGCGTGACGCGACCTCAATCATTGTTTCTAACATCGCAGCTTGAACAAAGATTGAGCGGGCAGAATCCTGAGAGGCCTGCACGGCAGAGTGTTCCGCCTGGCGGATCGTCTCTTCACTGACAACCGTTTCCAGAAAGGAGCGGGCGTGATACAACAACGATTGGGTCTGCATAATGATCGCAGGCACGCCTGCAACCTCCCTCGCCTCGGCGATCAGGCTCGGATGGCCGCAGATTGTCTGCCCCTTCAGACGGAGGAACCAATCCTCCTTAGCGTCTCTCGTGACGAAGAGCAAAGGCAGCTTTCGCATGGCTGCCTCTCGTAGCGTTTGATACCAAACGAGATAGTCGCCTGTAGGGTCTTCTTTACTTCCATCCCTATAACCGGGGGGCTCCTGCGCCTCAACACGCCGTAGTGCCTCCTCGCGGGCAGCGTCCAACTCGCCAGATTCTAACGGCTCTCCGACTCGCCCGGAAAAAAGGCGTTGCAACCTCTGGAGGATTACATCCTCTGCGAATCCGCCGGACGAACCGTGAGCCGACCTTAGCTCAGTCATCACTCGCTCTGCATCATCGAGGCCGCGAGAAACAAGTTGCAATAGCTCATCACGCTCCTCCTTGGGAAGGAGGACACGCTTTGCAAGTTCCCGAATCTTCGAGACAACAACCGATTGGGATTGCCGCACTTCGTCAATGGTCTTCAGAACGTCCTGATAGCTCTCTTCCTGACTTGACATTACGCTGAGTCGGTTCCGATGGAACTCTAGGCGAACTTGATACGGTACCCAAAGCCGCTCACCTATCTGCTCCAGCACCTCGAAGAGTTCGGTCCTAGCCGGGCCAGCGAAACGGTACAGCTCAAGCAGAACGTTGCTGTCGAGAACGACCAAGCCTTCGGTGATGGCCACTTTGATCGCTTCGGCGTCCGGAACGAGGTAATGCTCGAACCCATCACTGAGACCAGACACCGATATTCACCCACATCCGTCAAACGCGACAGGAAGGACAAGCAAGCCTACGACAGTCCGGCTGCACAACGCTAGCGGATAAGTCCGAACATTGCGGATATACCATCGTTATGCAGATGGCAAAACCGCTTAGTCAAGCGCTTCGGCGATCTTGTCGTTCATGGTGTCGTCGCCGCCATCGATGCAGTTGGCGTAGACCCGGAGCAGAACGGCGACGCCGTGGCCCAGGCGCCGGGCGACCTCGGTCGGCGGGACGCCGGCATTCAGCCAGAGCGAGGCCGCTGCGTGCCGCAGGTCGTAGGGCCGGCGGACGAGCGGCGAGGCGACCTGCGATTCGGTCAGCGCCTTCTCGCGGGCGAGCTTCCACCACCGGTCGTAGACCGACTCGGACAGCGGCCCACCGTGCAGGCCCCGGAAGAAGCGACCGTCCGGGCCAACCCCGTGATTCTCGACATGCGCGCACAGCAGCTCGACGAGCCGGGGCGGGATCGGGACCGTACGAGTCTCAGCCCTCCCCCGGTGCTTGAGTCCACGCCGCTCGTGAGAGCCGCCATCATCGGTCCAGTGCGACCCGGCGCGCGGTGAGGTGCCGGCGAGCACCAGGCGGCCCCAGCGGTATTCGATCTTTTCGTGGTCGCAGGACCGGGAGGGCTTGACGGCCGCCAGGTCGTCGAAGTCGGTCCCGCAGTTGGCGCACCGGCCGGAAAGGTCGCAGTCCTCCCGCCGTAGGTCCGCGGCTTCCGAGGGGCGCATCCCCGCGTAGTAGAGGCAGCCGAAGAACGCGGTGACCTTGTCGGCGCGTTTGCCGAGAGATTTCACCGCCTCCAGCAGCGTGGCGACCTGGGCTGGGTTCGCCACCACCCGGCGGTCGATGGACTGTGCGACTTCAGGGGCGGTCCATTGGACTCGGTCGACTGGGTTGGAGTCGATCAGCTCCAGCTCGACGGCGTACCCGAGCACGTTGTAGAAGGTGGCCCGCTTCCGCTGGACGGTGGAGGCCGCCGCGGGCTTGCCGTCGAGGCGCACGCAGAGGCTGTCGAGGACGCGGCGGACCATCGCCGGTGAGTCGAGTTCGACTATCGGGAGGGACGCGGTTTCCAGCCAGACGAGGGCCGCCGCGTGCTCGGTGGGGATCTCGTCGGACCAGCGGCGGGGGTTGAGGCCGTAGAGGTACAGCGCCTCACGGAGGAGGGCGTCAGTCGGTCGGCCCCGCTTTGTCGGCCGGGTCAGGGTGACCGTGATGGACGTCAGCGCTTCGACGATCGAGCGCCGGGTCTTGGCCGCCGCCCGGGGCCACTTCATCTCGACGTAGGCCCGGCTGTGCGCGTACCAGGTGGTGGGGTTCTTGGTTCTGGCCTCGGAGACCGGGCGGCCGGTGGCCGGGTCGAAGGGCTCCCCCGCGTTGGCCGCCTGGACCAGTTCGGCGCGGAACGAGTGCGCCAACGCCTTCGTACGGAACATGTCCTCGAAGCGTTGGCCGCTCACCGCCCAGCGGACCCGCCACGGCCGAGCCTTTCGGTCGGCGCGCTTGGCGATCTCCCAGATCTGGACCTCGTAGCTCTTCATGCGGCGTCCTGCTCCAGGTCGCCGAGCCACCGACCGAGCGCCGACCGGCGGACCCGAAGCTGCCCGTTCGGGAGCTTGATCACCCGTGGTCCCTTGCCGGTCTGCCGCCAGTAGAACCAGGTCGAGCGCGGTACGCGCAGTTCGGCGAGCACTTCCGGCACGGTCAACAACTCCTCGTTCACTGCGTTTCCTCCCCGTTGTGCTGTGCGTTGTGCTGAGTTGCCGAAAGATCTGCGGACCCGTGCGCGGCCCGGTCCTTGGCGGCGAGCAGTTCGGAGCGCCAGCGGGCACGTTCGCTGATCGACCGCATGAGCCGGTGGGTCATCGGGCCGACGTCCGGGTCATCGGGTCGGGCCAACTCCCAGGCGTGCCGGACCCGTTCGGCGGTGTCGCCCTGGTCGTCGACGAGCTGCGTGCCGTCGGTGGTCACGCCGAGCAGTGCCCGGACCCAGGCCCGCGCGTCGTGCTTGTGGTCGGCGAGGGTCTTGCCGGACCAGTCGCGGGAGATGAGGATGCGCCGGCCGCCGATGCCGAGGGTGTCGCGCTGGTGGACCTTGCCCTTGCAGCGGCCGGGCTTGAGCTTGGCGTGTGCCTTGCGGGGCTGGACGCCGTAGAGCAGCCAGTTGGCGCAGCGGTCGGTGCAGGGGGTGAGCTGGAGTTGTTGCCAGAGCCGGTCGAGGTGCTTGCGTTGCCGGTCGGTGGTGGCCTTGTGGCAGTCGCCGGTGTGCTTGGTGATGTATTTCGTGACGTACCGGATGGTCCGTTCGGCGTCCTCGGTGCCGGGCATGACGCCGCGGGCGTCGACCTGGGCGCCGAAGCGGACGACGTGCACAGGCTCGGCGTCCGGGTCGTCGTCGATGGTGTCGAGTGCTTCCGTCCAGGTGGTCAGCGGCGCGCGGGTGTCCGGGTCGACCCATGCCGCTGCCTGCTCGTCCCAGATGGGGAGCCGGTCGAGGGTGTAGCGCTGGACGTCGACCGAGGGCCACCACACCTGGTGATAGGTGGCAGCCGCCACGGTGCGGAGCACGTCCCGAGGGATGGTGCCCCGGATGGCGAAGTGGGCGTGCGGGGCGAGGCGGCGTTGCGGCTCGACGCAGCCGGCGTACTGGACGTTCCAGCCCTCGCACCGCCGAAGGTTCTGCCAGAACCGGTCGAGCAGGCGGGGGAAGTGCACGGCGTCCCAGGCTGCGCGGCGGTAGTCGTACCGGGCCGGGTTGACGGGGGTGCCGTCGGGGCGGACCGGGCCGTATGAGTCGAGGGTGAGGGTGAGCCACATCGACGGTTGGTAGGTGGAGCCGTCCGGGGCGGTGTAGGTCTTGCCGACGGTGCGCCGCTCTACCTTGCGCCGGGGCAGTTCGGGGGCATCCTGGCGCCGTTTGGTGGAGCGCTTGCGCCGTGGGCCGGGCTCGTCGTCCTGGTCCTCGTCGTCGCTGGCGTGGGGTGGCCCGACGCGCCCGCGCAGGCCCTCAGCGGCAATGGCTTCCTCCACCTCGCGGATTGCCTCGTCGAGGTCGGTCACCTGGTCCCATTGCGCGGCGCGTACGGCCTCGTCGCGGGAGAACTCCAGGTGGGCGCGGAACAGGATCAGAGACTTCTGCGCCTCGGTCGCGGGTTCCGGGCCGGGTAGCGGCTCGTCGTCGCGGTGCCAGCCCTCGCGGATCTGGGCTTGCCGTAGCCGGCGATTCTTCTTGGCGCACGGCGGGCACTTGTCCTCCCGGGTCGCGCCGCAGGGCAGGTCGATGACTTCGGTCAGGCCGGTGTCGAGATCGGTCCGCCGCATGGCCAGGGGGCGAACGCAGACGCCGTACTCGATGGCGATGTCCTTGAGGACGTCGATCGAACGGGGCAGTGCCATGCGGGCCGCCCGCGATCCCGGCCGAGGAGCAACCGGGGTCGGGGCGGGTTCGAGACCGGGCAGGGTTGGAGCCGTCATCGGATGATCCCGACGACCTGGGGCCGGTTGGACTGGACGACGCCGACCGGAGGCAGCACCGCGGCTGATGCCGGCGGCATCACCGGAGCCGGCGGCGAGGGTTCGACAGGTTGCGGCTCGTCGTACCAATCGCCCTGCGGCTGATTGGGTTCAGGTGCCGGCGGGGTGGTGGCTGCGCTGGACAGGACGACCTTGACCAGGGCGAGGAAGGCCAGCGACGGTACGGCCGCGACGATCCAGCCCCAGATGGAGGGTTCGGCTTCGGCGACCTGAGCGGCGAGGGAGAGCAGCGCGAACGCGATTAGGAGGACGCCGACCAGGCCGACGGGTCGACCATCGCGGCGGCGAGCGCGGATCTCCAAGCCGAGGTAGATCGCCATCAGCTCGACGGCTACGGCGTTGGCCCAGCCGATCCAGTCGGGCTGGCCGTGGGCAACGGTCAGGTCATGGACGTGGGTAAAGGCGGCGGCACCAGCCATGATCCCGATGGCGAGCAGGATCAGCACCCGGACGCCCGACTCGGCGCGTTCGCGGATCATCGGCCGCTGCCGTTGTCGCGGATGGTCAGGGTGATGCTGATCTGTTGGCCGTTGAGGTCGCGGCGGCGGTTGACCATGTGCGCCAGGCCGTGCAGGGCGGCGGCGAGTCGGTCCGGGGAGCCGTTGAGTTCGATGTGCAGTGGCTTGAGGCGGTGGGTGCCGAGGAAGAAGCTCTTGAGGGACATCGGTTACCTCCGGGCCGGGGCGACGCGGGTACGGATGTGCTCGGGTGGCTCGCCGAGGGATGCCACCGCTTCGGAGAGGCAGCGCCACAGCGCCCACGCCTCGTCGGGGGTCAGGTACATGCGGCGCCGGCCGCCACCGACGGCGAGATAGACCGGGTACGCATCGGGCCGGGCGGGGTCGACGCGGACGGACACGGCCGTGCTGCTGGCGCTGTCGGTGCCGGGGGCGCGGAGCCGGTAGAAGGTTCGGCCGTCAGGCGGGGCGGTCACCGCGGCTCACCCCCGTCGGTGTCCCGGTCGAGGATGTTCAGCAGCGAGTCGGGCAGCAGTGGTCCGCGACGCTGCCGAGGCAGGGGCGGGCGGGTCGGTTCGGTGGCGGTTTCCCGGCCGACCTGGGCGAGGATGTCCGCCGCGTCAGCCGGCGCCGGGTACTCGGCGGCCAGATCCCGGATGTGGTCGTCGGAGATGTAGGAGAAGCGGACGCGGGCGGGCTCGGGGGTGCCGTCGAGGATCACGTAGCCGACGCCCTTGGCCCAGCGCGGCATCTGGTCGGCGAGGGCACCCCGGTTGCGGGCACCGTCGCCCAACACCAGGTCGACCTGAGCGGCCTCGGTCAGGCCGAGCGCGATCCGGGTCGGGAACAGGTCCCGGAACGGCAGCACCTCCTTGCGCGGGTCCTGCAACGCGGCCACCACCAGGACGCCGACACCGGCACCCTGCGACAGCAGCAACCCCAGCGAACCGGCGATGCGCCTACGAAGGTCAACGTCCTGGAGGTACGCGGTCAGTGCCGCCATCTCGTCGATGACGACCACGACCAGCGGGTCATCCAGGGTCGGAGTGTGAACCCGCACCGCGCCGGCAAGGCGGGTCTGCCGCTCCCGCATCACCGTCACGGCCTCGTCGAGCAGATCGGCCATGGCCTCGAACGACTTGCAGGCGAACCGGGCAAACAACGGCCGACCCATCGCGAACTCCATACCGCCCTTGGGATCGATCACCCAGAGCCGGACCAGCCCGGAGGAGATCCCGCCGGCCAGAACACGGACCAGCGACCACAGCACCGAGCCCTTACCGGAGCGGGTGGCACCACCGATGAGGACGTGGGTGGCGAGCAGGTGCAGGCACCAGTGCCGCAGGTCTTCCCGTCGCGCCAGGGGTAGTGCGGTGAAGTCGGGCACCGATGGGACGTCGAACGGGTCGACCAGGGTGCGTAGCGCATCCGTGCGGACCACCACCAGGTAGACCACCGACGGCCGGTCCCGGAACCGCAGCCGGTCCACCGCGCCCAGGACCAGCGCCCAATAGCCGGACCGGATCGGCGGATCATCGGGACGCTCGGAGTAGACCCGGGCGTGCCGCCGGCCGAAGGCGTACGCCAGGTTCGCCGTTGCCTTTTGGAACTCTTCCGGTGTCTGGCCGCGGACCATGCGGATGGTCAGCACGTCGAGCGCCTGATCCGAGCGGACCCGCAGCAGCTCCGGCAGGACCGTGCGATGGTCGTACACCTTGGCCAGGCCGCAGAGGGTCATTGCCTCGCGCCAGGCCCGTCGGTAGACGAAGAGTTGACGGAACCGGCCGAGGATCGGGCCGGCGCACCAGGTCCACCAGGACGACTCGTGCCGCCACCGCCACAGCGCCGACACAGCGGCGGCCAGGACCACGGGCACGATCACGCCGGATCGGCCGAACTCGCGGTAGAGGCTCACCCCGGCCACGACCAGGGCGACGGCGACCGGGTGGCGAAGGCACCACCACAGGCCCCGCCACAGCCACCGCAGCACCAGGCCGACCGCGATCAGCCAGACCGGCAGCTCCAGCCGGCGCGGCCGGATCACCATCAGGTCCCCGGCGGTGGTCATCACGACCTCGCCACGAGGCCGGCGCATCATCGCGCACCCGCCACTGTGGGCCGCCGTAGGACGGCGGGCATACGCTTGGACATGTCACTACCTCTCTCGACAGAGCAGGGGAAAGAGACAGAGGGCGGGGCTGCCGTCCGCCAAGACCTGACAGCCCCGCCCCCACCAGATGCGGCTACTGCGCCGCCTTCGTGGCCACGCCCGCCGGGGCCCGCATCCCGGTCGCCCGCAGCGAATACGCCATCCGACCGTTGTTGCCCACGTACGGCGTGACGGTCATGCCGTCGAACTCGACCGCCTCGAACAGGCCACCCGTCGGCGGCACCGGCTGGTAGTCCGCCGAGATCTTCACCGTCGTCTCCCGCGACCGCTTTCCCAGCTCCGGATCCAGGTCCATCACCCGGACCTGCCACACCCGCTGGCCGGTCAGCTTGTCCTTCGCCGGGCTACGCCGGCCGGTCTTCTCGTCGTAGTCCTCGACCTCGCCCAGGGACTCGGGCACCAACGCGCACCCCGCCGGGAACACGTCCTCACACCGCACCGCGAACCTCGTACCGCCGCGCAGAGCCATCGCTCAACCTCCAACTTGTTAACTTGTCTGCCAAGCTGCGTCCAAGGTAGACGGCACTTGGCAGACAAGTCAACAACTGGTCGCGATGCACCCTGGTCGCCGTGCCGAATTGCACCGGAAGCACCATTTGCCAGTTTTTAGAATAAAGAGATACATCGCTAATGACGAGTCGCAGATCATCGCAGCGAGAGGCTCGTCCGGTTTGATGCTTTCCGATAGCGTGAAACCCTACTAATTCTTGGCCAGCGAGGAGATGGCGCTCAAGTGGAACAGCGCGCAGATTTTTTAGCCGCCACAAGGCGACTAATTGCCCAGCGAGCAGGGTTTCAATGCTCTGTACTGAATTGCGGAAGACCAACCGTGGGGCCTGGGCCAGGCACGACGGATTCCATAGACATCGGAATGGCAGCACATATTTATGCCGCCGCGCCGGGCGGACCCCGCGGCACAGGCGGCCTATCGACTAATGAGCGCAGGTCGGCAGAGAACGGCATCTGGTGCTGTTACGATCACGGCAAGGCGATCGACTCGGATGGCGGAAATTCCTTCTCTGTAGCTGAACTGCGCGCATGGAAGCGGCTACACGAGGCGCGCAAGTCGTTCGAAATGCACGGATTCGCATTAGACAAATACGGGCTTGTGGAGTCGATCGCCATAAACTCAGCCCCGGCAACTCTTTCCGGGCGCAACTTCAAACTGGGGATGCGAAATATCATCGCAGGCCCAAACAACAGTGGCAAAACTATGCTCGCAAGGCTAATCGGCAGTGTTGCAAACCCCCACTACGTAGCCGAAATCTCGCAAAGGAGAGACGTTGACATTGCCGTCCGGTGGTTCGACCCACAGACCCACAAAGTCGCAACGAAGGGTCGAGGCGGCGAGGTCTCTCACATCCTTGATGGCCGTCCGGTTCCATACGTTGCTCGACCTTATAAAATGGTAATTCTCTCGGGTTGGCACAGAACTTCCATTGGCAGCGTAGCCTCGCTCGCTCGCTTCCTTGACGTGAACACAACCGCAATGAAAGGCATCCTCAGAGCGACACCCGAGATGAGCCACATGGTCAAGGAAGTCCAGGTTGACAAAGATTCGGTCCGATATGTAGTTGACTACAACGGCCGCACCTATCGAACCACTGCCGAAGAGTCGGGCTACATGTCTGCCATCAATGACCTCGTGCTCATGGAAGTAGCTGGCGTCCATGCCCAGCACCACGCAATGGTTGAGCCCACGTTCTTGGTTCTTGATGAATTGCTAGACAGGCACCACGCCGGGTTTCAACTCACCATGTTGCATCATTTTGAACAAGCGGTAGGCCACGCCCAGTTGGCCGTAATTAGCCACTCATCCCTAATTGTACAAGAGTTCCAGCATTGGAATATGACTAACCTGGCCGACCAGCGCCATTATCAAAGAGTTGACCCGAGATCCCCTATTGATCTAGAGGTCCAGACCGGCGGCCTTGATGGTAGCTAGCCGGCATTACTCGCATGAAAACTCCTTGAAGCTAGCTCCTGCGGGCATGTCAGCAAGCAGAGAATCCCATCCGCTCAGGATTACTTCCGGTGTCTTACGGGTACCGACCGCCTATGCAGCAGGCCAACAATTCTCCGTCCAACCCTAGCCTTCGCCGCCGGCCAAATGGGGTGCGCGATACAACAGTGGAGGCCTTAGGCGAGTTGAGCAAAGCGCTGGAGACGATTCATCGGGTGCGTGGTCACCTGTACTCGGCGCACCAACTTGTTGGTGGGGCGGACCTCACTCTTGACCGGGTGGTGAAGCTGCTCCGCAAGGCCGGGCACGACGAGACGGCCGACCGGGTCGAGCACGAGCTGCTGGGTCGCAACGTGCTACCAGGCCGGTGGACGTTCCAGATCGTGGAGGAGTTCGACGACGGCTACTACGCCGCGTTCCAGGATATCGAGCGGGATGCGCGGGAGAAGCTGGCCGGCGGTCGGCGGCACATCTTCGAGGCGGAGATGAAGGAGCGGCGGCGTACCCATGGGATGCCGGGGCACGAGGCTACGCCGTAGCGCTGCCGTCGAAGCCGTTCGGGATCATCGAGGCCAGGGCGTTGGCTCGGGCCTCGATGATCCCCATCCGTGCCCGGTACTCGGCTGGTTCCCGGTGGGCGGCCTGGCTGGTGACCTGGCCGGGCCACTTGCGGTAGAGCAAGCCGTACTCCCGGGTGAAGTAGCCCGCGCTGACCGCGTTGGCGGCGAGCAGGAGCCCGGTGTCCTCGGAGGCCGGCAACGCCATCCAGCCGCCCAGGGCGAAGACGAGATCTCGCCGCAGGCACAGGGTTGCCGGGTGCACCGATGCCCGGTAGTCGTTCGCCTTCCAGAACGACAGAACCGAACCGCGGTCGACAACCCCGCCGGCTGGATCCTTGTCCCATCCGGCGGTCGAACCGTCGGGCAGCAGGTCGAGTACCCGCGAGGTGGTCCAGCCGATCTGCGGGTGCGCGTCGAACGCAGCGATGTCCCGGCCGAGCGCGCCGGGGGTCAACTGGTCGTCGGCGTCCAGCACCTTGATGAGCTGCCCGGAGACTCGGGCGAGCGCGAGGGTACGGGCAACACCGGGCCCACCGGGACGGCCGGTGCCCAGACTGATCCGGGGATCATCGGGCAGCGCGTCGGCCAGGGCGCCGGTCTGCCCGTCCTCCTGGACGAGCCATTCCCAGTCCCAGCCGTCAGGCATTTCCTGCTTGGCCAACGACTCGTAGGCGCCAGGCAGGTGCTCGATGCTGGGCGCGTGGACCGGGGTGATGACCGAGACGAGCTGCGTCAAGTTTTCCACCGCTGGAGTTTGTGGGAGTAGACAAGCTCGGTGCGGTCGCCCGGCATCACCACGTCAGCGACCTCAACGACGCGACCCGTGGTGTCGGTCGAGGTCTTCCGCACAGTGAGCACCGAGACGCCCGGGTCGATGTCCAGCAACTCGGCCTCATCCGGCGACGGCGGGCGAGCGCGGATCTCGTCGTCAATCCGGTCCAACTCGACGCCGAGCGTGTAGAGCTGGTGCTGCGTCCCGCCCGGCCACGGCTCGTTACCCGCGTCGAGCAGGTCCGGGTTCGCGGCCACCAGCTCATAAGGCAGGTAGGAGTACGACACGGTTAGCGGCGCGTTCTCGTGCCGCGACGACGTCCAGTAGACCCGCCGCAGCAGCGGAGTGCCCGGCTCGACCTGCAAGGCCGCCGCCATCTCCGCATCCGCCTCCACCCGCGAATACTCGGCATGGAATTTCAGGTCATCGACGGTCAGACCCGTGTCGTGCTCGGTGGCGCCGGTCTTCAGCCGCTCGCCCTCGTCGAGCAGGACGCGATCCTTCTCCCACTGGTACCGCTCGGTGTTGCGACGACGTACCCGTTGGCGGGGTGCCCGCACGTAGGTGCCGCGCCCCTGCTCGGCGCGGACCAGGCCCCATTCGCGGAGCTGCCGGATGGCGTTGCGGACGCTTGTGCGCGACAGGCCCGAGGTGTCGGCCAACTCGGTCTCGCTGGGCATCAGGGTACCGGGGGCCAGTTCGCCGCTCACGATCTTCGCCCGCAACTCTTCGGCGAGTTGCAGGTAGCGAGGGCGCCAGTCCCGGCCTTGCACACCGGTCACCGTACCCCCTAGACGTTCCAACGTCTGCCAGGTGGTCCCGCCAGCGGGCCGCTCCGGAACCGGAGGCACCGCTACCGCTGCTCGCGGCGACCGCCCAGGACGAGGGCCAGGAGTACGAGGAACGGCTACGCCCCGACGTCTGTTGGCGTTCACCGTTTCCCTCCCGCCCGCTTATGCCCGTCAGCGGTAGCCAGCATCTCCAGGCGTGCATGCGTCAACTCGTCGATGAGCCGATCGACCTGCGTCGGCGACAGGAGTACGGTCTGCGTCGCTCCCTGCCGGGTCGCGTCGAGCTTCACGGCCAGGTCGCGGCGGGCGAAGCGGTCAGCGAGGAGTTGGACGGTTACCCAGCCGGTCCGCTCTCGCCCGATCGTGGCGAGGAAGCCGCGGTGCATCGGGTCGTTCGCTCCGCAGCCCCGACACCAGGCCGGGCACACGACTGGCGGAGCCGATGACATCGACCGACCGCCCGGGATCGGAACGCCCTCACTCATCGCCGGCCCTCTGCTGCACGAGTACCTGCTTCACCAAGCCGCTCAGTTGCTCGGCGAGATCGACCGCCTGCGACAACGACAACTCAGCCCAGGCGTTCCCGCCCCGGCACGTCACGTGCACACCGACCATGGCATCCCCCAGAGCCTCAGCACTGATGAGGTACGAGGCGACGAGCCCACCGGCCCGACTCTCGCCAACCCTTTGCATCGAGCTGCGATGGCGGCGGGCCATGTGCGACATCACCGGCGGCACCAGGTAACCGCAGCGATCCGGGGCACACCAGTCCGGGTGGCTCGTGACGGCGGCCGGCTTGTTCGTACGACTCACCGCGGCCACCGCCCGCCGTTGCCTCGGAAGAGCTGAGCCCGCGTCATCAGGGGTACGGAGCGGAGCGCAGGCAGTTCACAGGTGGCGCCCGTCGACCACCGCGGCGAGGAGGTTGTATAAGCCGCGCGAGGACTCGGCTGAACGTTGCTGGTAACACCCCGGTCAGATGGGTGCCGCCGAGACCACCAGGACGAGAACCAACGGGACCGACGATGAGAGCCGGACATCGCACCTCCACAGGTAGACGGGGGCCGGTGGCCAGCCACGAGGGAATGCGGCCGGCCACCGGCCCGGATGAAGGCACGGCGCACCGTCCGACGCCGGACGGGGTCGGGTATCGCCGAGCCAACTTGTACGCGCGGCTACCGCAACCGGTCCGACAGGACGCCGCGCATCAGGTGCGGCCAGGGCCGGCGCGAGACCACCCCTGACACGAGCCGTCACCCCAGCCGCACATCAGGAAACGTATCTACAAGTGGACGAGTTGTCTAGACGTCGAAACAGGTCACTTGGTTGGCACTTGGTAAGACAAGTGCCAGGTACGGTGAGCAGGTGCCCACCCCGCACTACGGACAGCCCCGATACCGCGCCATCGCCGAAGAGTTGAGAGAGCGCATCGAGAGCGGCGTGATCCCCCCGGGCGCCCTCCTGCCGGCCGAAAGCGTCCTCAGCGTCGAATTCCGGGCAGCACGCGGGACGATTCGTCAGGCCATATCGGTCCTGCGGGACGCAGGCCTGGTCGCTACCGAGCACGGCCGAGGCACGTACGCAAGTCCTTGCCTGCTCTCGAGTGCACCGGTCAACAGCCCGGGACCGGAGACGCAGCAGCGCCAAGTGTCTGCCGATCCAGAGCTCGCGGCCCTCTTTGCTGTTGAGGTGGGCACGGCCTTGATCGAACAACTAGGCATTACCTGGACGAACGGCACCGTCGAGAAAGTCGTCAAGATCTACCGGCCACTCCGCCCCTGACAGTAAGTGGGTGCTTCACACCCTGCTGTTCGTCCGAGATGCGATAGACGGCTGGGCCTAGCTGAACTTGGACCTACACCTCTAGGAGCGTTATGGAGCCACGCCGACTAAAAGCCATTCTGCAACTTCCGGTTAAGAGGCGGTTTGATCTCATTGCCGAGGGTCTCGAAGCCTTAACTCGGCAGGTAGCCCGGCTGCATGAGGATGCGAAGCACTTGGTGCGGCTCGAGCGACCTCACGGCGCAGGTATAGTTGAGGCATTTTTCTTGGAGGAGGCGGCGAAGGTTCTAATCTTACTGGATTTGGTGCGCACCGATCCACAAGACGGTAAATCTTGGTCCACTCAAATTTCCTGGTTCTATTCACACCTTGCGCGCTGTCTGTATGCGACGGCGTACCAGGGCAGTCCAGCCAGCCTAGGAGAGGTTCGAAGGTATTTGGATACGTTGAGGGAGTCTCACTATCTCGATGGACCGAACGATGTGGACTGGATCTTCCGCAATCAACCGATCTCCGAACGAGAGCGTGTCTTGTACGTGGATCTAGTGGAAACAGAGGACGAGCTTTTATGGTGGGGCCCAAGCGAGGATCCGATTTGCTGGGTATCCGGCAGGCTTCCCGAATTGGTATCGAGTTTAGCTCGGATGGGTATAACCTCTAGGGATGGCCTGGATATGGTGTCCGCAGCTTGGAAGAATGTATCGATAAACGACTCAACGCCCTGGTGGGATATCCGTCGGATGAACAGTCAGGTTCTTCAGTCTATGATTGACGGAAACCTGTATGATGAGGCGTCGGCCACTAAAGACGACTTTAACACCGTCTTAAATCATTGGATATTTCCCCTTCAGACTCTGGATCTGAGCGAGAAAAAAGTAAGCATCGAGGATCTCAAGCGGAAACGTCAAAGAGTCCTAGAGCAATACATGTATGAGGAGTGGGGCTACCCTTCATAGGGGCAGGGATTTCGCTCAGGCCGTCCTCACCAGGAGGAGCGCCGGCCTGCCCAGTTGCTGGATACGAGAGCAGGATTATCCCGTGGGACGACGACCCCGTCCCTGAAATCTTGGCTAAACGATAGCCACCCTGGGTTTGGGGCTACAGATTGCCTAGGTAAAGGTCAACGTCCCTAAAAGCGCTAATCACTCCAGTGTGACTGAAACTACTAACCGCGCGTCCATTCCTCGCTCCTCTGACTAGCTCACAAACAGTATTCCACTCAGTGAGAGGGTCGAGCGGAGATTGCACCTTCTTACTCCGATGCGCGAGCTCACCCCGCGTCGACCCCCAAGACTCAAGGGAGAGAAGCCAGGTGTGGTCAATATCCGACTCTCGCACACCCAGCGGGAGGAGAATGCGCAGAATATTCTCTTCCTTTACGCCATGATTTCGAGATTTCACGTATGTCGCATATTGATTCTTTGCTCTAGACACACGTCCAGCCAAGTCTGGGGCTCTTTTTTGCGGCCGCTTGATGAGCGAGGTAGGAGCTTCCCTGCCAGCTTCCTCGAAGGCGAGCAGAGCTAACAAACAAGGCTTTGGCGCAGCGCCGCCGCTCCAGGAGGTGAATGCAGAGTTGGCCACCTGCACGGCCCTATCTTCCAAGAATGACTCAACCTCAGCATGCGCGAGCAACCGGAATGCGCGCACTCTGTCATGAACCCTTTCGCTGTAGGAACCAGTAGGGTCAAAGCGCGCAGGCAAAAAATGGTCACGCAATTCGGTGATTCGCCGGGACAATTCACGATATCGAGGGGAGTTCATTTTATTCCTGCTTGGCGCTCTGAACCACTTCACTTCCCACTACCGTCTTCAAAGCTTCACCCCACATGAGAAGGCGCAGTTGAGTTGCGGCAATGGTCTTCGTAGTAGTTTGTATGGCATTTGTGAAGGCGGGGTCTCCGCATAGAGCCTTGAAGGCGTCCTCAACATCTGCTTCTCTTCCAATCACCCGCTCTCTCACCTTAGGCAATTTGAAGTAGAATGTCATGACGTCGAACACAGCTCGGTTGAAAGTTGAGATATATGACTTCCCGGTCCATCGCCGGAAGGCATTCTTGCCAAAGATAGAGAAGGTCGTTTCAATCGCCGTATCGCAAGCCTCTGCCAATTCAGTCACTTGCGACTCCCGGCCGCCGGTCTCCCACTCGGCGTTCAAGCGGCCTGTGGTGTCATCCAGAAAGTCTTTGAGTTCGCCTCTATAGTCGGACCAGAAGAGGTTAAATGCGAAGAAGCGCAGGGCGACTTCCACATCTCTCATCCTGAAATCCGGCTTTTTGAGGTTGAGTGCCTTCCTGATCTGAATACTATTGGCGGAGTAATCGTCCACGAAGTCCGTAAAAGGCCCGGGATGTAGCGCTTGGCGAAGCTCCTGCGGTGACAAGCTCACACTGCCTGTGTTGAGGCGCAAGAACACGTCATGAAGGAAAGCTTCATTGGGCCAGTTCCTTACAACGACAGTCCGAATAGTCTGATTCAAGAAAGCATTCAGATCATCCAACTTTTGTTCGTCTTGTTCAAGTGAAGCCAAGCTGGCCCCGGCTAGATCACTCCGAGTCTCAATCCCACGGAGTCTCAGCCGTTCGTAATCCTGGCCGTCGTTATCCACAGACGATCCAACAGCGAACTGCCTTATCGACAGCAATCGCTGCTTTCCGTCGAGGACAACGAAAGCGCCCCTACGAGTTCGATCCTCCGCTAGGACAAGCTGCGGGATGGGAAGATTCAAAAGCAGGGACTCGATAAATCTGCTTTTTCGTGTCGCATCCCAGGCGTCGCGTCTTTGAAACCTCGGGTTCAGCTGAATATTCCCTCGACGCAACTGACTCAGAATCGTCTCAGTGGTCCAATCAGTGCCGGTGACAACGGCCCGTGCAACCTCCTCAGGCGTCACCGACTTGCTCTCTTCGACCTGGTCGTCCCACTCATCTTCCGCAGGGGAAGCCATGATTCGCAATCTCCATTACATCAACCGAACGTGCCAGTAAGGATCGTTAATATACACGGAGCTAAGGCGGACAAGCTTCTCTCGACCCTGATACCACCGGCGACTGTTGCTGGATTGTTCTGTTCTGGATCAAGGCGCCGCGCTCCGCGCGGCGCGGGCGGTGAGCCGGGCCGGCGGCAAGCCGCCCCGGCCGCCTCCGGCGCCGGGGCGGAGAGCCACCGACTGCCGCCGGACCGCCGCCCCGAACTCCTCTGATCCAGACACAGGACGACCACGGCCAGGCGGCACGGAAGCGAACAGGTCGATCTGATCGAGGGCCAGGGCTTCCGACTGCCGCGCCAGTCCAACCCCAGGACTGGCTTGCCCCCGGGCTACCTCTGAAGCCGGGTAAGCCCCCATGGCAGCCTCAGCCGGTCGCTCCAGGCGCGGTTCGCACCGAGCCGGCAACGCCTCAGCGCACGAGCGTTCGCAGCCCCAGGAGAGGCCTCAGCGGGCAAGATCGACCTGCCCACCATCTGCCCACAACCAGTCGTCAACGGCTGGACTCAGCCAGACTCGGCTAGATCAACGACAACGGCCCCCGATCAGCATCTCTGCTGGTCAGGGGCCGTGTCTGCACCTGGTGGCGGGTAGAGGATTCGAACCTCTGAAGCTTTCGCGACGGATTTACAGTCCGCTCCCATTGGCCGCTCGGGCAACCCGCCAGGGCACCCCACCGCGTCGCAACGCGGCGGCGGAAGCAAGGATAGCGGCTCCCCCCGGTGCCGGCGCAACCGGGTACGGTCAGGGGGTCGTGCCGCTGGTCGGCGGCCGACGGCAGGCCCAGACCGCCGGACAGCAGGAGCAGAAACATGGCAGCGAACCCGTCGTTCGACATCGTGAGCAAGGTTGACCGTCAAGAGGTCGACAACGCCCTCCGGCAGGCGGTTAAGGAGCTCGCGACTCGGTTCGACTTCCGCGGCACCGGAGCGGAGATCTCCTGGTCCGGCGAGGAGGCGATCGGCCTTCAGGCGGAGACCGAGGAGCGCGTGCGCGCCGCACTGGACGTGTTCAAGGAGAAGCTCGTCAAGCGGAACATCTCGCTGAAGGCGCTGGACGCTGGCGAGCCGCGCCCGTCCGGCAAGATTTTCAAGATTGACTGCAAGGTTGTCCAGGGCATCGAGCCCGACAAGGCCAAGGCCATCAGCAAGAAGATCCGTGACGAGGGCCCCAAGGGCGTGCAGGCGCAGATCCAGGGCGAGCAGTTGCGGGTCACCGGCAAGAAGAGGGACGACCTTCAGGCGGTCATCTCGCTGCTCAAGGGCGAGGACTTCGGCGTTGCCCTGCAGTTCGACAACTACCGGTAGAGGCTCCGGCCGCCGCGCACGGAGTGTGATCCACTCGGGTTCCTTGATATCGGGGCATCTTCGCGCCCGCGACAGCCCGACTTCAAGGAACCCGAGTGGATCAAGCGCAACCGGACCAGGCCCGACCCCGCTTGGCAAGCCCGACCGGAGGCCAGGCCAACCGCAGGCCAGGCCGACGGGTCAGGCGGGGACGAGGTCTTCGGCGCGTACCGCTGTGGTTTCGGCGCGGGCGATGGGCCCGGCGGGTAGGGCCGCGACCCCGGCCCCTACGGCGATCGCCGCCCCGGCGAACAGGAACGCCCAGCGGACGCCGCCGGCGTGGTCCACGATCAGGCCGGCCACCGCGCCGCCGGCGGCGCTCGCCGCTACCGCGACGGTGACCACCCAGGTGTACGCCTCGTTCAGCATGCCGGTGGGGGCGATCCGGCCGACCAGGGTGTTCTCCAGGGTCAGCGCGGGCGCGATGGTGGCTCCACCGAAGATCAGGGCGACGCCCAGCGCCAGCGGGGTGGGCATCACCGCGAACACGGCGAAGGTGCCGGCGAGCGCGCCGAGCAGGAGGGCGAACTGTCGGGTCATGTTCGTGGCCGGCTTGCGGACGCCGAACCAGAACCCGCCGATGGCGCTGCCGATGCCCCAGACTGCCAGGAGGAGGCCGGCGAGGCTTTCCGGGTCGTCGGTGGTGTGGCCGCTCGCGAACGCCGGGACGGTCACCCCGGCGGCGCCGAAGGCGATGCCCAGGCCGGCCACGCAGATCAGCAGGGCCGGGAAACCGGCGACCCGCAGTGGGCCGAGACCTCGGGCGTGGTGTTCGCGCGGGTGTGGACGCCAGCCGCGCATCACCCGGCCGAGGGCGACTGCGGTGGTGCCGACCAGGGTGACCACCGCCGCGCCGATCAGCGCGGCTGCCGCGTCGGCGACCAGCACGAACCCGGCGACGAGCAGTGGGCCGAGCACGAAGACGATTTCGAACAGCGAGGTCTCGGCGGCGAGCGCGGTGTTGCGCAGTGCGTACCGGCCGGAGGCGGGGTCGGTCAGTTCGTTCCAGGCGCCACGGATGGCGGCGGTGAGCGGCGGGTACGTGGCGCCGGCCACGCCCGCGGTGAGGTAGATGACGGGGAGCGCGTCGTCGCCCGAGCGGCTGGCCAGCAGCAGGCCGATGAGCGCCAGCGGGTGAGCCACGGCGGTGACCAGCAGGACGGGGCTCGGGCCGACCCGGTCGGCGATCCGCCCGGCCACCGGGCTGAGGGCGGCGCCGGCGACGGCGTAGATGCCGCCGGCGATGGCTGCCAGCGCGTAGCGCCCGGTCACCTGCTCGACCACCAGGAGCAGCGCCAGCGGGGTCATGCCGATGCCGAGCCGCCCGATGATGCCGGTGATCAGCAGCATGGGCGCGCCGGGGATCCGCCAGACACCCAGGTACTGACGCAGCGCGGTCACCGTGAACCTCCCGAGGGTGTAATGAGCGTGAGCCGTTACGACCCTAACGCCACCGTCCAGTCGGTATACAAAGCTCCGCCCGTACCGCGCGGGTACGGGCGGAGCGGTGAATCAGCGGGTCAGTGGATCAGTGGATCAGTGGATCAGCGTTGGAACTGCACCGGCCCCGAGTTGCGGGCCATCTGCTCCAGCCGGGCGACGCGGTCCTCCATCTTCGGGTGGGTGGAGAAGAGCGCGGCCATGCCGCCGCCCCGGAAGGGGTTGGCGATCATGAGGTGGGCGGTGCTGGTGAGCTGGCCCTGAGCCGGCAACGGCCGACGGCTGGCCACCGCGTCGATCTTGCGGAGCGCGCTCGCCAGGGCCAGCGGGTCACGGCTCAACTCGGCCCCCGAGGCGTCCGCCTGGAACTCGCGGCTCCGGCTGATCGCCAACTGGATCACCGTGGCCGCGATCGGGCCCAGGATCAGGGTGAGCAGCAGCACTGCCGGGTTCGGTCGGTCCTCGTCGTCCCCGCCGCCCAGCGGGATGAAGAACGCGAGGTTCGCCAGCAGGGTGATGATGCTGGCCAGACCGGCCGCCACGCTGGAGATCAGGATGTCCCGGTTGTAGACGTGCGACAGCTCGTGCCCGATCACCCCGCGCAGCTCGCGGTAGTCGAGGATCTCGGTGATGCCCTGGGTGACGCAGACCGCCGCGTGCTGCGGGTTACGGCCCGTGGCGAACGCGTTGGGCTGCGCGGTCGGGCTCACGTAGAGCCGCGGCATCGGCTGCCGGGCGTCGGTCGCCAACTCCCGCACCATCCGGTACAACTCGGGGAACTGTGCCTCGGTGACCGGTTGCGCACCCATCGAGCGCAGTGCGAGCTTGTCGGAGTAGAAGTAGGTGACGCCGTTCATGACAAGTGAGATGAGGACGGCGATGACTAGGCCGCCACTGCCACCGAACCCGTAGCCCACCGCGAGAATCAGCGCGGAGAGCAGGCCGAGCAGTGCGGCGGTCTTCAGACGGTTGTGGTGCACGATCTCTCCTTCGGTGCACGGATCGCCGGGATCCGCTGACCGGTGCAACAACCCGGTACCCGCCAACCATCCGTCTCAACGCTGAGAGTTCACTGAGACTGGATTCGCAGGTCAGCGCCCGGCCAGGTCGAGCACCAACTGCGGGGCGAGGCCCAGGACCACGGCGGCCACCGTCGCCACCGCCAGCACCACGGCCACCACACCCACCAGGGGTACGGCAGCCGCACCGTCACCGGCTGACGCCGCGGCCGGGCCCGGCGTCGTCGTCACCGGTGCCCAGAGCGCGGCGGTCACCCGCAGGTAGTACGCCAGCCCGATCACCGCGTTCAGCGCCACCACCAGCGCCAGCCAGGCCGCCCCGCCGTCCAGCAACGCCCGCACCACCGTCACCTTGGCGAACAGGCCGGCCAGCCCTGGCGGCAGACCGGCCAGACCCACCAATGCGAGACCGAGCGCGGCGGCCCGCCACGGGTGCCGGCGGGCCGCCCCGCGCAGGTCGTCGAGCGTGCCGCCGTCCGCACCGGCCGGGCGTAGCGCGGTCACCCCGGCGAACGCGGCCAACTCCAACACCACGAAGAAGACGGCGTACGCCACGGCGGCGGCGTACGCGGCGGCGCGTGCCTCGTCGGTGCGGCCGGCGGCCAGCGCCAACGCGCCCAGCGGGGCGAGGATGTAGCCGGCCTGCGCGACGGACGACCAGGCCAGCAGCCGGACGGTCCGCCGCTGGCGCAGCGCGACCAGGTTGCCGACGGTCATGGTGAGCACCGCGAGCAGGGCGAGCACCGGGCCGGTCTGCTCGGCCGGCAGCGCCCGCTGCACCACGGCGAGCAGCGCGATCAGGCCACCCAGTTTCGACGCCGTGGACAGGTACGCGGCCACCGGCAGCGGCGCCCCGTCGTAGGTGGCCGGCGCCCAGGCGTGGAACGGCACCGCCGCCACCTTGAAGGCCAACCCGACAAGCAGCAGCGCGACCGCGGCGGTGGTCAGCGGCAGGTCCCGCAACTCCGACCGTTCGGCGAGCAGTGCGCCGAGCCGATCCAGGTGCAACCCGCCGGTCGCCGCGTACAGCAGCGCCGCGCCGAGCAGCGTGACGGTGGTCGCGACCACGCTGACCACGAAGAAGGTGAGTGCCGCCTCGGCGCTGGCGAGGCTGCCACGACGCAGGCCGACGAGCACGTACAGCGGCAGGGTCAGCGTCTCCAGGGCGACGATCAGCGTGATCAGGTCGCCGGCCGCGCCGAGCACCACGCCACCGGTCATCGAGCAGGCCAACAGGAAGCAGTACTCCCCCACCGGCGACCGCCCCGCCCGCAGCGCCGGCCCGGACAGCCCGAGCACACCCAGGGTGAGCAGCGCCACCACCGCGCCGACGAGCGCGGCCCGGCCGCCGAAGATCCAGGAGCAGTCGGCGCCGACACAGAACGTCCGCCGCTCCCCGGCCGCGCCGACCAGGACGGCACCGACGGCGGTGCCGAACGCGCCCAGCGCGGCCACCGCGATGGTGGCCCGAGGCCGGGCCACCAGCAGATCGGTGATGAGCACGAGTACGGCGGTGCCGGCGGCCAGGTAGGCCGGCAGCAGCGCGACGCTGTCCACGCTCTGCACGACGTTCATCTGAGCCCGCCTTCGTTCGCGACTGCGGGGCTCCGCTTCGCTGCACTCCTCGCGCTCACCGGGAAACCACCCCGATCAGGGCGTCGACGGGGGCCTCGGCGACGCCGAGGACCAGCGCCGGTGCCAGCCCGATGGCCAACGCGAGCAGCACCAGCGGCACCCACGCGGTCAGCTCCGCACCGGCCAGGCCAGGGCCGACCCGACTGACGGCGGCACTCGGCCGATGGTGGGTGACCTGGCGCAGCAGGCGCAGGAAGTACGCGGCGGTGAGCGCGCCGCCGACCGCCGCCAGCACCCCGAGGGTGGTCCAGAGCGGGCCGCCCACCTGCACGGCGGCGATCACCGCGAACGCCTCACCCCAGAAGCCGGCCAGCCCGGGCAGACCGAGCGACGCGACCGCCGCGAACGCCAGCAGACCCGCCAACCGGGGCGCGGTCTCCCGCAGGCCGGACAACTCGGCGAGGGTGCCGGTGCCGGTACGGTCCTTCACCGCACCGGCCAGGAAGAACAGCAGAGCGGTGATCACCCCGTGCGCGATGTTGCCGATCAACGCCGCCTGGATGCCCACGGTGGTCAGCGTGGCGACGCCCAGCAGCACGAAGCCCATGTGCCCCACGCTGGAGTACGCGATCAGCCTCTTCACGTCGCCCTGCGCCAGACAGACGAGCGCACCGACCAGGATCGCGGCGACGGCCAGCACGCCGAGCACCGGCGCCGCCCACCGGGCGCCGTCCGGTGCCACCCCCACCGCCACCCGGATCAGCCCGTACGTGCCCATCTTCAGCAGCACCCCGGCCAGCACCACACTGCCCACCGTGGGGGCCTGGGTGTGCGCGTCGGGCAGCCAGGAGTGCAACGGCCACAGCGGGCTCTTCACCGCGAAGGCCAACGCGAGCAGGGTGAACGCGGTCAACTGGGTGCCCCGGGACATCCCCGCGCCGCCGGTCAACGCCACCACGTCGGCGGTGCCGGTGGCCGCGACCACCACATACACGCCGACCAGCAGCAACACCGAGCCGAACAGGGTGTAGAGCGCGAACTTGCGGGCCGCCCGACGCCGGTCCGCACCGCCCCAGCCGGCGATGATCGCGTACATCGGCAGCAGGACGACCTCGAAGAAGAGGAAGAACAGCACCAGGTCCAGGGCGAGGAAGGTGCCCAGGATGCCCACCTCGACCACCAACAGCAGCGCCACCAACGCCCGGCCGCTGCCGCCGTCGGGCACCCGCCACATCGTGTACCCGCAACAGAGCAACGTGAGCAGCGCGGTCAACACCACGAGCGGCCAGGAGATGCCATCGACGCCGAGATGGAAGCGCAACTCCAGACCGGGCACCCAGGGCAGGTCCAGCTGGTGCCACGGACGCACCGCCGGGGCGTCCGCCGACCAGGCGAACCAGCCCCGCCGATCGAACACCAACGGCACCGCGGCCAGCAGGGTCAGTGCCGCCGCCACGGTGCCGACCAGCCGGGCCGCCCGGTCCCGCGGTGTCGCCGCCACCGCGACCGCACCCAGCGCCGGCACCGCCAGCACGGCAACCAGCAACACCTGCCCAACGCTCACCGGGCCACCTTCGATCGCGACTGCGGGGCTCGCAAACCCGGCTCACTCCTCGCGCTCACAGAGCCACCTTCGATCGCGACTGCGGGGCTCGCAAACCCGGCTCACTCCTCGCGCTCACAGAGCCACCTTCGATCGCGACTGCGGGGCTCGCAAACCCG
>NZ_JBEZED010000038.1:0-35505 GCF_040648675.1 Micromonospora sp. NPDC049101 | reverse complement strand
CGGCTCACTCCTCGCGCTCACTGGACCACTCCGATCACGGCGGCGGCCAGCCCGATCAGCAGGGCACCGGCCAACACGCCGGCGGCGGCCCGGGGCAGCGCCGCCCGGTGCAGCGCGGCCAGCCCGGCACCCAGGCCGGTCGCGGCCCGTCCGCTGCCCTCGACGGCACCGTCCACCACCACCTCGTCACCGGCGCGCACGACGCGGGCCAGCGCGCGGACGGGGCGTACCACAAGGGTGTGCTGGACGTCGTCGAGCCGGAACGCGCGGGCGAAGACCGGCCGCAACGGACCCAGCGCGACCGCCGGGTCGGCAGTCGGGTCCCGACGCCAGCCCAGCGTGACCAGCCCCGCGCCGACCAGCAGCAACGCCAGCGGCAGCAGCACGGCCGGCCCCACGTGGACCAGGCCGTCCTCGGAACCGGCCACCGGGACTGTCGGAAACCGCAGCCGGTCGGCGAACGCCCCGACGAACCCGACCAGACCGAGCAACGCGGCCGGCACGGTGAGCAGCAGCACCGGCCAGCGCAGCACCGCGGGCGGGTCGTGCGGCCGGACCAGCGGCAGGCGTGGAGCACCGAAGAAGGCGCGCAGGAGCAGCCGGCCGGCGTACCAGGCGGTGATCGCCACGCCGACCAACCCGGCGACCCAGACGATCCAGCCCACCCACGACGGTGCCGGGCCGGTGCCCTCCAACGCGGCGGCCTCGGCCACCGTGAGGACGCCGTCCTTGCTCCAGAATCCGGCGAGCGGCGGCACCCCGGCCAGCGCACCCAGGCCCACCACGGTGCACCAGAACGTCACAGGCATGCTGCGGCGCAGCCCGCCCATCTCCGACATCAGGGTGGTGCCCACGGCGTGGATCACCGCGCCGGCGGCGAGGAACAGCAACGCCTTGAACGCGGCGTGGGTGAGCAGGTGGAACAACGCGGCCGACGGTGAGCCGACCGCCAGCGCGCCGGTCATGTAGCCCAACTGGGACACCGTCGACCAGGCCAGCACCCGTTTGATGTCGTCCTGAGCGGTGGCGGCGAGCGCGCCGAGCAGCAGCGTGATCGCGCCGAGCACCCCGAGCACGGTCAGCGTCACCGGCGCGGCCGTGAACAGCGGGTAGAGGCGGGCCACGGCGTACACCCCGGCGGCGACCATCGTCGCCGCGTGGATCAGCGCGGAGATCGGCGTCGGGCCGGCCATCGCGTCCGGCAGCCAGGTGTGCAGCGGGAACTGCGCGCTCTTACCGGCCACCCCGGCGAGCAACAGCAGGCCGGCGGCGGTCAACGTCGCGGTGGAGTGGTCGTGGGCGAGCACGTCGGCGATCCGGAAACTGCCCGTCGACACGCCCAGCAGCGCGATGCCGAGCAGGAACCCGACGTCACCGACCCGGGTCACCAGGAACGCCTTCATCGCGGCGGCCGGCGCGCCGGGCAGTCGGCGGTCGTGGGCGATGAGCAGGTACGAGCAGAGGCCCATCACCTCCCAGCCGACCAACAGCATGAGCAGGTCACCGGCGACCACCACCAGCAGCATGGCACCGGTGAAGAGGCTGATCTGCGCGGCGTACGGCGGATAGCGGTGGTCGACGTCGACCTCGTCGTGCGGACCGCGCCGCAGGTAGCCGATCGAGTAGACCTGCACGGCCAGGGCGACAGCCGTGACCGCCACCGCGACAAGCGCGGCGGCACCGTCCAGCCGGACGCCGAGCGTCACCGCCAACCCGCCGACGTCGACCCAGGTGCTCGACGTCTCGGTGGACCCGTCGACGGTGAGCAGCAGCGCGACGGCCAACGCCAGCGCGCCGGCCGCACCGGTGACACCGAGCGTCGTGGCGATCGTCCGGGCCCGGTCGCCGCCGGTCGCGCCGGTGCGCCGAGGCGCCGGCGGCAGCAGCAGGCCGGCCAGGCCGGCGACCAACGGTACGGCGGGCAGTAGCGCCCCGAGCAGCCCGGTCACCGGCCAGCCTCCGTGTTCTGGACGGTCGGCTCGCGCCCGCCGACGGGGTGCGCCGGCTCGGTCAGCGGCACGTCGTCCACCGCGACGGTGGCCCGCAGCCGGTAGAGCTGCAGGACGATCGCCAGCCCCACCCCGATCTCGGCGGCGGCGAGGACGATCACGAACAGCGCGAAGACCTGCCCCGAGTGCGGCAGCACGGCGCGGGCGGTGGTGTCCGCGGTGACCAGGATCAGGTTGACCGCGTTGAGCATCAGCTCGACGGACATCAGCACCAGCACGGCGTTGCGCCGGCGCAGCACGCCATACACGCCGAGGCCGAACAGCAGCGCGGCGGTGACGTACGGGATGACCGGCCTCACCGGCGGCCCCCGGTGCTGACGTCGACCCCGGGCCGATCGGCGGTGGGAGCCGCGCCGGGGCCAGCACGGCCGATGTCCGGCCGGGACAGCACGATCGCGCCCACCAGGGCGGACAGCAGCAGCACCGAGAGCACCTCGAACGGCAGCACCCAGGACTGGAAGATCTGCTCACCCAGCCGCTCGGCGGTGCCCGCGTCCGGCAGCGCGACGGTGCTCCAGCGGTACGCGTCGACGAGCAGAACGGTCAGCCCCAGCCCGGCACCGCCACCGATCAGGGCGGCCGGCCAGCCCGGCCGGTCCAGGTCGTCGGAGGCACCGATCGGGGCCCGGGTCAGCATCACCGCGAACAGCAGCAGGACCACCACCGCGCCCACGTAGATCAGCACCTGCACCCAGGCCACCAACTCGGCACTGAGCACCAGGAAGTCACCGGCCAGCGCGCCCAGGCACACCACCAGGTATAGACCCGCCCGGACCAGGTGCTTCGTGGTCACCACCAGCACGCCAGCACCGACCGCCACCGCGCCGAGGGCGAGCAGCAACACGTCCGCGCCGGTCACCGGGCGGCCTCTCCGACCCGGGTCGCTTCTCCGGCTCGGGTCGCTTCTCCGGCTCGGGCGGTCACGACGCGGGGTCCTGGTCGGCGTCGGGGCGTACCGATGGAGGAGCCGGACGCGCGGCGGCGGCCTTGCGGGCGGCGGCGGTCTCCTCCTTGGCCGGCTCCCCGTTCGGGTCGTGCGCCGGTGGCGCCGGGACGGTGGCCATCCACTGGCCGAGGTGCTCCTTGTCGTGCAGCAGGTCCTTGATGTCGTACTCGGCGTACTCGAACTCGGGAGACCAGTAGAGCGCGTCGAACGGGCAGACCTCGATGCAGATGCCGCAGTACATGCAGAGCGAGAAGTCGATGTCGAACTTGTCGAGCACGTTGCGCTGCCGGGGACGGGCGGCGCCGGGCACCACCACCTCCTCCTTGTGCGAGTCGATGTAGATGCACCAGTCCGGACACTCCCGGGCACAGAGCATGCAGACCGTGCAGTTCTCCTCCGACAGCGCGATCACGCCACGCGAGCGGGGCGGCAGGTCGGGGGCCACGTCCGGGTACTGCTGGGTGGTGGAGCGGCTGGTCATCGTCTTGAGGGTGACCGCCAGCCCCTTTACCAGGCCCGCACCGGGCAGGCCGCGCGCGCTGGTGGCGCCGGGCGGGTCGCCGTGCTCGCTGGGGTCGGTCATGTCGACCATCCTGCCCTGTGGCCCCGGCGCGCGCGACCACCACCCACAGGTCCAGGGCGGTACCGTGGTCGTGGGGAGAACGAAAGCACCTGGAAGGACCTGCCATGACCGCCGCGCTGCAGAGCGACTACCCGCCCGAGAGCGAGTGGACGACTGACGACCTGGATGCGCTGCCCGAGGATGGTCGCCGCCGGGAACTGCTCGATGGAGTGCTGCTGATGTCCCCCTCCTCCACCCGTACCCACCAGACCATCGCTGGCCACCTGATGGCCGCGCTCGACGAGGACTGCCCCGACGGCTACGACGTGACCCAGGGCGTCGAGGTGCGGATCAACCGCACCCGGTCCTTCATCCCCGACGTGCTGATCACCACGGCCACCGCAGCGGCTCGCGAGCCGTCGAAGTACGAGCCGCACGAGGTGGTCCTTGCCATCGAGATCGTCTCACCCAACACCCGCTCCATCGACCGGGTGTTGAAGCCGGCGCTGTACGCCCAGGCCGGCATCCCCTTCTACTGGCGGATCGAGACCGAGGGTGGCGCGTTGGAGGTCGTGACCTACCGGATCGACGCGGTGAACGAGGTCTACGCCGAGACCGGGCGGTGGACGAAGTTCGTCGACACCGGCGAGCCCTTTCCGATCAACCTGCCGATCAGCCGGATCACGCCCCGCGTCCGCTGACGGCCGGTGGGAGCATCTCGACGCCGAGCTGTTGCAGCAACTGGAACAGCTCGGTGCAGCTCCACACCTCGACGATCCGACCCGTCGGGTCGAAGCGCAGGAACGACGCACCGGAGTAGCTGACCACCTGCCCGGTCGGCGGTACCGGCCCGAACTGCCCGGCGTGCGTGCCGGCGGCCCGCCAGTGCACGGCCACCCGCTCCCCGGCCGCCACCACGTCCACGATCTTGTAGCGCAGGTCCGGGAAGGCCGCCCGTCGCTCCCGGTGCCAGGCCAGCGTCGCCTCCGGGCCGGTGCCGCCCAGCCCCGGGCACTCCGCGGCGATCAACTCGTACGCGGACTCCTCCCGGCGGGCGTTCCACACGTCGGTGACGAACCGCCGCGCCGCCGCCTCCACATCCGTCATGCCGGCAGGGTATCCGGCGTCGCTGAGCAGTAGATCCGTAAGGATGGGGTAGAGACACTGACCGGACCGGGAGGGTGACGTGGGCGAGGAACCAGGCGGTAAGTACGTCGAGCCGGGCGGCGAGTTCACCCGCGACCAGCGGTACATCGCCACCCGGATCACCGAGGACGGGCGCGACGGCTACCCGGTGGAGCCGGGCCGGTACCGGCTGGCGGTCAGCCGCGCCTGCCCGTGGGCCAACCGCCTGATCATCGTGCGCCGACTGCTCGGCCTGGAGGACGCCATCTCGATGGCGATCGCCGGGCCGACCCACGACGCCCGGAGCTGGACCTTCGACCTCGACCCGGACGGCCGGGACCCGGTGCTCGGCATCGAGCGCATCCAGGAGGCGTACTTCAAGCGCTTCCCCGGCTACGAGCGCGGCATCACCGTCCCGGCGATCGTCGACGTGCCGACCGGGCAGGTGGTGACCAACGACTACGCGCAGATGAGTCTGGACCTGTCCACGCAGTGGCGGGCATACCACCGCGAGGGCGCCCCGCAGCTCTACCCCGAGCACCTGCGGGAGCAGATCGACGAGGTCAACGACGTGGTCTTCCGGGACGTCAACAACGGCGTCTACCGGTGCGGGTTCGCCGGCAACCAGGAGGCGTACGACAAGGCGTACCACCGGCTCTTCGACCGGCTGGACTGGTTGACCGAGCGGCTGACCGACCAGCGTTACCTGGTCGGCGACACCATCACCGAGGCCGACGTGCGGCTGTTCACCACGCTGGTCCGCTTCGACCCGGTCTACCACGGCCACTTCAAGTGCAACCGGCAGAAGCTCAGTGAGATGCCGGTGCTGTGGGCGTACGCCCGGGACCTGTTCCAGACTCCCGGCTTCGGCGACACCATCGACTTCGATCACATCAAGCGGCACTACTACGAGGTGCACCGCGACATCAACCCGACCGGGATCGTGCCGCTCGGCCCCGACCTGTCCAACTGGGTCACCCCACACGGCAGGGAAGCGCTGGGTGGCCGCCCCTTCGGCGAAGGCACCCCACCCCCACCCCCACCCGAGCCGGTAAACCCGGCCCACACCCCGCTGCGCTGACCGGGCCGCCCTCGCCCAGCCCGTCGATCATGGAGTTGTGGTGGGTGACAAGTCGGTGTTTTCTGCTACATTCCGGGCACCACAACTCCATGATCGACGCGAAGCAGGCGGGGCGAAGGCGGGCGGGGCGGGCGGGGCGGGCGGGGCGGGCGGGGCGGGCGGGGCGGGGCTGTTACAGGGCGATGCGGACTGCTGCGGTGAGGACCAGCTGTGCCAGGGAGGCCGGCACCAGCACCAGCCAGCAGAGGCGCTGGAGCTGGTCCTCGCGGAGTCGGGGATAGGACACCCGCAGCCAGATGATCACGAAGGACACCGCGAAGATCTTGAGCAGCGTCCAGAGCCAGCCCAACTGATCGTCGGCGAACGGGCCCTGCCACCCACCGAGGAACAGCACGGTGGTCAGCGCGGCGATCACCACGATGCCGACGTACTCGGCCAACAGGAAGAACGCGAAGCGCAGACCCGTGTATTCGGTCATGTAGCCGAAGACCAGCTCCGAGTCGGCCACCGGCATGTCGAACGGCGGCCGCCGGATCTCAGCCAGCCCGGCGACGAAGAAGACGATCATCGCGGGTGCCTGCCAGAGCAGCCACCACGGCTGCCACGCCTCGACGATCCCGGAGAGGCTGAGCGTGCCCGCCGCCATCGCCACCGACGCGGCGGCCAGCACCAGCGGCAGCTCGTAACCGAGCAACTGGGCGGCACCCCGCAGCCCACCGAGCAGGCTGTACTTGTTGGCCGACGCCCACGCCGACATCAGCACCGCCACCACACCGACACCGACCACGGCCAGCACGAAGAACAGGCCGATGTCCAACGGTTGCCCGACCAGGTCGTTCGGGCCGAGCGGGATGACCAGCAGCACCAGCAGGTAGGGCACCAGGGCCACCACCGGGGCCAGCCGGAACACCGCACGGTCGGCCTCGCGCGGGGTCACGTCCTCCTTCTGCACGAACTTGACCCCGTCCGCGACCAACTGGGCCCAGCCGTGGAATCCGCCCGCGTACATCGGGCCGAGCCGGCCCTGCATGTGCGCCATCACCTTGTGCTCGGCCTGGCCGACAAGCAACGGCAGGGTGAGGAACGCGACAAGCACGCCACCCACCCGCAGCACCAGCTCCACCCAGAGCGGCATCAGGCCGTACCCCCGTCGTCGTCGGTGCGGCCGTCCCGGGCCGACGGGTCCGCGACCGGACCCGACCCCGCCCGGTCCGCCGAGCCGCCCCCGTCAGCAGGCACGGCCGGGCCGTCGACGGGCGCAGCCGGACCGTCGACGGGCGCAGCCGGACCGTCAGCGGGCGCGGGCCGCGCCGGTGCGGCCGGGCCGTCAGCAGGCGCAGCCGGACCGTCAGCGGGCGCGGGCCGCGCCGGTGCGGCCGGACCGTTGTCACCCGCGGCAGACCGGGGAGTACGCGCCGGACGGGTCCCCGGGGCGGGCCGCGCCGGACGGTCACCGGCCGGTCGGGCCGGGGTGCCGCCGCGCGGGCCCTCCCCCACGCCGCCGGCGCCGGCCGGGGTGGGTGTGGTCCCCCACTCGCCCGGAGCGGGAACGCCCGGCGGGCGGATCGGTCGGCGTCCGCCACCGGCCTCGGACTCGCCCGGCTCCTTCGCGCCCGGCCAGGGCTTCGCCACCCGGGAGGCGAGCACGAACTCCTTGCGCAGCGGATGGCCCTCGAACTCCGGTGGCAGCAACAGCGGCAGCAACTCCCCGTGGCCGGCGAAGTCGATGCCGAACATCTCGTGTGTCTCCCGCTCGTGCCAGGCGGCACCCGGATAGATGTCGATCACCGAGGCGACGGTGGGCGCGCCGCGCGGCAGCCTGGTGCGCAGCAGTACACCGTGCCGCAGTCGCGTCGACCAGAGGTGCGCCACCACGTCGAAGCCGTCGGTCAACTCGTCGACAGCGGAGAGCCAGTCGAAGAAGTCGCAGGCCAGCTCGGTGTCGTCGCGGGCGGCGCGGACGGCGGTCAGCCAGCTCTCCGGCGGCACGTCGACGGTGGCGCGGGCGAACCGTTGCCCGCCGGAGACCGACGGGGTCACCGCGACCGGCGCGAGCAGCGCGACCAGCCGAGCGCCGACCTCTTCGGGAGTCATGCCGCTGATCTTAGGGCCTGTTTCACAAGAACTGGCCGGCCTGCGGTGGGCCCGGGCGACGACCGGCGGTGCCGCCGACACCGAGGCAGACGCCAGATGATCTGCCGGCTTTGGGCGCGGCGCAGCCCCTGGAGGGGAAAGATGAGGGCGTGCGCGCTGTGACTGTGAAACCCGGGGTCGCCAACTCGCTGAGCCTCGTCGAGGATCGGCCGGAGCCACCTGCCGAGGAGGGCTCAGTCCTGGTCGAGGCGTTGGCCGTCGGCATCTGCGGCACGGATCACGAGATCATCGCCGGGGCGTACGGCGAGGCGCCGCCGGGTGCGGACCGCCTGGTCATCGGGCACGAGTCGCTGGGCCGGGTGATCGAGGATGCCAGCGGCACCCTGCAACCCGGTGACCTGGTGGCCGGGATCGTCCGGCATCCCGACCCGGTCCCCTGCCCCAACTGTGCGGTCGGCGAGTGGGACATGTGTCGCAACGGTCGGTACACCGAGCACGGCATCAAGGCGCTACCCGGGTTCGCCCGGGACCGCTGGCGGATCGAGCCCCAGTTCGCGGTCAAACTCGACCCGGCGCTGGCCCAGGTCGGCGTGCTGTTGGAGCCGACGAGCGTGGTGGCGAAGGCCTGGGACCACATCGAGCGGATCGGGCACCGGGCCGAGTGGCAGCCGCGGACCGTCCTGGTGACCGGGGCCGGGCCGATCGGGCTGCTGGCCGCGTTGCTCGGCACCCAGCGCGGGCTCACCGTGCACGTGCTGGACCGGGCCACCGACGGGCCGAAGCCGGAGCTGGTCGCCGGGCTCGGTGCCACCTACCACGCGGTGCCGGTCAACGACCTGCCCTTCGAGCCGGACGTGGTGATCGAGTGCACGGGTGCGCCCACGGTGGTCCTCGACGTCATGTGCAAGGCGGCCCCGACCGGGATCGTGTGCCTGGCCGGGGTGTCCAGCGGGGGCCGGAGCATCGACTTCGACGCCGGTGCGCTCAACCGGGCGCTGGTGTTGGAGAACAACGTGGTGTTCGGCTCGGTGAACGCCAACCGGCGGCACTGGAACATGGCCGCGCAGGCGCTCGCCCGCGCGGACCAGGTCTGGCTCGAGTCGCTGATCACCCGGCGGGTGCCGGTGAACCGGTACGCCGACGCGTACACCCCCGGGCCGGACGACATCAAGGTGGTGCTGGAGTTCGCGTCCTGAGTGGCGCCCCGCCCGCTCAGATGCCGGGCAGCCGGCCGTTGCGGAACAGGTCGACGAAGAGCTGGTGGTCCTGCCGGGCGCGCACCCCGTACGCATGGGCGAAGTCCACCAGGTGGGCGACGAAGCCGGGCTCGTCGTTGTCCACCGCGGCCACGATCGCCTCCTCGGTGGAGTAGTCCACCAGGTCGTGACTGGACTCGTCGTCGGCGACCGAGTGCATCCGGGCCACCGCCCGGCCCAGGTCGACGAGCACTCCGGACAACTCGTCCGGCTCGTTCACGTCCGACCAGTCCAGGTCCGCCGCGTACGGGGACACCTCGGCGACGAGCTGCCCTGCCCCGTCCAGCTCGGTGAAACCCAGCCACGGGTCGGCGTGCGCCTGCAACGCCCGCTGCGACTCGGCGGTCCGGTGCCCCTGGTGCTGGAAGTAACCGCGGACCGACTCGTCGGTGACGTACCGCGCCACGGCCGGCACCTGCGCCTGCTTCATGTAGATGACGACGTCGTTCTCCAGGGCCTGGGTGTGCCCCTCCAGCAACAGGTTGTACGACGGCAGCCCGGCCGAGCCGATGCCCACGCCCTTGCGCAACACGACGTCCTTGATCCGCGCCGCCACCGGCCGGAGCTGCGTCGAGGCGGCCGGCAGGGTGCCCAGGTAGTCCTGGAAGGCGGCGCGTACCCGGTCCCGGGTGGCGTCGTCGATCTCGAAGACCCCGTCACCGACGGAGAACCGCCGCTCGTAGTTGTCGATGGTGGTCTGCGCGGCCAGCAGGTCGACGCGGGTGTTGAGCCGGGCCTGCTGGAGCACCCGGCGCAGGACGCCGTCGGCGTTCTCCAGGGTGATCGAGCCGATCGCGTCGTCGCCGCCGGCGGCGATGGCCCGCAGCTCGGTCAGGTACGACCGGGCGAAGCCGGCGACCAGGTCCCCGATCGCCGTGTCGGAGAGGGCCTTGCCGTAGCCGAGCAACGCCACGCTGGCCGCGAGCCGGCGCAGGTCCCAGGTGAACGGCCCGACGTACGCCTCGTCGAAGTCGTTGACGTTGAACACGAGTTGCCCGGACGCGTTCATGTAGGTGCCGAAGTTCTCCGCGTGCAGGTCACCGTGGATCCACACCCGGCTGGTCCGCTCGTCGAGGAACCGGTCGTCGGCGAAGTCGCCGAGTTGGTCGGCGTAGAACAGGGCGGCGCTGCCCCGGTAGAAGGCGAACGGCGAGGCCGCCATCTTGCGGAACTTCCGGCGGAAGGCGGCCGGGTCGATCGCCATGGACGCACCGAACTCCTCGGTGAGCACGTCGACGATGTGGGCGGACCGCTGATCCACTGAGCTGCTCATGATGCGCAGGCTAGCCCTGCCCGGCCACCCCGTACGTCGGACGACCGCTTTGCCTCCGCGGCCGACGGGTTGACCCGAGCGGCGACGGGGTATCGCATCGCGGGTTTTGGATCAAGGCGAATTGACTGTCACGCAAGGGCAACCAAACCGTGGGTTCGCTCACGTCTATCTGGTAGCCGGCGCGTTCCGCACCGACTGCCGTCACGGGAGGACAAGACTTGGGTTCGGACAGATCACACTTGTCGCGCGACCAACAGGTAGCGAGCGCACGGCCGACCTCCGCCCGGATTCTCCCGGGTGGCGGTGGGTCGCCGTCAGGTCGCGGTGGGTGGGCGTACCGGTGCGGCGGTGAGGGAGTCGACGGAGCGCGGGGCGGCGGCCTCGCGAGGTGGGGCGTCCAGCGGGGCGGCCAGCAGATCCCGTTGCGGCACACCGCCAAGGCCGGACTGCTCGGCGGCGATCTTCTCCTGCAGACGCAGGATGCCGTGCAGCAGGGCCTCCGGCCGGGGTGGGCAGCCGGGCACGTAGACGTCGACCGGGATGAGCTGGTCGACGCCCTTGGTCACCGAGTACGAGTCCCAGTAGGGGCCGCCGCAGTTGGAGCAGGCGCCGAACGAGATGACGTACTTCGGCTCGGGCATCTGGTCGTAGAGCCGCTTGATCGCCGGAGCCATCTTGTCGGTCACCGTGCCGGACACCACCATCAGGTCGGCCTGGCGGGGGCCGTGGGCGAACGGGATCACGCCGAGCCGGATGAAGTCGTGCCGGCCCATGCTGGTGGCGATGAACTCGATCGCGCAGCAGGCCAGACCGAAGTTGAACACCCAGAGCGAGTAGCGGCGGCCCCAGTTCAGCACGAACCGGATCGGCTCACCGAGCACTCCCGGTAGCTGCACGAGCGCCCCCTCTCCTCATCGACAGTGAATCACAGGCGACGTCCTCGCGGTCCGGCGGTGACCAGCCCGAGCGCGCGACCCAGTGTCCCGGACCAGACAACGAATCGACGCCAACCGACGTGCAACCCGCCGTCACACCCACAGGTGTGACTGGTGCCGGCGAACGCACCGCTGGTGGCCACCACGGGGAGGACGAGTGCTTGTGACGAGAGACGTGCGGGTGGGTGGACGCCCACCGGACCCAGCGGAAAGCACCACCTCCACGTCGGCAGAGCTGGTCTTCGACGACTTCTACCACGCCCACTTCCGGGGACTCGTGGTGCAGCTGACCGCGTACACGGGTGACCGTGGGCAGGCGCAGGACCTGGTTCAGGAGGCGTTCTGCCGGGCGTACGCTCGCTGGGACCGGATCGTCGGATACGAGGACCCCCTGGCCTGGGTACGCAAGGTCGCCTGGAATCTCGGGCACAACCGCTGGCGGCGACTGCGCACCGCCCAGACGTGGCTGCTGCGACAGCGGGAGACCCATGTCGCGGAGCCCAGCCCGGACCGGGTGGCTCTCGAATCCGCGTTGGCGACGTTGCCACCGAAGCAGCGGCGAGCAGTCGTTCTGCACTACCTCGCCGATCTGACGGTCGCGGAGATCGCCGCCCAGGAACAGGTCGCCGAGGGAACGGTCAAGTCCTGGCTACATCGGGGCCGGGCCGCACTCGCCAGCCAGCTACGCGACACCAACGAGGAGGTGCGGGATGTCTGAGCAGGAGGCCCTTGGCCTGGCCGAAGAGTTCGCCCGCTACCGCCGTACCGTGCTGGAGGAGGTCGAGGTGCCCGGGCCCGCCGCCGTCCGGCGGACGGTGCGCGGCCGCGGCCGTCGCCGGTGGGTGGCCACCACCGGGACGGCGCTCGCGCTGTTCGGCGGGTCGGCCCTCGGGTACGCGGCGATGAACGGGCCCGACCACCGGCCGGGTCCGGTCGAGCCGACGCCGACCAACTCGCCGGCACCCACACCGAGTGGCCCGCAGAGCCCGACCCTTAGCCCTTCCGCGCCAAGCGGCAGCCCCACCCCCGGGGTGCCCGATGGGCGATTCAGCAGGTCACAGTTGCTCGGCGCGTCGGTGACGCTGCCCGCGTGGCGGGCCGGGCGCGGCTGCCCGACGTCGGGGGTACGGATCTCCGGCGAGAACCGCGAGGGCGTCAACTGGCTCGTGGCACTCGACCACGGCGACGTCGACGGGGACGGGGCGGTGGAGACGGTGGCGCTCGTGCAGTGCGCGCTCGGCACCGGTGGCCCGATGCAGGTGGTCGCCTTCGACCGGGACGAAGCGGGAAAGGTCGTGACGCTCGGCCGCGTGGTCGCGACCACCATCGACAAGCCGCAGTGGCTGTTCGCACTCGACGTCGTGGACGACGGCACGGTCCGGGTGCAGGTCGGCGACATCGCCCCCGGGGGTGGCTGGAACGCCAAGTGGTCACAACGGCAGTGGCGCGGCTACCGCTGGAAGGATGGTGCCTTCACCCAGGTCTCCGGGCCGACGAGCTTCGGTCCGAACCCGAATCTGGCGGATGTCTCGGTCACCACCGGCGACCTCGTGCTGAGAGTTGCGGACGACGGTTCCCGGACGGGTACGGCCACGGTGCGGATCCGCAACCGGGGCACGGGCCCGGTCGCCAACCTGGCGCTGCGGTTGGGCGTGCCCGCGGTGGTGCGCGCGGACGTCGACGGGTGGGAAAGGTGCTCGGGTGTCCCCGAGACCATCGACCCGATCGTCTGCGGTCTGGGTCAGCTCGCCGCCGGGGCGGAGATACGGCTGGACCTGGACTTCCATGTGTTCAAGGGGGACACGGTGAGCACGGACAAGGCGGACGTGGAGGTCCAGCCGATGGACGGCGAACGTGACGTTCTGCCGGACGTCAGCAGAGCCGACAACCTGGTGCAGATGAAGATCGTCTACGGCTGACGGTCGCCGGCCGCGTCGTACGCCACGGGGCGTACGACGCGGCCGGGCTCCGGGTCACCAGGCGGGACGTTGCAGCAGCCCGACGAACTCGACCAGCAGCCGTTCCCGCAGCGCCGGCGCAGCGGCGTCCAGCAGCGTGTTCACCAGCGCCATCCGGTCCGGCGTCGGCGCGTCCCCACCACCGAGTCCGAGCCCGCCGGCGAGCCCGGCGACCAGGTCCGGCGTGAGCGCGTCCGGCGTCAGCGACGTCGCCAACGCCACCAGCTCGGGCGGGAGGGCCACCGGACCGGCCGCGCGCGCGGCAGTCACCGCGGCGGCCAGGTCCGGCCCGAACTCGGCCACCCGGGGCGCGACCGAGGCGGTCACCGTGAGGTGCACGCTGGCCGGCAGCCCGGCGTACGACAGTTGGGGTTGGGTGTGCCAGCCACGCGCGGTCAGCTCGTCGACGAGCACGAACAGGTCGGGGCCGCCCTCGGTGGCGGTGAAGCAGACCACCGTGGACTCGGGCTCGGCCATCAGCCGCAGCCCGTCGACCGCCCGGACCGCGTCGGCCAGGCCGGCGACCGCGTCCCGGGTACGGGCGGCCAGCCGCAGGTAGCCGTCGTCGCCGAGGTGTCGCACTGTCGCGTACGCGGCGGCGATCGGCCCGCCCGACCGGGTGGACGCGATCACCGGGTTGATCATCGTGTAGCCGGGCCAGTCCGCGAACGCGAAGTACTGCGGGGCGCGCAGTCGGGCGTCGCGGTGCAGCAGCACCGACACCCCCTTCGGCGCGTACGCGTACTTGTGCAGGTCCACCGAGATGGACGTGACCCCACCGACGGCGAAGTCGAACGCCGGCACCGGCTCGCCGAGGCGGCGCAGGTAGGGCAGGGTCCAGCCGCCGAAGCAGGCGTCCACGTGGCAGCGCACCCCGGCGTCGGCCGCCGCGGCGGCGATCTCGGCGACCGGGTCCACCACCCCGTGCGCGTACGACGGCGCGGAGCACGCGACAAGCACCGTCTCCGGGCGGATCGCGGCGGCCATCGCGGCCGGGTCGGGGCGCAGCGTGTCCGGGGACACCGGCACGACGTCCAGCGCCACCCGCAGGTAGTGCGCCGCCTTGGCGAACGCGGCGTGGGCGGTCGACGGCACCACTATCCGGGGTGCGGTGATCTCCGGGTGCGCGTCCCGGGCCGTCTTGACGGCGAGGATCAGCGACTCGGTGCCGCCGCTGGTGACGCTGCCGACGACGTCCGGGGCGGTGGTGCCCGGGCCGGCGCCGAGCACGCGGCCGGCGGCGGCGACGAGCGCGTTCTCCATGGCCAGCAGTGAGGGGAAGGCGGTCGGGTCCAGCCCGTTGACGTGCGCGCTCTCCCGGTGGGCGGCGGCAGTCAGCTCGTCCAGCCCCGACACCGCCGAGTCGTAGACGTACGCGAACAGTTGCCCCCCGTGGGTCGGCCGGTCCCCGGCGCGCAACTGCCGAATCTCGGAGAGCGCGACGTCAGCGGCAATCCCGGGAGGCAAGACCCTGCTCTCGTCGATCATGGAGTTATGGTGCCCTTCTCGTGACTGTCAACGGCTTTCGTCCCCCACCACAACTCCATGATCGACCCCACTGTGGCGGGGGGTGGCGGCCAGGACGGCGGGGGTCAGGGTGTAGTGGCGCAGGAGGAGGACGGGTGGGGCCACCAGCAGGGCTGGGATCAGCGTGAAGCCGAGGAGGACACCAAGTCTCGCCGTGTCGGACTGGGCGGCTGCCGAGCCGGTGTCGGAGGAGACGTAGCCGCCGAGCTGCAGCACCAGCCCGTAGATGCCCGGCCCGAGCGCCAGGCCGAGGGTCTCCCCGGCGGTCCACAGGCCGGTGAAGACACCCGCCTGCCGTCGACCGGTGCGCGCCGTGTCGTACGCGATGCAGTCCGGCAGCATCGCCAGCGCGAAGACCTGCTGTCCGGCGTACCCGACGCCGATCACCGCCACCACCAGGTAGACCGCGACCGGGGGCAGCACCGGCGCGGCGACCAGGGCCAGCGCCCCGGCGGCGAGGAGCAGCGAGCCGATCACCAGCGCGGCGCGCTTGCCCAGCCGGGCACCGACCCGCGTCCAGAGCGGCATCACCAGCAGTGCCGGCCCGACGAAGCAGACGAAGAGCAGGGTCGGCCCGCTCTGCTCGTCGCGCAGGATCTGCGCCGCGAAGTAGTTGACCCCGGCCAGGATCGTCGCCACCCCGGCGGACTGCACCACGAAGCAGATCAGCAGCGCCCGGAACGGGCGGTTGGCGCCGGCCACGGCGAGTTGGGCGCGCAGGGTCGGCTCGCTGTCGCCCGCCGTGCCGGTGGGCGCGGCCCGGGTGCCGAGGAACGCGCCGAGGGCACCGAGGGCGATCAGCACCGCCACGAACAGCCCCATCCACCGGTGCCCGGCCACGCCGTCGCCACCGGCGGTCACCACCAGCGGAGCGATCGCGCCGGAGACCAGGATGGCCAGCGCCAGCACCGCGATCCGCCAGGTCATCAACCGGGTGCGCTCGGCGTAGTCGTCGGTCAGCTCGGCCGGCATCGCCACGTACGGCACCTGGAAGAAGGCGAACGCGGTGGCGGTGAGCAGGAAGGCGAACGCCACGTACGCGGCGGCGGCCGGCCCGTTGCCGAACGGCGCCGCGAAGATCGACGCGAACAGGACGGCGAGCGCGAGGCCGCCGACGAGCAGGTACGGCCGACGGGCACCCCAGGGCGAGCGGGTGCGGTCGGAGATCCGCCCGGCGACCGGGTTGACCAGCACGTCCCACGCCTTGGGGAGCAGCACCAGCAGGGCGGCCAGCCCGGCTGCCACACCGAGCGTGTCGGTCAGGTAGGGCAGCAGCAGCAGACCGGGCACGGTGCCGAACGCGCCGGTGGCCAGGGAGCCGAGCGCATAGCCGGCGTGCACCCGTCGAGGCAGCGAGCCGGCGCCCGGCGGCGTTTTCATGGGGCCGAATATTACTCACGTTGCGGTGTCGGTCACATCCCCTCCTGCGGTGATCAACCTGCCGACCCGTCGCGGACATCCCAACAGTCAGGTTGCCGGCAGCGGGGCCCGCAACCACCTCCGCAGTCTCGGAGTGTTACCAGCGCCGAGGGCAGACCAGCCTGGCGGTGACGGGGGAGGGGCAGTGACGTCAACGATGGGAGCCCGCGCCAATGAGCCACCGGCGGTACGGACGGCCGGTTCGGCGGTCGAGAAGACGATCACTTTCGACGACTTCTACCACGCGCACTTCGGCAGCGTGACCGCCCAACTGTCGGCGTACACGGGAGATCTGGGCCACGCCCAGGACCTGGCCCAGGAGGCGTTCTACCGAGCGCTGGCCCGCTGGGACCGCCTGGTCCGCTACGACGACCCGGTGGCCTGGGTCCGCAAGGTCGCCTGGAACCTGGCGAACAGCCGCTGGCGACGCCTGCGTACCGCCCGGAACCACCTGCTGCGACAACGGCGCACCGAGGCCGAGGTGGCCGGGCCGACACCCGACCGGGTCGCCATCGACGCGGCGCTGGCGCAACTGCCGCCCAACCATCGCCGCGCGGTCATCCTGCACTACCTGGCCGACCTGTCGGTCAGCCAGATCGCCGTGCAGGAGGGGGTGGCCGAGGGCACCGTCAAGTCGTGGTTGCACCGCGGCCGGACCGCCCTGGCCGCGCTGCTCGACGAGAACACCGAGGGGGTACGCGATGTCTGACCTCGATCCGCTGCTGCGCGAGCGGCTCGGCGCGTACCGCAATGACGTGATCAGCCAGGTCGCCGGTCCCGGTCCCGACAAGGCCCGGCAGCTCCTGCGCCGACGCCGACGGATGACGGCGGCGGCCGTCGCGGCGGCTGTCGTCCTGGCGGTGACCCCCGTCGTCATCAACGCCGCGCTGCACCCCGACCGGACCCCGCCGGTGCCGGTGGAGTCCATCCCACCGACGGCCCCGTCCACGCCGGCACCGCCGACGCCCACGCCGCCCGGGTCTCCGTCGCAGTCGCCGACGCCCAGCGCCACCGCCCCGACCGGCCCGGACGGGCGAATCAGTCGGGCGCAACTGCTCGCCACACCTGTCGACCTGCCGAGTTGGCCGGCGGGCATGGCAGAGGGCGGCTGCACCACCTCGAACGTCCGGCTGAAGACCAACACCAAGCAGACCTACGTGTCGGAGCTGGCCGACGACGAGTTCGAGTACGGCGACGTCGACGGCGACGGCGCCGACGAGACCATCGCCGTCGTCGCCTGCCGGTACGGGGAAGCGTCGGCGAAGCAGGTGGTGGCCTTCGAGCGGAACTCCGACGACCGGATCGTCACGGTGGGCAGGGTGGTCCGGACCGACGACGACTTCACCGACGTCCTCGCCGCGGAGATCACCCCGACCGGTTCGGTGCGGGTGACGGTGGCCGACATCGTGCCGTGTTGCGAGGTCCCCAATTATCTCCGGCGGGAACAGGTACGGACGTACCGATGGGACGGGCAGCGGTTCGAGCAGACCGACGGCCCGACGAAGTTCGGCCCGGATCCCCGACTGACCAACCTGCGCCTGAGCATGACCCACGAGCTGGTCGACGTCCCCGGTACGGACGCCCGACGCAAACTCACCACGGTCTTCACGGTCACCAACGCCGGCCCGGTCGACGCGCCGCAGGTGGCGTTCCACAACATCGAGCACGGTGAACGGGCGGGTGGAGACTGGGCCCGGTGCAAACCGGGACGGCTGTCGGACACGACCGAACCAGGGTGTCTGCTACCCGGCGTGCCGGCTGGTGAGTCGCGCCGCTACACGTTCGTCCAACTGGTACCCGGCCAGCCGGGTGCCGACGCCTCCACCCGGAGTTTCCGCGTCGTGCACGGCGACGCCCAGGACCGCTCGTGGCCCGACCTCAAACCAGACGACAACGTGGTGGCGTCCCCCATCCGGCTCTGAACACCATCGAGGTGCCCCGTCCCGGGCCGGGGCGGGGCACCCGTCCTGCCCTGGGGACGGGCCGCAGGTCGACGAGCCGAGCGGTGTCGCTCGGGCGGCACCGCGTGCCCGACCACGCTGGTGGTCACGGCCGCTCGTCCGGCGACCAACCGGCCGCCGCGATGTCCACGCCCTCGCCGCGCAGCGGCGCCCCCTCGGCGCGCAGTCGGGCCCGCGCCTCCCGCTCGTGCCCCGGCGGCAGCCGACCGGCGGAGGTCACCACCCGGTGCCAGGGCACCGAGCCGCCATGGCGGGCCATGATGGTGCCCACCAACCGCGCGGAGGTGCGACCCGAGCGCTCGGCGAGCGCGTCGGCCACCGCGCCGTAGGACATCACCCGACCCTCCGGGATCCGCTCGACCAGGTCGAGCACCGCCTCGACGTACTCGTCAGGAGTCACAATCCGCCACCATATGGGAAGGCCGCCGGGCGGTACGGCCGTGACCACGCAGAATGGGCGGGTGCGCGACGCAGTCACGACGGCCCGGCGGGTCGTCGTCAAGATCGGATCCTCCTCGTTGACCACCGCCACCGGCGGGCTGGCGGACGAGCGCGTCGACACGCTCGTCGACACCCTCGGCCGGTTGGCAAGCGAGGGACGCGAGGTGGTGTTGGTCTCCTCCGGCGCGATCGCCGCCGGCCTCGCCCCACTCGGGCTGCCCCGACGCCCGCGCGACCTGGCCACCCAGCAGGCCGCCGCCAGCGTCGGGCAGGGCCTCCTGATCGGCCGGTACGCGGCCAGCTTCGCCCGGCACGGCCGCACCGTCGGGCAGGTGCTGCTCACCGTCGACGACGTGACCCGACGGGCGCACTACCGCAACGCGTACCGGACGCTGCGCAAGCTGCTCGACCTGGGTGCGGTGCCGATCGTCAACGAGAACGACACGGTCGCCACCCAGGAGATCCGGTTCGGCGACAACGACCGGCTGGCCGCCCTGGTGGCCGCGCTGGTGCACGCCGACCTGCTGGTGCTCCTCTCCGACGTGGACGCCCTCTGGACCGGCGACCCGGCCAACCCACACTCGACCCGGATCACCGAGGTCCGCGACGACGCGGACCTCACCGGGATCACCATCGGCGGGGCCGGCCGCTCCGGCGTCGGCACCGGCGGCATGGTGACCAAGGTCGAGGCCGCCCGGATCGCCACCGGCTTCGGCATCCCGGTGGTGCTCACCGCCGCCGACCTGGCCACCCGGGCGCTGGCCGGCGACCCGGTCGGCACCCTGTTCCATCCGCAGCGGCAACGCCCGACGGCCCGGCTGTTCTGGCTGGCGCACGCCACCTCGCCCCGGGGGCGGCTGCACCTCGACCCGGGCGCGGTGGCCGCCGTCGTCGGGCGGCGCAAGTCGCTGCTGCCGGCCGGCATCACCGCCGTCGACGGCACCTTCACGGCGGGCGACCCGGTGGACCTGGTCGACAACGCCGGCGCGTCGGTCGCCCGGGGGCTTGTCAACTACGACGCGGTGGAGTTGCCGGGGCTGCTCGGCCGGTCCACCTCCGAACTCGCCGCCGCCCTGGGCCCGGCGTACGAACGAGAGGTCGTCCACCGCGACGACCTCGTCCTGCTGTGAGGAGCGATCCATGAGTGAGCGCCAGCGAGCGAACCAGCAACTCGGGGCAGCGGTGCCCGCGGGCGGCCCGGGGCGCAGCGGAGTGCCGGCATGAGCGTGAGCGAGCAGGCCCGCCGGGCCCGGGACGCCGCCGCCGACCTGGCCACCGCCACCCGTACGGCGAAGGACGCCGCGCTGGCGGCGATGGCCGATGCGCTGGTGACGCGTACCCCGGAGATCCTGGCCGCGAACGAGACGGACCTGGCGGCCGGCCGGGAGGCCGGGCTGAGCGCGGCCGTGCTGGACCGGCTCGCCCTCGACGCGGCTCGGGTGGCCGGCATCGCCGACGCGCTGCGGCAGATGGCCGCGCTGCCCGACCCGGTCGGCGAGGTGGTCCGCGGCTCCACCCTGCCCAACGGGCTGGAGTTGCGCCAGATCCGGGTGCCGTTCGGGGTGGTCGGCATCATCTACGAGGCGCGGCCGAACGTGACGGTGGACGCCGCCGGGATCTGTCTGAAGTCCGGCAACGCGGCGCTGCTGCGCGGGTCGTCCTCGGCCGCGCACTCCAACGCGGCGCTGGTCGCGGTGCTGCGCGACGCGATCGCCGACGCCGGGCTCCCCGCCGACGCGGTGCAACTGCTCGACGCCAGCTCCCGCGACTCGGTCAAGGAGTTGATGCGCGCCCGAGGGCTCGTCGACGTGCTCATCCCGCGCGGCGGTGCGTCCCTGATCCGCACCGTGGTCGAGGAGTCGACAGTCCCGGTGATCGAGACCGGGGTGGGCAACTGCCACGTCTACGTCGACGCCGCCGCAGATGTGGCGCAGGCCCTCGCGGTGACGCTGAACGCCAAGACCCAGCGCCTGTCCACCTGCAACACCGCCGAGTCGCTGCTGGTGCACGCGGGCGTCGCCGACGCGTTCCTGCCGCCGATGCTCGCCGCGTTCGCCGAGGCCGGGGTGACCGTGCACGGCTCCCCCGAGGTCGCCGCCTACTCCACCGCCGTGGTCCCGGCCACCGAGGAGGACTACGCCACCGAATACCTGTCCGCCGACATCTCGGTCGCGGTGGTCGACTCGCTGGACGCGGCAGTCGCGCACATCCGCCGCTTCGGCACCGGACACACCGAGGCCATCCTCACCGACTCCGCGAGCGCGGCCCGCGAATTCGTCGCGCGGGTGGACTCGGCCGCGGTGATGGTGAACGCCTCGACCCGCTTCACCGACGGCGGCGAGTTCGGGTTCGGCGCGGAGATCGGCATCTCCACCCAGAAACTGCACGCCCGAGGCCCGATGGGCCTACCCGAGCTGACCAGCACCAAGTACGTCGTAACCGGAGAGGGCCACCTACGCTGAACCCGCCCCGCGGGGGTTGGTCAGGCTTGTGGGGTGGGGCGGGCGGCGCGGATCACGGACAGCGTGGCATGTACGTCGAACTGGTGGCCGTCGTCGCTCTCCCAGCCGCCGTCGGTGCGTTGCGTCTCGGTCAGCCGGCGTAACGCCCGCACCATGATCCAGTCCTGTGCGTCGATGCCGGCGCGGCGCAGTGTGGCCGCCAGCCACGCCACGTTGCCCGGGGACATCTTCGGCATCCGTTCGGCGAGCACCACCTGGATCCGCGCCGACTCCTGGAACATGTCCTGCCGGTGCAGCACCGCCGCGCTCAGCCAGCCGGCGGCCAGGAACGACGGCCAACTACCGTCCGGCCGCAGCCGCGCGACGAGCGAGTGGGCCGCCGCCTGCACCACCCCGGCGTACGCCCCACCGACCCGATGGTCGAGGGGACCCGAGGCGCGGGCGTCCAGACCGGCGACGGTGAGCCAGAAACCGGCGTTGGCCGACTGGAGGAAGCCAGCCTCCGGATCGCCGGGCCGAGCCCACTCCGGAGCCGAGTGGGCAAGCGACGCGTCCTCGTCCCAGCCACCGTCGGCCTGCTGCCGGGACGCCAACCAGTCGAGTGCGCGGCGAGCGGCCGGACGGCCGAGCGCGCCCAGGTCGTCCAGCTCGGCGAGCCGGAAGCAGGTGGCATCGATCGAGGCGACTTCGCCGCCCCAGGTGGCCGGCCAGCCGCCGTCGGCTGACTGCCCGACCTCGGCGATCTCCAGCAGCTCGACGGGCACGGCCGTGCCGTTGCGGAGCCAGGAGAGGCGGGCGCGCTCCACCGCGTCTCCGTGCGCCACGACGAACCCGATCGCGGCTTCCATGTCGACCACGACGGAGACGCTACCTGCGCAGACGCGATGCCGCCTCGGAGAATCGGCCAGCCCGGAGTGACTGCGTCGCTCCGGTCAGTGGGCTACTCGGCCTCACCCGCGTCGATTCGCCGGCTGCCCGGGGAGGGGCGCGGGCCCGGCCGAGCCGGCGCGGCACGCCGGTCCGCCGAGGCGGCGCGGTGTGCGCCGCCCCGGCGGACGTCGGTCAGTACGCGGGCAGCGACGGGTCGATCTGCTTGATCCAGGAGAGCACGCCGCCCTGTACGTGCACGGCATCCTTGAAGCCGGCCGCCTTGAGGGCGGCGAGCGCCTCCGCCGAGCGGACGCCGGACTTGCAGTGCAGCACGATCTGCCTGTCCTGCGGCAGCTTCGCCAGTGCCTCGCCGGAGATGATGTCGCCCTTGGGGATCAGCGTGGAACCGGGGATGCGGACGATCTCGTACTCGGCCGGCTCCCGGACGTCGACCAGGAAGATGCCCTTGCCGGCGTCCTGCCATTCCTTGAGCTCCAGTGCGGTGATGGTCGAGTCGAGCGTCGCCTCCTGGGCCTCCTCGGAGACCGCGCCGCAGAAGTCCTCGTAGTCTTCCAGCAGGTCGGTGACCGTCGGGTTGTCGCCGCAGAGCGCGCAGTTCGGGTCCTTCCGGACCTTGATCTTGCGGTATTCCATCTCCAGGGCGTCGTAGACCATCAGCCGGCCGACCAGCGGCTCACCGATGCCGGTCAGCAGTTTGATCGCCTCGTTCACCTGGATGGAGCCGATCGAGGCGCAGAGCACGCCGAGCACGCCGCCCTCGGCGCAGGACGGGACCATGCCGGGCGGCGGCGGCTCCGGGTAGAGGCAGCGGTAGCAGGGGCCGTGCTCGGCCCAGAACACCGACGCCTGGCCGTCGAAACGGTAGATCGAGCCCCAGACGTACGGCTTGCCGAGCAGCACCGCCGCGTCGTTGACCATGTAGCGGGTGGCGAAGTTGTCGGTGCCGTCGACGATCAGGTCGTACTGGGCGAAAATCTCCTTGACGTTCTCCCGGTCGAGTGCGGTGTTGTGGATCTCCACCTGGACCAGGGGGTTGATCTCGCGGATCGACGCGGCGGCGGACTCGGCCTTGGACCGGCCGATGTCGGACACGCCGTGGATGATCTGACGCTGGAGGTTGGACTCGTCGACGGTGTCGAAATCGATGATGCCGAGCGTGCCGACACCGGCCGCGGCAAGATACATGAGGGCGGGCGAGCCGAGGCCACCAGCGCCGACGCAGAGCACCCGGGCGTTTTTCAGCCGCTTCTGCCCGGTCACCCCGACATCCGGGATGATCAGGTGGCGTGAGTAGCGGCGGATCTCGTCAACTGTCAGCTCGGCGGCGGGCTCGACGAGCGGGGGCAACGACACGGTGGACTCCCCGGGATCGGCGGTGTGAACCGCGCCATTGTTGCTCGCGGGAGCCCCGCTCGGCCATGAGGGACGACACTGGTCCGCGATGCGGGAGCGGGAATAACCGACGACCCCGCCGATCAGGGGACGATGTCACCCGCGTAGCGACGTCCGTCGACGTACGGCCAGGCGTTGGCGACGCAGCCGTGCAGGCCGTACGTCTGCTGTTGCATCACCGGGGCGGGCTCCCCCGGGCCGGGGCAGGCCTCGTGTTCCTCGCCGAACTCGTGGCCCACCTCGTGGTTGATCACGTAGGTGCGGTAGGTGTCCAGCGGGGCACCGTAGTCGGGGACCGCCTCCATCCAGCGGGCCAGGTTGATGATGACCCGGCCGGGCAGGCGGCAGGAGGTGTAGCGCTCGGTGGTCAACCCGCCCTCGGCGCACATCCGCTCGGACGTGACCGGGGTGGCGAGGTAGATGGTGAAGTCCGCCGCCCCGGCGTCGGCCACCCGTTGCACCCGCAGTTCGTCGGAGGCGATCCAACTGCGCTTGTCGGTCAGCACCTCGTCCACCTTGGCGGCGAACGCGTCGGCGTCCTGGCCGGCGCCACGCTCGACCACCACCCGGTAGCGACGCAGCGGCCCGTCCGTACCCCGCACGGTCGTCTCACCGTCGGCCACCGTGAAGCGTCCCGCTCCGACGGAGGGGTAGCTGCTGGGCGTGGGGTGCGCGAGCCCTCCACCGCCGTGGCCCATCTCGCCCTGGGTGATGGCGACGGGAGGCTCGGCTGACGGGTCACCGCCCCGGTTCAGTGTCACGCCGATGCCGACGGCGAGCACGAGCAGGCCGAGCAGCAGGGTGCGGCGACGTCGCCGGTGCATCCGGACGAGCGTGGGACGCGCACCCTCGTACGCCGGCCGGTCGGGCGGCGGCAAGGGCGGGCCGTAAGGGGACGACGGCGTCATGATGTCGAGCCTGCCAGATTATTCGGGCATATCTCCGTTTTTGCCGCTATTCACGCAAGACGCCTGATGGTGTACGTCGGCCGGCCGCTCGCTCAGAGGGCCGGACCGGCGTAGCGGCGCCCGTCCAGGTACGGCCAGGGGTTGACCCGGCACCCGTTGAGGAAGAGCGTCTGCTGCATCATCACCGGCGCTGGCCGGCCCGCACCCGGGCAGCGCTCGTGCCGGTGCCCGAGTTGGTGACCCACCTCGTGGTTGACCACGTACGTCCGGTAGACCTCCAGCGGCACGCGGGCCGAGACGAGGTGCGGCACGGACAGCCGCCACCGATCCAGGTTGATGATCACCTGACCGGGCGCGCGGCAGGACGTGTACGGCCGACCGTCGACCCGAATGTCCACGCCGCCCCTGGCGCACATCTGACCCGCCGTGCGGGCGGTGGCCAGGTAGACGGTGAAGTCGCGCGGCGCGCCCCCCGGCACCTGTTGCAGCCGCAGGTTGCCGCTGTCCACCCAACTGCCCGGCCCGGCGAGCGCCACCTGGACCGCCTGCGCGAAGTCCGCGACGACCTCGTTGCTGCCCGACTCCACCGCGACCCGGTAACGCCGCAGCTCACCCGCGCGACCCAGCACCGGGCCGGAACGGGCGTCGTAGCCGAATGTGCCGGTGCCGGCGCTCGGCACCGGCCCGGGCGCCCGCAGCACCGGGGACGGGGACGCGGCGGAGGGCGACGGGCCGTCCGACGGCGGCAGCGGCGCGGCGACCAGCGGTGCCGGCGTGGCGACCTCGTCGGCGGCCAACCAGTCGGCAGCGGGCTTCCCACCCGGCCCCTCGGCGATCACGGTCACCGCCGCGCCGATCGCCACCACCACCGCCACCAGTTGGGCGAGCAGCGCGAACCGTCGCCGACGGCGTGCGGAGGAGCGGGCTGAGCTGGGCATCCACCTCAGCCTGCCAGATCGGGCCGTCCGGTGGTGTCCCCCGTTTCGGCGAGCAGGCCGACCACCGCCCGGGCAACCAGGCGGGGGACCTCCAACTGCGCCACATGACCGACGCCGTCGAGCATCATCAACCGGCTGTCCGGGATGACCCGGGCGGTCTGCGGCGCGACCCGCACGTCGACAAGACGATCCTGCCGGCCGCCCACCACCAGGGTCGGTGCGCGTACCGCCTCGGCGAGTCGCCACAGCGACCCCGGCCCCGGCAGGTACGCCCGCAGGAAGCTGGAGACCAGTCCACGGAACGTCCGGACGTACGCGGCGGCGTAGTGCTCCGCCTCGTACCGCACCCGGATCTCCTCCAGTGCCTCAGCCCGGCGCTGGTCGCAGATCCGGCTCAGATCCGCGACGCAGGCCTCCAGCACCTGCTGGGCCATCACCTCGGGAGCGAGTTGGGTGAGGTGCCGGGCGACCAGCCGCTCGCCGCGCGGAATGGCGAGCACCGGCAGCATCCGCCCCTGCAACGAGCGGCGGAAGTCGAGAAACGGCAGGGCCGGCGAGATCAGGGTGAGGGTACGGACCAGGTCCGGCCGGAGCCCGGCGACCTGGACCGCGACCGCGCCGCCCAGCGAGTTGCCGAACAGGTGCACCGGGCCCCGGCCGGTGTGCTCGATCCAGCGGACGACCAGATCCGCGAAGGCCGGAATGGTGTAACGGGGACCCGGCTCGCTACGACCGAAGCCGGGCAGGTCGATGGCCTGACCGTCCAGCCGGTCGGCGAGCAGCCCGGCCAGGTCGGTCCAGTTCTGGGACGACCCGCCCAAACCGTGCACATACAACGCCGGTTCCGCACCCGCGGCGGTGGCCGGGGTGTCCCGCACGTACGTGACCAGGCCGTCGAGGCGGACCTCCCGGCCCGGCCACGGCGGCGGGACCTGGTGGTCGGGGAGCAGGTGGTCCGGCCAGAGGGTGGCGCTTCTCATCGTTCCAGTCTGCCCCGTTCCACTCAGGACAGCAGGGCCTCCAGCCGACGGTTCACCGCCGCCAGCGTCGCCCGGACCACCGCCTGCCGTGGATCACCGGCGACCAGAGCCGAGCCGGCGAGCTGCTCGACCCAGCCCGCACAGACGAGCAGCACCACCACGGTGGCCACCTCGCAGTTGCCGAAGGGCACCACCGCGGCGTGCTCGACGAAACAGCGCCCGCGTTCGGCGTTGTCGGCGTCGCGCAGCAACTCGTCCACCGCGGCGGCCGCCGCCACCGCGCAGAGCCGCAGCACGTAGCCGTCCACCGCCGGCCCGGTCGCGTACCCGGAGGCACTGTCGCCGTCGGCCAGCAGCCGGACCTCCACGTTCGCGTCCAGGCCGAAGGTGCTCACCTGCACGTGGTCGATCACCACCCGCGGCCCCGGCGTGCCGCCGGTGTCCAGCGGTCGGGACGGCGCCGACTCCGTCGTGGTCACCTGACCACCGGAGTACGACGTACCGAGCGTCGCCGGGCTGCCGGTCGCGGCACCGGCCGGTGCGGCCGAGACCGATCCCGGTTCCTCGACCGTGGCGCGACCCCGGTGCGGCGCGTTCGGTCGGCGGCGGCGTGCGGTGTCCGTGCCGGCCGACTGCTCCGAGCCGGCCGGTGTGGCCTCCACCGGGGCACCCGCCGGGTGGGCGGGTGCCGTCGGCTCGGTTGCCCGGACGTCGGCGGCGCGTGGATCCGGACCGGCGTCGCGGGGGGCTGCGCCCAGGGGCTCCGCCGTACGCCGCTCGACGGGTCGGGGCTCGGCCAGGCGTCGGCGAACCGGCGGGGGTGGCGTGGTGGGCAGGCCGGGCACGTTCTGCGGGGCGGCGGCCAACCCCATCCGCTCCTGGAGCAGCCGGGCCACCTGTCGGCTCACCTCGGCCGGGTCGGCGCCGTCGGCCAGGTCCAGTCGCAGACTGTGTGCCCCTGCCGGGGTGCGGCGCAGCGCCGCGTCGCGGACACCGGCGACCTCCCGAACGGCGTCCAGGATGGCGTTGACGTCGAACCCCTCGGGGCGCTCCCGCAGCGGGGCTGGTTCGTCGTCACGGCGCAGGTGGGTGGCGATACGGGCGAGTTCCGGGGTTTCGGCGGGTGGCTCCACGGCTGGCGGCTCCGGCACGACGGGCACGTCCGGTTCCGCGGGGACGCGCTGCGGCAGCACCGCCGCCCTCGGGTCTGGTTGTCGGCCGTCGTCGGCCGGCTCGGTCGACGACGGCGGGTCGGGGGCGGATCGGCGAGCCGCGTAGGGCGAGGTGGAAGCGCCTGCGGGCCGATCCCGACGCCCGGACCCACTCAAGGCGGAGGGCGGGACCGCCGCGGTGGGGGACGACGCGGCGTCGGCGGATGACGGCGCGGTCGAGCGGGGTGGTGCGAGGGGAGGTTCGGGTGTCGCCGGTCGGAGCCGGAACGGTGCGGCCGGCCGGATCTCGGGCCGGGGCAGCCCGGACGGCTCGCCCGCGGCGCCGCCGCCAGTGCCGCTGGACTGGCTGGCCGGCCAGGAGGGGCGCTCGGCGGGCGCGGGCGGAATCCGGCCCTCGGACCAGTCCGGCCGCTCGGCCCGTGGGCCGCTCGCCGTCGGCGAACCGCCGGCCCAGGAGGGGCGCTCCGCTACCAGGGGCGGGGGGCCCGCCGGGGCCAGGGGCGCGTCAGACAGCGTGGGAGTCGACCCGGCCGGTGCCGGGGGTGGCGGGTCGGTCGGGGCGGCGCCGGAGACCCAGGAGGGCCGCGTCGGCGGTGCGCTCGTCGGTGTCGGGTCGGGCCCGCCGGCCCAGGTCGGCAGCACCGGAGGGACGATCGTCGGCGTCGGATCGGACCCGACAGCCCAGGACGACCGCGCCGGCGGCGCGCCGGCGGGCCCGGCGTCGGACCCACCGGCCCAGGACGACCGCGCTGGCGGCGCTGCGCTGGACTCGGGGTCGGACCCACTACCCCAGGACGAGCGCGCTGGCGGCGCACTGGTGGGCTCGGGGTCGGACCCGCCAGCCCACGATGGTCGTACCGACGGAGTGTTGGTCGCCGCCTCGGACCCGCCGGCCCAGGACGGCCGCGCTGGCGGCGCGCTGGCGGGCTCGGGGTCGGACCCGCCAGCCCACGACGGCCGTACCGACGGAATGTTGGTCGCCGCCTCGGACCCGGCGGCCCACGACGGTCGTGCCGGCGCGTTGGCCGGGTCGGATTCCCCGGCCCAGGACGGCCGCACCGGAGGGACGCTCGTGGGCCCGGGGTCGGACCCGCCGGCCCAGGACGGGCGGTCGGCTCGGGGTGCCCCGGTTGCCTCGGACCCGGCCCAGGAGGGGCGGTCAGCCGGCGGGCCGCTGGTCGGCGTGGGGCCGCTGGCCCAGGAGGGGCGCTCGGCGACCGGCGGTGTCATGCCTGCCGAGGACACCGGCGGCCCGCTGGTAGGGGACGGGTCGGCGGGCGGAACGGCGGCCGGCGCGACCCAGGACGGGCGATCGGACGGCGGCGAGCTAATCGGATTGGTGGGGCGCACCGGCGTGGCATCGGACCCGGACCCACCCCGGACCGGGTCGTACCCGCGGGGCCGATCGGCACGCACCGGCTCGTACGGGCGAGGCGACTCGGCGCGCACCGGCTCGTACGGCCGGTGGGGCTCGGCGACCCAATCCGGCGTGGACTCGTCCCGGGCAGCGGGGGCAGCCGGCTCGTCGTCCTGGCGGGACCAGGGCGGAGCCCACCCGCCACCTGAGCTCGGGCGGTTCCAGTTCGGCCCCGACCAGTCCGGCTCGATGGTCGACGATTCCCCGGCGCGCTGCGTTTCCGCTGGCCGGGAGCTGTCCCCGGCGCGGCCTGGATCGGTCGCGTCGGCGTGCCCGGCCGGCCCGGACGTGCGGCCCGGTGCTGGCGCCTGCTCCGGTGGGAGCGGGTCCCGCCAGTCGCGTGGCGCGGCCGGGTCGTCGGCGGCCAGCCGCTCGGTGGTGGGTGCGCGGAAGCCGGGCGGCACCTCGAAACCCGACGCGGCGGTGCCGACGGGCGGCACCTGGACGGCCGGCGGCGCCGAGGTGGGCAGGCCGGGCTCGGCCCAGCGGGCACGGTGGGTGGCCGGATCCACGGTGGAGCGGGTGGCGGGGCCCGTGTCGAGCTCGCCGGCCCCCTGCTCCAGCGCGGGCGCGGGGCGTTGGGCGGGCACCACCAGCCGATCCTCGGGCACCCCGGGCCGACCCTCCGCGGGCAGCCCGGGCGGGGCGCTCACCGGCGTGGGGTGCCCTGCGGATGGTTCGAGGCCGGGATGACGGACGCCGTTGGCGTCGTCCGGGTGGCGCACGCCGTTGGCGTCGTCCGGGTGGCGCACGCCGTTGGCGTCGTCCGGGTGGTGCACGCCGTTGGCGTGGTGGCCGTTGGCGCGGGCCGGCGGAGCGAGGTCACCCGGCTGCCCGACCAGGGGCGACGGCAGGTCGCCGTGTCGACTGGAGGAGGTGCGCCAACCGGACGTGGGGTCGGGTTGCCAGCGCGGCGCCTCGTCTCGGGCATCCTCGCGATCGGCGGCTCGGGGCCACCCACCCGCCGGGGGCGCCCACCCGCTGACGGGACGGCCCGGGTCGTCGTGCTGACCCGCTCCGTCACCGTGCTCTCCCGGGGTGGCGGCTCCGGGTTGCCCTGTTTCACTCACCGCGCGCTCCTTGGTCGCCCCCGCTGAGGCTACCGTGTGCCGAGAGTGGCGATAAGTTACAGCGGCGGAGCATTTCCACGACGGGGGTCACGGGCCTCGCCCGGTCTGGGGGGAAAATGCCGGCTCGTACGGAGAACTCGGAGGATCCCATGACCGCTGCGGGGAACGGTGCACAGACCGCCGGCCGGCCCACCCGCCTGCCCCGCTCCGCGCGCCGTAAGCAGCTTCTCGCTGCGGCGCAGGAGGTGTTCGTCGCGCAGGGCTACCACGCCGCCGCGATGGACGACATCGCCGAGCGGGCCGGGGTTTCCAAGCCGGTGCTCTACCAACACTTTCCCGGAAAGATGGATCTCTACCTGGCGTTGCTCGACACGCACTGTGACGCCATCGTCGCTCAGGTGCAGGATGCGATGCGCGGCACCAGCGACAACAAGGAGCGGGTCAGCGCGTCGGTGCGCGCGTACTTCGACTTCGTCGACCACGAGAGCGAGGCCTTCCGCCTCGTCTTCGAGTCGGACCTGCGCAACGACCCGGCGGTGCGGCAGCGGGTGGAGCGGGTCGAGCAGGGTTGCATCGCGGCGATCACCGACACCATCATCTCGGACACCGGCGTGAGCCGGGCCCACGCCGAGCTGCTCGCCTCCGGGCTCGTCGGCGCGGCGGAGACGGCCGCGCAGTTCTGGCTGGCCGGTGGCCGTCAGGTGCCGAAGGCCGAGGCCGAGGCGTTGGTGGCCGCGTTGTCCTGGCGGGGCATCGCGAGCTTCCCGCTGCAAGGTGAGTCAGCCTGACCGCCGACCCCGTGATCGGATAGCCTTCGCAGGGCGGTTCTTTCGCCCCAGTTGAGGAGGCACAGTGGAGGTCAAGATCGGCGTGCAGTACGCGCCGCGTGAGCTGGTACTGGACAGCGCGCAGTCGCCGGCCGAGATCGAGCAGATCGTGACCGACGCCTTCGCCGGTAACGGCGGCACGCTCTCCCTGACCGACGAGAAGGGCCGACGGGTCATCGTGCCGATCGAGAAGATCGCCTACGTCGAGATCGCCGAGGCGTCGTCCCGCTCGGTCGGCTTCACCGTCCGCTGACCGGTCCGGCCATCGCGGCAGGTCGGCGTTGGCCACCTGCCGCGGGCCGGCCCCGGCCTGGTGCGCCGCTCAGCGGGCCGCCGGTGACCCGCACGGGGTACGCCCCACCCCTCTTCCCTGTGACACAAGTCACGATCGTGGCCCCCGCGTGGCGTCTGGCCGGCGGGGAATCGGGACGAAGCCATGCCTGTTCAGGTAGCATGGAGCAGTTGCCGTGGGCGCCGATCTGATCGAAGCTCAGCCCGCGGCGCGCGTGCGGCCCGGTCCGGCTCGGCAATCTGCCGCCGACCGTGTGGCCCGCGTCATACCGATCGCGCCCTGAGGACATGACGGGCGCACCCACGAGAGGGCACCCCCACATCCACATGAGCGAGCTGACTCAAGATTTGCTGGACGGCCAGGAACTGGCCCCCACCGCCCCGGTTCGACCGGAGGCCCCCACGTTCGCCGCACTCGGCGCCCGCGCCGAGACCGTCGAGGCCCTGGCCTCGGCCGGCATCACCCGCGCGTTCGCCATCCAGGAGTACGCGATCCCGATCGCGCTGCGCGGCGTCGACCTGATCGGTCAGGCGCCCACCGGCACCGGCAAGACCCTCGGCTTCGGCGTGCCACTACTGGACCGGGTCTTCGCGCCGGGCGAGGGCAGCGACGGCGTCCCCCAGGCGCTGGTCGTGGTCCCCACCCGTGAGCTGGGCATCCAGGTCGCCAAGGACCTGGCCGCCGCTGGCCGGACGCGCGGCGTCCGGGTGCTGCCGATCTACGGCGGCGTGGCGTACGAGCCGCAGATCGACGCGCTGCGCAAGGGCGTCGAGATCCTGGTCGGCACCCCGGGCCGTCTGATGGACCTGCAGAAGCAGAAGCACCTCCGTCTGGACCGGGTGCACGCACTCGTCCTCGACGAGGCCGACCGGATGCTCGACCTGGGCTTCCTCGACGACGTCGAGAAGATCCTGGCGATGCTCCCGGAAGACCGCCAGACGATGCTCTTCTCGGCCACCATGCCGGACCCGATCGTCACCCTGTCCCGGCGCTTCCTGCGCCAGCCGATGACGATCCACGCCGGGCACACCGCCGAGACCGGCCCGTCGCCGCAGACCCAGCAGCTGGTCTACCGCACCCACTCGATGAACAAGGTCGAGGTGGTGGCGCGCATCCTCCAGGCGGAGGGGCGTGGGCTGACCATGATCTTCACCCGGACCAAGCGGGCCGCCGACCGGGTCGCCGAGGACCTCGACTTCCGCGGGTTCGCGGTCGCCGCGGTGCACGGTGACCTCGGCCAGGGTGCCCGCGAGCGGGCGCTGCGGGCCTTCCGGGCCGGCAAGATCGACATTCTGGTCGCCACCGACGTGGCGGCCCGCGGGCTGGACGTCACAGGCGTCACCCACGTGATCAATTACGACTGCCCGGAAGACCAGGACACCTACACCCACCGGATCGGTCGCACCGGCCGGGCCGGCGCCACGGGCGTCGCGGTGACCTTCGTCGACTGGGACGACATGCCGCGCTGGCGGATCATCGACAAGACCCTCGGTCTGGAGATGCCGGAGCCGCCGGAGACGTACCACACGTCCCCGCACCTCTACACCGACCTGCACATCTCCACCGAGGTCAGCGGCACGCTGCCCACCGGCGAGCGCACCCGGGCCGGGCTGTCCGCCGAGATCGAAGAGGATCTGGGTGGCACGACCCGCTCCCGCCGGGGCGACAGCGGTGGTCGGGGTCCCCGACGCGGTGAGAGCCGTGGCGAAGGGCGGGGCGAGGGCCGCGGTGAGCGCCGCGGTCGGGGTGACGGTCGCCGGGACCGTTCCGACTCCGGCACGCCGGCCGTCGCCGAGGCGCCCATTGCCGACGCTGCCGAGGAAGGCACCCGTACCCCCCGCCGCCGGCGTCGCCGCCGGGCCGGCGAGGCGGTCGGGAGCGAGCCGACCGCGGTGATCTCCGCGGACGCCGGCCCCGCCGAGCCGGTCACCGCGTCCGACGGCGAGCCGTCGAAGCCGCGCCGCCGTCGCCGCCGTCGTGGTGGCGGTTCCGATTCGGGTACGCCGGCCGAGGCGACCGCCGACTGACCACCAGCCACACCTGACATCCCCCGCACCGCCTCGCGCGGTACGGGGGATGTTCCCTTCTCCCACCCCACCTGCCGAAGATGGAACGATGCCGCAACCACTGGACGCCGCCCTGACCGAGGTTCGGGCGCTGCTGCTCGACCCCGCGCTGACCCGGGCGGTCGCCGCCGGACGTCGACGCGGCCGCCGCCCCACCGTTGAGCGGGCCGAACTGCGGCCGGTGCGGCTCAAGGCCGGCCCCCGGATGCAGATCACCACGTCCGACGGTGCCCGCCCGTACACTCGCAACCTCGCCTCCGGCCCCGAGGCCGCCGCGGCGATCGACGAACTGCTCGCCGAGCCGTTCGGCAACTGGCACGTCGAGACAGCCGACGCGACCCTCCAACTGCGGGTGACCAAGTCCGGCGAGGCACAGGTGCACCGAGCCGCGACGTCCCGGCCGGCGGCGACGCCCACCGGAAACGACCGGACGAAGGAATACCTGCTCGACCCGGGTGACCCGATCTTCGCGGAGATCGGCGGGTCGGCGGCCAAGCGCCGCCAGGTGGACGCGTTCCTCCGTGCCCTCGCCGCGACCCTGCCCGACGAGCTGACCGGGCCGCTGCGGGTGGTCGACCTGGGCTGCGGCAACGCCTACCTGACGTTCGCCGCGTACCGCTACCTGTCCGGCCGAGGGCTCGACGTCCAGCTGATCGGCGTGGACGTCCGGGAGGACCAGCGGCGGCGCAACACCGAGTTGGCGCAGCGACTGGGCTGGGCCGACCGGATCAGCTTCGTGGCCGGCACGATCGCCGACGCCGTCGTCGACCCCGCCCCCGATCTGGTGCTGGCGCTGCACGCCTGCGACACCGCCACCGACGAGGCGCTCGCCCGAGCGGTGCGCTGGGAGGCCCGCTGGGTGCTGGCCGCGCCGTGCTGCCACCACGACCTGGCCAAGCAGCTCCGCGCCCACCCCGCCCCAACCCCGTACGACCTGCTGACCCGGCAGGGCATCCTCCGCGAACGCTTCGCCGACGTGCTCACCGACGCGTTGCGCGCCGGTCTGCTGCGGGTGCACGGGTACCGGGCCGAGGTGGTGGAGTTCGTGGACTCCCAACACACGCCGCGCAACCTGCTGATCCGCGCCCGCCACACCGGCGTCGAGGCGACCGAACCGCAGCGCGCGGAATACCGCGAGCTGGTGGAGCAGTGGCAGGTCACGCCCCGGCTGGCGACGCTGCTGGCCACCGACGGTGAACCGACCACCCCGCAGCCCGCGATCTAGTCGGCACCTTAGCGACGCCGTTCGCCGTCGCCGCGACGATCCCGATCGCTGGTGCGCTCGCCACGGTCGAGGATCGTCACCCGCTCGCCACCGCCGCGCTGGCCGGCCCGCCCGCGGTCGGCCGGTACGGTGGGGAACGGCACCACCTTGCCCGCGCTCTCGGCGTTGCCGGCGGCGGCGAAGGCGTTCCAGGAGATGTCGACGAGCAGCCTCTTCACCTCCGCGTGCCGGATGGCGGCGTTGTGTTGCAACGCCATCCGGGCGCCCAGCACCACGCCGACAAGCGTGCTGGTGATCGCGCCGGTGGCCGCCAGCACCTGTTGGCCGGTCGCGGAGTCGGCGCGGAGCACCATCACCAGCAACCAGATCCAGAACGCGGCGGCGAAGACGCCGGCCTTGGCGACGAAGAAGAGGCTCACCGCACCGGGCTGGTACGGCTGGGGGCGGCTCGAGTCGGCCATGGTGCTCCTCGGCGGTGGTCCGGTCGAACACGGCGGGCGGTCAGACGCCAGGTCGGGACGGGCACCGAGCTTAATAGGGCAGTAATGATGATCGCCCGGTGCGAGTTGCGGTCGGCACACATCCTGGCGGAGAAAAAGTCTCACCCACGGGACAGTTTGTGCGCTCAGTCAATGGTTTCGGCCCTCGGGCGTACTACCCTCGGAAGGCGCATCGTCCCGGCGCTCCGGCAGGGGGAAAGACACACAGGGATGGGATCAGCCGACGCAACACCGCAGATGGCCTTCGCCCGCTTCGTCCGGCGCGCCATCGACGACGCTCGCGACGAACGTGGCTGGACCGTGACCGATCTTGCCGCACACACGGGCGTGGGCCGCTCCACCGTGTTTCGTTGGCTCGCCGGTGACTGGCAGGACTACCCCGAGCTCGCCAAAGTCCGCGGCTTCTGCGCCGCACTGGACCTGCCGGTCGCTGCCGCGTTCCGCGCGCTCGGCCTGCCCGACGCCGGCCCCACGCCCCGCCGACGTCAGGACGACGGCCCCGTCGAGGCCGACGTCCGAGCCATCCTCGATCGACTGGCCGACCCAACGGTCCCCGCCGAGGAGAAGCACCACATCCGCGACCTGCTCCGCTACCTAGCCCGCCGCCCCATCCGCCGAGCCGGCTAACCCCACCCACCCCACCCACCCCCACCCCTCACGCGTTGATCATGAGGTTATTGCCGCGACACGCCGCTTGGGGTCAAGGGGTGAGTGCAATCGTTAGGTAGCGATGAGGTGGTCCAGGCGTTCGGCTGGGGTTGCCCAGTCGAGCGTCTGG
>NZ_JBEZED010000037.1:0-81176 GCF_040648675.1 Micromonospora sp. NPDC049101 | reverse complement strand
CGAACGTCACCACACCCGGCCTCGCCACCAGCACCTCCACCACAACCAAGATCAGTTGCACTGAAGCCTAGAAACCACCCGGCGTGTCGCGGCTACAACCTCATGATCAACGCCCGCACTGTGGCATTGCGACCTGAGGTTCCGCCGCGGGTCGCCCGCGTGGTTGGGCGGCCCGGGGCCGGAGCCGTGGTCGACGCGATGTCTGTCGGTGGCACACTCATCGGCGTGAACGACGTGGCCGCATCGTCGGTGGATGGTGAGCTGGAGAGTGTCAGTCTGGTGGACCTCGCCGTCTCTCGGCTGACCCGGGAAATCCTCAGCGGCAAGAGCGATCCGGGCGAACGCCTGGTGGAGGAGCAGTTGACCCGGCGGCTGGGGATCAGCCGGGCTCCGTTGCGGGAGGCCCTGCGGCTGCTGGCCCAGCAGGGTTTGGTCGAGCACGTGCCGCGGCGGGGGGTCCGGGTGGCCACCCTGTCGGACCGCGACGTGCGGGAGCTGTACGAGCTGCGGGACGTCCTGGAGCAGTTCTCGGTGCGCGCCGGGATCCCGGTCGGCCGGGACAGCGACCTGGCCGGGTTACGGGCGACCCTGGACCAGATGCGGGAGGCGACCCGGGCCGGCGACCGGATGGCGGTCGCCGAGTCGCACCGGGAGTTCCACGTCGCGCTGGTGGCGCTCGCCGGTAACCGGCAGCTCTCCGCCGTGTACGGGTCGATCCTGGTGAAGTTGCAGCTCTACATGGCGATCAACCTGCGCCGGGAGGCGGAGCTGGCGCAGCCGTTGGACGGGGTCCACCGGCATGAGCGGCTGTTCGAGGCGGTCGCCGGGGGAGACCCGGAGGAGGTGCTCACCGTCCTCGCCGGGCACGGCGCGCGCTCGTACCTGGGTTAAGGGGCGGGGCGGCCGGAGTGCCGTCATGTCGTCGTTACACAGCGCGCTGGTTCCCGTAACAGTTCAGTCGACAATCGACTGTATGCCAGAGCCAGTAGGGTCCATCTCGGAGCTTCGGTCGGCGTACCGCGACGGCAGCCTGACCCCGGCGGGCCAGGCCGAGCGTGTCCTGGACGGACTCGCCGGGCGGGACGGCGGGCCGGTCTGGATCAGCACCGTCCCGGCCGACCGCCTGCGCGCCCGTGCCGAGTCGCTGACCCGCCACGGTGATCCCGCGCTGCCGCTGTACGGGATCCCGTTCGCGGTCAAGGACAACATCGACGTGGCCGGCATGATCACCACCGCCGGCTGCCCCGACTTCGGGTACCGGGCCGCTGAGGACGCACCTGTGGTGCGCCGGCTGCTCGACGCCGGCGCGATGCTCGTCGGCAAGACCAACCTCGACCAGTTCGCCACCGGCCTGACCGGCGCGCGCTCGCCGTACGGCAGCTGCCCGAGCGTCTTCGGCGGCGGGCTGATCTCCGGCGGCTCCAGCTCCGGCTCGGCGGTCGCGGTCGCCGCCGGCCAGGTCAGCTTCGCCCTGGGTACGGACACCGCCGGCTCCGGCCGGGTGCCGGCGGCGCTGAACGGGATCGTCGGCCTCAAGCCCACCCGGGGTCTGCTCAGCGCGGCCGGCGTGGTCCCGGCCTGCCGCTCGCTGGACTGCGTGTCGGTCTTCGCCGCCGACGTCGCCGGTGCCGTCGAGGTGTTGCACGCGGCCCGTGGCGTCACGGCGGCCGACCCCTGGGGGCGTCCGCTGCCGACGGAGCGGGTGGTGGCCCGCATGCCGGGGACGCTACGCCTCGGGGTGCCCCGGGCAGAAGACCTCGAGTTCTTCGGCGACGCCGGGCAGGAGACCCGGTTCGTCGCGGGGGTGCAACGGCTGCGCACCTTCGTCGGCTCCACTCGGTCCGTGCCGCTCGGTGACTTCTTCGAGGCCGGCGACCTGCTGTACCAGGGGCCCTGGGTGGCCGAGCGGCTGGTCGCGCTGGACGGCTTCCTGCGGTCGCATCCCGACTCGCTCCTCGCGGTCACCCGGGCCGTGCTGGAGACCGGCCGGCGCTACGACGCGATCGACGCCTTCCGGGGCCAGCACCGCCTGCGCGAGCTGCGAGCACAGGTCGACGAGCTCTGGCAGGACATCGACGTGCTGGTCGTGCCCACCGTCGGCACCACGTTCACGCTCGACGAGATCGCCGAAAATCCGATCGGGCGCAACGCCATGCTCGGCCGTTACACCCAGTTCGCGAACCTGCTCGACCTGGCCGCCGTGACCGTGCCCAACGGGTTCACCAGCACCGGCCGCCCGGCGAGCCTGACCCTCCTCGGCCCGGCGTTCACCGACACCACACTGGCCCGACTGGCCGCCGCCCTCACCGACGGCGGCGCACCGACCCGAGTGGTCGAGGCCAGCCCACCACCGGCGCAGCGTCCGGCGGACCTGCTGATCGCCGTGGTGGGCCGACACCTGACGGGCGAGTCCCGCAACGGTGAGCTGGTCGGGCACGGTGCCGCCCTCGTCGACACCGCCCGCACCGCGCCGCTCTACCGGCTCTTCCGGATGGACACGCCCGACGGCGAGGGACTGCCCGGGCTGGTCCGGATGGCGCCGGACGGGCCGGCGGGCCATCCGATCGAGGTCGAGCTGTGGCGACTGCCCGGCTCCGCGGTCGGCGGGTTGCTGGCCGGGGTCCCGGCCCCCCTCTCGCTCGGCTGGATCCGGCTCGACGACGGGCGCGACGTGCTCGGTTTCCTCTGCGAGGCGTACGCCGCCGGCCCACCGGCCGAGGACATCAGCGCCACCGGTGGGTGGCGGGCCTACCGGCACGCCGCCGCGCGGCGCTGACGCGCCAGCACCAGCGATCACGACAGGAGGCGAGAGGATGGGCAGCATCGGGCCGGTACCGGCCAACCCCTACCCGTGGCCGTACGACGGCGCGGCGGACACCGCGCGCACCGCACTGCTCTGTATCGACTGGCAGACCGACTTCTGCGGGCCGGGCGGCTACGTCGACGCGATGGGTTACGACATCGGCCTCACCCGGGCCGGCCTGCCGGCCACCGCCCGGCTGCTGGAGCACGCCCGATCACTCGGCATGCTCGTCGTGCACACCCGGGAGGGGCACGACCCGCAACTGTCGGACCTGCCGGCGAACAAGCGGTGGCGCTCGGCGCGCATCGGCGCCGAGATCGGCACCGCCGGTCCGGCCGGCCGGATCCTGATCAGGGGCGAGCCGGGCTGGGAGATCGTGCCCGAGGTCGCCCCGGTGGCCGGCGAGGTGATCATCGACAAGCCGGGCAAGGGCGCGTTCTACGCCACCAACCTCGACCTGGTGCTGCGCACCCGGGGCATCACCCACCTGATCCTCACCGGCATCACCACCGACGTCTGCGTGCACACCACGATGCGCGAGGCGAACGACCGGGGGTACGAGTGCCTGATCCTCTCCGACTGCACCGGCGCCACCGACAAGGCCAACCACGACGCGGCACTGCACATGGTCACCATGCAGGGCGGCGTCTTCGGCTGCGTCACCACATCCGACGACGTCATCGCCGCCACGGCCCAGTGAGGTGCGCCCATGTTGACCATCCCCGCCGCACGGCCCGGCCCGTACACCTTCGACCTCTCGACCACGGCGCTGCTCGTCATCGACATGCAGCGCGACTTCCTGGAGCCCGGCGGGTTCGGCGCGAGCCTGGGCAACGACGTCGGTCAGCTGCGCCGCACCATCCCGCCGCTCGCGGCGCTGCTGGCCGACGCCCGCGCCGTCGGCCTGAGCATCGTGCACACCCGCGAGGGGCACCTGCCCGACCTGTCCGACTGCCCGCCGGCCAAACTCAGCCGCGGAGCGCCCAGCAGGCGGATCGGTGACCTCGGCCCCAAGGGCCGGATCCTCATCCGCGGCGAGTACGGCCACGACATCATCGACGAGCTGGCCCCGCTGCCCGACGAGCCGGTCATCGACAAGCCCGGCAAGGGTGCCTTCTACGCCACCGAACTGGACGGCCTGCTCGTCGAGCGGGGCGTCCGCAGTCTCCTGGTCACCGGGGTCACCACCGAGGTGTGCGTGCACACGACCGTCCGGGAGGCCAACGACCGCGGGTACGAGTGCCTCGTGCTCGCCGACTGCGTCGGGTCCTACTTCCCCGAGTTCCAGCGGGTCGGCCTCGACATGATCGCCGCCCAGGGCGGGATCTTCGGGTGGGTCGCCGACTCGGCGCAGCTCCGCGCCGTGCTGCCCACCACCACCGTGTTGCAACCCTCTTCCTGACCGGGAGCAGCCATGGTCTCGACCAAGCCCACCGTCGCCCCGCTCCCGTACTGGGTGCGCGGCGACACCAACGCGTTCTTCGGCTTCGGCGTCAACGTCCTGGTCAACGTGCTCACCCTGACCGGGCTCTGCCTCGCCGTGGTGAACCTTCCCGAGGGGGAGGTGTTCGGCACCATTCTGCCGGCGCTGGGTATCGCCCTGGTCGCCGGCAACATCTACTACACCTACCTGGCCCGTCGGCTGGCCCGCCGGGAGCACCGCACCGACGTGACGGCCCTGCCGTACGGGCCGAGCGTGCCGCACATGTTCATCGTCATCTTCGTCATCATGCTGCCGATCTACCTGCGTACCCAGGATCCCGTCCGGGCCTGGGAGGCCGGGCTGGCGTGGGCCTTCATCATCGGCGTGATCGTGCTGATCGGCGCGTTCGTCGGGCCGTACATCCGCCGGTACGCGCCCCGGGCCGCGCTGCTCGGCACCCTCGCGGGCATCTCCATCACGTTCATCTCGATGAACCCGGCCGGGCAGATGTGGCGGATGGCCTGGGTGGCCCTACCGGTCTTCGCGCTGCTGCTGATCGGTCTGCTCACCGACGTGAAACTGCCGTTCAACTTCCCGATCGGGCTCGCCGCACTGCTGCTCGGCACCGCGATCGGCTGGGCCGGCGGTGCGATGTCGGTGCCGGACGTCACGGCCGCCGCCCGGGACATCGCGATCGCCGTACCCTCGTTCAAGCTGGACCTGCTCGTCAGCGGGCTGACCGACATGGCCCCGCTGCTGGCGACGGCGATCCCGCTCGGTGTCTACAACTTCACCGAGGGCATGACCAACGTGGAGAGCGCCGCCACCGCGGGCGACAACTACAACCTGCGTAGCGTGCTGCTGGCCGACGGCGCGGGCGCGGTGATCGGGGCCGCGCTCGGCTCGCCCTTCCCGCCGGCCGTCTATGTCGGACACCCGGGTTGGAAGGCGGCCGGTGGCCGCAGCGGCTACTCGATGGCGACCGGTGTGGTGATCGCGGTGCTCTGCTTCCTCGGCATGTTCGGGCTGCTCGGCGCGATCTTCCCGACGGCGGCCATCGTGCCGATCCTGCTCTACATCGGGTTGCTGATCGGGGCGCAGGCGTTCCAGGCGACCCCCCGGGCGCACGCCGCCGCCGTGGTCGCCGCGCTGATCCCGAACATCGCGGCCTGGGCGACCGGGCAGATCGACAACGCGCTGGCGGCGGCCGGCACCACCGCCGCCGCGGTCGGCGACGACGCGCTCAACGGCGCGGGTGTGATCTACGACGGGCTGCTGGTGCTCGGTCAGGGTGCGATCCTCGCCGGCCTGGTGCTCGGCGCGGTGGTGGTCTTCATCATCGACAAACGGTTCGTCCGGGCCGCGATCTTCGCCGGCACCGGCGCGGTGCTGTCATTCGTCGGGCTGATCCACGGTGAGCGGATCGAGTGGAACGCCAACGGTCAAGTGGCACTCGGCTACCTCTTCGTCGCGGTGATCTGCGGAATCTTCGCGCTGGGTCGCCCCACACCCCGCGAGCCGGACCCGGAGGAGGCCGCACTGGACCGGGAGCACGGTTCGGCTGACGTCGGCACCGAGCGGGCCGACGGCGAGCGGCGGACGTCGGCGCTGAGCGGCTGAGCCGGCCGGCCCGGTCGGAGGTGTCACGGCCACCGACCGGGCCGGCCGGTTCCCGACCCACCGGATCGAAGGGACGTACCGCATGGAGATCGACCGGACGGACGTGGTCGCCGAGGTGACGGCGGCCTTCGCCGCCTACGAACGGGCGTTGGCCGACGGCGACGCCGAGGAGATCTGCGGATACTTCTGGGACTCCGACCAGACCGTGCGCTTCGGCCTCGCCGACCATCAGTACGGGTTGGACGAGCAGCGCAAGTGGCGGGCCGCACAGCCACCACTGCCGGCCGGTCGCCGGCTGGTCGACCCGGTGGTCACCACGTTCGGGCCGGACCTGGCGGTCGTGACGACCCGATTCGGGTACGCCGGCACCGCCGCCACCGGGCGGCAGACCCAGACCTGGGTACGCCTGCCCGTCGGTTGGCGGATCGTCACCGCCCACGTCTCCGTCTCGGCCGGCTAGGATTTCGTTACGCTTCGCCGATGGCCAGACTGCCAGCGACGTTCAGCGTTCCGGTCGTTCGTGCGGACTTCCGCGACGACGGCGGGTGGGAGCGGCTCAGAGCCGAGATCGTCAACCCCACGCCGGAGGGCTTCCTGGCCGATGTCGAGTTCGTCGAGGACCGTGAGCTGACCGGCCTCGACGACACGGCGATCGCGGCCGGCTACCCCCGCGCCTACCCGCAGGAGTACCGGCACCCGGTGGTCTTCGTCGTCGACGCCGTCACCGTCTCGCTGCCGGAGCATCCACTGCTCGTGGTCAATCTGAACGAAGGTGACGAGACGGGTCCGTTCCGGGCGCTGCCCCGGCAGGTCCAGGCGATCGAGAACAACCTGTCGATCGCGAACATGGACTTTGTCGAGTTCGCGCGGGCCGCCGATCCGGACGGTGTCTTTCGAGGCTTCTGAGCGCGGTGCCGGCACGGGGTGAGCGGCGCGGCGACGAGCGCGGCAGCCGACGCGCCACGGTCGCCGACGCCTGCGCGTCGAGCCCGGAGGTCGTCGCTGGTCTGCGGCAGCCGGTGCGCCTTCCCGCCAGTTGAGATAATCACCCAGGTTGTTTTGTATAGGCGCTGGTGACTGCGGCGATATCAGGTGAGCTGCCGTCTGGCAATCAGCCGGGTGTCCTGGCCCGAGCAGCGCAAGGGCGTTGTCCATGGTTCATGTCGACACCAAACACAAACCCAGTGGCGCGTTCCAAGTCGGCTGATGGTGTCTCGGAACGTTGGCTGCGGGGTGATTTAATGGGTTTCCGGGATATCGTTCCAGCCTTCGGGCGACCGGTCCCTTTCAACGAATTGTGGTGTGCTGCCGGGTAATGCTTGTGTGCCCATGCCGGTTGGTGGGCAAGAGCTGGTCACTTCTGCATATTCGACATTTGCCGGTGCTCCGGTATAGTGCGAGCAATCCCTTTGAGTGCGCCGGAAAGCGTCTGATCTGCGTGATGACAACTGGGCTGGAAAATGCGTCGAAAGACCCGTGCTTCGTTGGGCGGCGACCACAGTTGGCGCGTATCGAGAGAGCCCAGGCCACCGTGCTGAGCCGTGGCTGGCAAATGGTTTGCGAGGTGGTGGGGGAGCCGGGCATCGGCAAGACCCGGTTCGTCCACGAGGCCCTGGAACGCAGTGTCCCCACCGTCCCGTGGGCGATCGGGACCTGCTCGCCCGACGAGCGAGGCGTTCCCTTCCACGTGTTCCGACACGCCCTCACGGCGGGGCAGGCCCCCCGACGCGGGCTGCGTTCCGGACGGTCCACCGGGCAGACCTGGGCCGAGTCCGCCGCCGAGGTGCCACCCGCGCCGGCGCGGGCGTCGGACGCCCGACGGTTCCGGACCTACCAGTCGGCCCGCCGGCTGATCGGCCTGGCGGCCCGGGACGGTCTGGTGCTCGTCCTCGACGACCTGCACTGGGCGGACGCCTCCTCCGCCGGTCTGATCACCCACCTCCTGCGGTATCCGGTGCCGGCCCCGCTGCTGCTCGTGCTCGTCTACCGCCCCCGGCAGATGGCGACTCCGATGCCGTTCGGTCCACCGGATCCGGGCGAGGACGCCGATGCCGCGCCGACGTCACACGACCGGATCGAGCTCCGCCCGCTCGGCGTCGCCGAGGTCGCGCTGCTGCACCCCTACGTCGACCAGGTGGAACTACGCGCCCGCTACGACGTGAGCGGCGGAAACCCCGGTTACCTGGCGGCGCTGCCGGGCGATGCCACCTCCAACGGCGCCGAACCGATCCGTGCGGCACCGGGCGCCCGGCTGTCCGACGCGGCGGTGGCCGTGCTGCGACGTGAGTGGGCCGGCCTGCCCCCCGTCGAGCTGGCCTGCCTGCGCGCCGGGGCGATCGTCGATGCGCCCTTCGCCGCGGACCTGCTCGCCGAGGTCGCGCAGGTCCCGGTGGCCCTGGCGGTCGAGGCCGGCTGGCGGCTGGCCCGGCTCGACCTGATCCGCCGCGTCCCCGGCACCGGGCGGTTCGCCTTCCGGCACCCGGTGCTGCGCATGGCGGTCGCCCAGGACACCGACCCGGCGTGGCAGGTGGAGGCGTGTGCGCGGGCGCTGGGCGCGTTGGTCGAGCTGGGCGCGCCGCCCGCGGACCTGGCCCGCTACGCGGAGCGCCTGCTCGCCCTGCCGAACGGCCGCTGGGCCGACCGCTGCGTCAACGTGCTCTGCCGGGCCGCACAGGAGGTCCGACGCGAGACTCCGGACCTGGCCATCCGCTGGCTACGGCTGGCGTTGCGGGCGCTGCGGCCGACGGCCGGTCTGGCGCAGCGCCGCCAGGACGTGTCACTCGCGTTGGCCCAGATCACCGGGGAGGCGGGCGACCTGGCCGAGAGCCGGGCCCTGCTCCAGGAGATCGTGCCGCTGTTCCCCGCCGACGCCCAGGGCCGACGGGCGCAGGCGGTAGCCCTCTGGGCGCGGGTGGAACGCCTGCTCGGCAACTACGCCGAGGCGGCGGCCATCAGCCGGCGCGAGCTGGCCGACCTGCCAGCCGCAGCCGAACCCACCGGCGGCTACCGCCTCGCCACCGAGATCGGCGTCGCCGGCATCCTGGCCGGCCACCCGGTGGCCGGGCTGCCCGACGGGCTCCACGCAGATCTCGGCGGCTCCGGCGCGGATCGGGCCGGCCTGCTGGCCGTCCGCGGTCTGGCCGCCGCACACGAGGGCGCACTCGACGACGCCCGAGGCCTGCTCGATGCCGGTGCCCGGATCATCGACGCGCTGCCGGACACCGACGTGCGGGACCACCCCGACTGCCTCACCGCGCTCGGCCTGACCGAGTTGTACCTCGAACGGCAAGCCGACGCGGTGCGACACCTCGACCGAGGGGTCACGCTCGTCCGCGCCGCGCACCGCGACGACGGCCTGTGCCAGTTGCTGCTCGGTCGCAGCCAGGTGGCCTACCACGGCGGCCAACTGAACACCGCCATCGGACTGGCCACCGAGGCGGGCATCGTCGCCCGACGCATCGGCAGCCACCACCTGTTGAGCTTCGCCCTGGCGTTCGAGGCGGAGGCGACGGCGTGGCGTGGTGGCCCGCGCGACGACGACCGGGCGGTGGCGTTGGCCCGAAGTGCCGCCGGCATCGCCACCGATCTGACCACCTGGTGCGGTCGTACCGCCGCGACGGCGCTGGCCACCGCGTCGCTGCTGTCCGGTGACCCGGCGACCTGCGCCGAGTTGGTGCGCTCGGCCGGCGGCGACAGCCGGCTGAGCCGTCTGCAGACCACCCTGCGACCCCGGTGGTTCGAGCTGCTCTGTGCCGCCGCGCTCGCCGCGGGCGAGCTGACCGACGCCGAACGGCAGGCGCGGCTGGCGATGGCCGAGGCGGAGCAGGTCGGTCTCCCCGGGCAGCGGGGCTTCGCCGAGTCGGCGTACGGCGAGGTGTTGCTCGCCCGCGGCGAGGCCGCGGCGGCCCTGCCGCACCTGGAGACCGCGGCCGACCTGTTCCGTGCCGGCGGGATGGTGCTCCGGCGCAGCCTCGCGCTGGCCTCCCTGGCCCGGGCGGCAGAGGCCGCGGAGCAGACCGGCCCGGCGGCGCGGGCCCGCCGCCGGGCGCTGGAGCTGGCCGGGTGGTGCGGGACGGAACGGGTCGCCCTGCGACTGGCCCGCCCGGTCGGCCCGCGCGAGGTCGCCGCCCTGACCGACCGGGAGTGGCACATCGCCCGGCTGGCAGCCACCGGGGCCACCAGCCGACTGATCGGGCGGCAGCTGAACATCAGCCCCCGCACGGTGGAGGCGCACCTGACCCGCATCTACCGCAAGGCGGGCGTCGCCTCCCGATCGGCTCTGGTCGCCTGGGTCGCTCGGCTCGATGACACCGATCGGTGACCGCGACCCGGGCCGGATGACGTCGTTCGGTGCAACGTCGACGGGGCGGGCAGCACGAGGCCGCGCCGCCGCCGTCGTGGCCCGAGCGCCGCTCACATACTCGACTGCATCGGGCGCGACTCCCGTGCACCGGTGGTGGATGGAGGACGAGATGCTGGGCAGAAGATCCGTCAGGAGCCCGCGTACCCCCACCGCGCCGGTGCCGGCCACGCCGATCGGCGCCGCCGTGCTGGCGCTGCTCGTGCTGGCCGGCTGTGGTGGCGAGCCGGTGGACGCGGCGACCCCCGCACCCCAGGGTTCGGCCGCCTTCGGTCGGGACCGGGCCGCCCTGGTGCTCACCGCCTTCGACCAGGCCGACTCCGCCGCCTCGGTGGCCGGTGACGTCGAGGCGCTGCGGGCCCAGGAGGTCTCGCCCTCGCTGGACCTCAGCATCGCCGCGGTGCGCCGGGCCGCCTACAACCAGCGTCCACAACCGTCCTTCCAGCACATCAACCCGGCCTTCGCGGTGCCGCCCGGCGACCCGACCTGCTTCCTCGTCACGGCCACTCTCCGACTGAGCGGCTCGGAGCTGGCCCCCACCGACGTCAGCCAGTTCGTGCGCGGTGCCGACAACCAGTGGCAGCTCAGCCACAACGTGCAGGTCACCCAACCGTCGCTGGTGGTCGCCCGGAGCATCGACGGCCGCCCAGCCACGGCCGGCGGCACCGCCCTGGACGAGACCAGCCGCCGGGCCCTCGAAGCTGAGGTGTTCGCCCGCAGCATCGGGTCCACGACGGGCAACCGGGCCCTGGTCGCGTCGAGCCCGCTGCTCGACGGCCAGTTCGCCGGCGGTTGGGAGGTCTACGGGCAGCAGCTCGCCGGGGCCGGCGCGGCGGTGCGGCGGACGATGGACAAGGCGGAGTGGTCGGACTGCGCCGTCGCGGTGCCGACCGGCACGCTGACCTTCCTGACCATCCACGCCACCGACACGCTGCGCCCGGCGCCCGGCGGCCCGGCCACCGTCCAGATGGTGCCGCAGAGCCCCGACCTGATCGCCACCGGTCACCGCACCCCGATCCGGGGGAAGTCGATCCGGGTCACCCGGGTGGAGACCTTCGTGCTGCTCGTGCCGGCGCAGACCAGCGGCACGACGGTGCTGGGGCTCAACGACAGCGCGTTGACCGTCACCGCCGGCTGACCCGGCCGTCGAGCGTCCACCGTGCCGCCGACGGCAGAAACCGGTGGCATCACTCGGATCGGACGCCACCGACCGCGACGATGGCAGCAGCCGTGATCGCCGGCGGGGCCGGCGGTGCCGCGGTCCGGCCACCAGGCCCGGGAGGAACCATGTGGCGTCCGCGCTTCCGATCCGACTACGTGCCGGTGCGGCTGCCCGACGGCCCGCTCGTGGTGCTGGGGGAGACCCGCAGCCTCCTCATCGACGACCCGGTGACCGCGGACCTGGCCGGCCAGCTCGACGGCGCCGCGCCGCTGGCCGACGTGGTGGCCCGGCTGGCCACCCGCCACCCGGTCGCCGCCGTCGCCGCCGCCCTCGCCCGGCTGCGCGACCACGGCCTGCTGGTGTCCGGGCCGGCGCACACGTCGCCGGCCGAGGCCGCCGGCTGGGACGCCCGGGGTGTCCCGCCCGAGGCCGGACAGCGGTGGATGGCCGGCGGCCCGGTGACCATCGTGGACCTCGGGGCGCCCCGGGTGGCCGAGACCGCCGACGCGCTGCGCGCCCTCGGGCTCGCCGTGACGGTGGTCGGGCCGGACGCGACAGACCCCGACCCGAGCGCCCAGGTGCTGGTGCTGCCGTCGTCGATGCTCGACCCCCGGCTGGCCCTGATCAACGACCGCCACCTGGCCGCCGATCGCGCCTGGACCCTGGCCCGGCCACACGGCAACGTCGTCTTCCTCGGCCCGCACCTCGTGCCGGGCCGCACCGGCTGTTGGGCCTGCCTGCGGCAACGGTGGCAGGAGAACGAACAGGTGAACGCCTTCCTCGACGGGCAGGACCTGACGGATCCGCTACCGCAGCCCGGCCGCGCGGTCCTGCCCGGACTGGCCACCACGGCCGCCGGGCTGCTCGCCGCCGAACTCGCCGTGCTGGCCGTCCGGGGCACGTCACCCCGCCTCACCGGCCGGATGGTCGCCCTGGACACCCGGGACCTGAGCACGGAGAGCCACCAACTGGTACGCCAGCCGCAGTGCCCCGCCTGCGGCGACCCGGACCTCGTCGGTAAGGCCGAGCCCCGCATCGACCTGCCACCCAGCGGCACCCAGCCCAGTCGGGGTGGGGACTCCCGCACCCGGGAACCCGCCGAGGCGTATGCCGCGCTCGCGCACCACGTCAGCCGGTACCTGGGCGTGGTGAGCCGGCTGACACCGCTGGAGGCGACCGACAACGGCGTCACCCACACCTACTCGGCCGGGCACAACTTCGCCCAGCCCCGCCAACTCGCCGCGTTGCGCCGCAACCTGCGCGGGCAGAGCGGCGGCAAGGGCCGCACCGACCTGCAGGCCCGGATGAGCGCGGTCGGCGAGGCGGTGGAGCGCTACTGCGGCGTGTGGCGCGGCGACCGCCCCGTGCACCGGGCGACCTACCGGCAACTCGGTCCGGACCGCGCGGTCCACCTGCGGGAGTTGCTGCTGTTCTCGGAACGCCAGTACGCCGACCGGGATCGGCTCAACCGCGACCTGGGCCACCTGCACCGCGTTCCCCGCCCGCTGCCCGACGAGGTGGAGCTGGACTGGACCACCGGTTGGTCGCTGACCCGGCAGGCGCCGCGCGAGTTGCCCGCCGCGCACTGCTGGTACGGGCATCCGGAGCTGACCGGGCTGGGGGTGTGCTCGGCCGACTCGAACGGCTGCGCGGCCGGCGGCACCCGGTCCGAGGCGATCCTGCAGGGCTTCTGCGAACTCGTGGAGCGCGACAGCGTGGCCCTGTGGTGGTACCACCGTTCCCGGATGCCCGGGGTGGACCTCGCCTCGTTCGCCGACCCGTGGACCGCCGCCTGCGTCGACCACCACGCCACCGCCCTGGGCCGCGAGCTGTGGGCCCTCGACCTGACCGCCGACCTCGGCGTACCCACGTTCGCCGCGGTGTCCCGGCGGGTCGACGCGGGGCCGGAGGACGTCCTGGTCGGCTTCGGCGCGCACCTGGACGCGCGGGTCGCGCTGACCCGGGCGCTCACCGAGGTGAACCAGTTCCTGCCCGCCGTCGCCGGACCCACCTCCACCCGCAACCGGTACGGCGCCGACGATCCGGACACCGCGCGCTGGTTCACCACCGTGCGGGTGGCCGACCAGCCGTGGCTGGCCCCGGATCCCACCCGGCCGGCCAGCACCGCCGCGGACCATCCGGCGCTGACCACCGGCGATGTCGGCGACGACGTGCGCCGGTGCGTACGCCGGGCGGAGCGGGCCGGCCTGGAGGTCATCGTCGTCGACCAGTCCCGTCCGGACGTCGACCTGGCGGTGGTGAAGGTCGTCGTGCCGGGGCTGCGGCACTTCTGGCGCCGACTCGGGCCCGGCCGGCTGTGGGACGTGCCGGCCCGCCTCGGCCGGGGCCCGCTGGCCGCCGACGAGACGTCGGCCAATCCGCTGAACGTCTTCTTCTAGTGAGGGATACGCAGATGACAGGCATGGTGGATCCGGTCGGTCGGCGGTCGCCGTGAGCGGCACCGTCAGCGGTCCGCCGGTGCAGGAGTCGTACCGGCTGCGCCGGGACGCCGAACTGCGGCTCGGTGAGGACGGCTCGCTGACCCTGCGCCAGACCCGCTTCCAGCTCACCCTGGAGCAACCGGGCATGGGCCGGCGGGCGCTGCTGCTGCGGCTCGCCGCCGATTGGGTCAACGACGTCGAGGTCGGTCGGCTGATCAGCGGGCTGGAGGGGGAGAGCCGGGTACTGCCCGCGCAGTTGCTGCTGCGTCGGTTGCTCGCCCACTCCTGGCTGGAGCGCCGCCTGCAGGTCGACGACCGGCCGCTGCTCGACCTGGTGCCCACCGGCCTCGGTCGGGGCAGTCAGCCGGAGAGCCGCCCGCACACACCCGGGGTCCGCTACCGGCTCTCCCGCTTCGCCGCCCTCCAGCACGAACGGGGCATGCTGGTGGCCGCGTCACCGCTGAGCACCCTCGTTGTCGGCTGCGCCGACGCCGCCCTCGGCGCGGTGCTCGCCGCCGCCGCGCCGGGTGTCGGACCCGACGCGGTGGCCCGCACGCTCGGCGTGTCGGCGGCGGCTGCCGGCCGGGTGCTCGACGAGTTGGCCACCGCCCGGATCCTGGTCACCGACGCCGAGTTCGAGGCGGAGTGCGACGACGCGCCGCTGGCCTACTGGTCGCCGGAGGAGTTGCGGCTGCACCACCGCTCCCGGGCCGGTCGACACGCGCTGCCGGTGGGTGGCACCTACCGGATGCGCGAGCGCTTCGCGCCGCAACCGCTGCGCCGCCCGTACGACGGGGGTCGGGCTGTCGAGCTGCCGCTGCCGGACCTGGCGACGATCGCCAAGGCGGATCCCGCGTTCAGTCAGGTCGTCACGGACCGGCGCAGTGTGCGGGAACACGACGACGCCGCGCCGCTGCCCCTGGAACGGCTGGCCGAGTTCCTGCACCGGTCGCAGCACACCAGCGCCGTCGGCGAGGCCGGCGGGCAGGAGGTCGGCCAGCGGCCCTACCCGGGTGGCGGCGGGGTCTACGAGCTGGAGATCTATCCCCTGGTCGCGCGCTGCGCCGGGCTGGATCCCGGGCTTTATCACTACGACGCGGTCGGGCACCGGCTGGAGCCGGTCGCCGGCTGGGGCCCGGCCGCCGACCGGCTGCTGGCGTACGCCCGGGCGGCCGGCGCCCTGCCCCGGCCGCCGCAGACGGTCCTGGTGGTCACCGCCCGGGTGCAGCGGCTCATGTGGAAGTACGAAGGGATGAGCTACGCCATGATTCTCAAGGACGCGGGTGTGCTGACCCAGCAGATGTATCTCGTCGCCACCGCCATGGGGTTGGCGCCGTGCGCCCTCGGTGCCGGAGACTCCCAGGCCTTCGCCGAGTTGTCCGGGATCGACCCGCTTGTCGAGCCGAGCGTGGCCGACTTCCTGCTCGGCTCGCGCTGCGCCACCGGCCCGGCCGGGGCGGGGGGCCGGCCATGAAGTTCCGGCGGCAGGCCCTGCGCCAGTTGGAGGCGCCCGAGCAACTGGACCGGGCGGTCCGGCTGACCACGGTGCCGAACTGGCTGGCCACCACCGCGCTGGTCATCGTCGTGGTCGCCGCGGGTGTCTGGTCGGTGCGCACGGTGGTCCCCCGGACCGTGGAGGCGGCCGGGGTGCTGATCCACTCGAACGGGATCTCCGCCCTCGACGCGCTGGAGAGCGGTCAGGTCACCAAGGTGTGGGCGGCACCGCACCAGCGGGTGCCGAAGGGCACCCCCCTCTACAGTCTGCGCACGGCGGACGGCAGGGTGCGGGTGGAGACCGCGCCGGGTGACGCGTACGTGGTCGCCTGGCTGGTCTCCGAGGGCGAGATCGTCACCCCGGGCACGCACCTGGCCGACCTGGAACGGCTCGACACCGCCGGGGACGCGTTGCAGGCCGTCGTCTACGCCCCCGCCGTCGCCGCGCCGCTGCTGCAACCCGGCGTGTCCGTCGAGGTGGCCGCCGCGGCCGCGCCGCGCAACGTGTTCGGCACCCTGGCCGGCCAGGTGACCACGGTCGGCGCGTTCCCGGAGACCGAGGCGTCGCTGCGCGCCTTCCTGGGCACCGGGCCGGACGTCCGGCGGCTGCTCGCCCGGGGCAGCGTGGTGCGGGTGACAGTCGCCCTGGAGCCTGACCCGGTCGCACCGGGGGGCCTGCGCTGGACCAAGTCCCCGCCGCCGTTCCAGCTCAACTCGGCGAGCGAGGTCACCGCCTGGTTCACCGTGGACCGGGAACACCCGATCGACTGGTTGCTGCGCCGATGAGCGCGCCGACGACCGCCGTCAGCGGCGTGCCGGAGATCCCGCGGATCCGGCGTCGACGGGTCCGCACGCCCACCCTGATCCAGATGGAGGCGGTGGAGTGTGGTGCCGCCGCGCTGGGCATCCTGCTCGCGCACCACGGTCGGCACGTGCCCCTGGAGGAGTTGCGCCGGGTGTGCGGGGTGAGCCGGGACGGCTCCACCGCGGCCACCGTGCTCAAGGGCGCCCGCCGGTACGGGATGGTGGCCAAGGGTTTCCAGATGGACCTGGCCGACTTGGCCACCGTGGCGCTGCCGGCGGTGCTGTTCTGGCGCTTCGAGCACTTCGTGGTGCTGGAGGGGCTGGGCCGCAAGGTCTTCATCAACGATCCGGCCACCGGACCCCGCGCGGTGAGCTGGGAGGAGTTCGACGGCGCGTTCACCGGCGTCGCGCTCACCATGGAGCCCGGCCCGGAGTTCCGGCCCGGCGGCACCCGCTACCGGCTGGTGCGGGCGCTGGCCGAGCGGTGGCGCGGCCCGGGCTCGGCGATCGCGCAGATGCTGCTGCTCGGCCTCCTGATCGCCGTGGTCGGTCTGACCATCCCGGTGATGGCCAAGGTCTTCGTCGACCGGGTGCTGCTGCAGGAGGATCGGGCCGCGTTCGCCGGCCTGGTGGCGGCGGTGGCGGTGGCCACCGTGCTGACCTTCCTGGCCAGCCTGCTTCAGCAACGCCTGACCGTACGCGCGGAGACGGCGCTGGCCCTCGCCAGCGCCGCCCGGTTCTTCCGACATCTGCTGCGGCTGCCGCCGACCTTCTTCGACCAGCGGCAGGCCGCCGACCTCAGCCAGCGGGTCCGCGGCAACGAGGTGGTCGCCGAGGTGCTCACCCGCCGGACGGCCACCACGGTGGTGGACACCGGCCTGGTGCTGGCGTACGGGGCACTGCTCTGCCAGTACGACCTGCTGCTCGGACTGTGCGCGGTGGTGCTCGCCGGGCTGAACGTCAGCGTGCTCCGTTACGTCGCCTCGACCCGGTCGACAGCCGTCGCCGGCCTTCAGGCGGACCGCAGCAAGCTGGTGACCACCGTGTACACCACGGTCCAGATGATCGAGACGGTGAAGGCCGGCGGTGAGGAGGAACGCGCCGTGGCCCGGTTCGCGGCGCGCCACGCCACCGTCGCGACGCGACAGCAGCGGCTGGGGGTACCCACGGCGGTGCTCTCGGTCCTGCCGGCGCTGCTGGCCTCGGCGACCACCGCGGTGCTGCTGGGGTTGGGCAGCCGGCAGGTCGTGGCGGAGGCGATGAGCGTCGGCGTGCTGGTCGGCATGCAGAGCCTGGCCGCAGCCATGAACCGGCCGTTGGGCAATCTGACCGCGCTGGGCTCGCGGTTGCAGGACATGAGCGCCGACCTGAACCGGCTGCGGGACGTGGAGCGGTATCCGCTGCCGGTAGCCCCGGACCGACCCGCCCAGCCGATGACCCCGATGGAGGGGCACCTGCGCATCGAGGAGGTGACCTTCGGCTACAACCCGCTGGGCCGTCCACTGCTGGAGAACTTCAGCCTGGACCTGCCGCCGGGTGCCCGGGTGGCGCTCGTCGGGCGGTCGGGCAGCGGCAAGTCGACGGTGGGTCGGCTGGTCGCCGGGCTCTACCGTCCCTGGACCGGCCGGGTCACCGTGGACGGCGTCGAGCGGACGGCGGCCGACGACGGCCTGTGGGCGGCCACCGTCGCCATGGTGGACCAGGACCAACGGCTGTTCGAGGGGACGGTCCGCGACAACGTCACCATGTGGGACCTCACCGTCGCCGACGAGGACGTCGTCGGCGCGCTCACCGACGCGTGCCTCTACGACGAGGTGGCGGCGCGTCCGGGTGGCCTGGGCAGCCCGGTGCGGGAGAACGCCCGCAACTTCTCCGGCGGCCAGCGGCAGCGGTTGGAGATTGCCCGAGCGCTCGTGCGCAACCCCCGGGTGCTGGTGCTGGACGAGGCCACCAGTGCGCTGGACGCCGAGACCGAACGCCGGATCGACAGGCACCTGCGCCGGCGGGGGGCGACCTGCCTGATCGTGGCCCACCGGCTGTCCACGGTCCGCGACTGTGACCTGATCGTCGTGCTGGACGGCGGTCGGGAGGTCGAGCGGGGCACCCACGAGCAACTGGTCGCCCAGGACGGGGCGTACGCGCGCCTGGTCCGGGACCACTGACCACGACGATCCGAGGAGACGCTGATGAGTGGCGCGGTGCAGGACTTCCCGGCCGGCGGCCTGATCGGCTTCTGCGCGGACGGCGTACGCCAGGTCTGCCGCCTGGACGGCCCGGTGGCCGGCTGGCTGGTGACCGGGGGCGAGGCCGACCTGTTCGCGGTGCGTCGGGCCGGGATGAGCCCCTCGCGGCGGCACCATGTGGCCCGGCTGCCGGCCGGTGGCCTGGTGCCGACGTCCACCGCGATCGGTGCGTGGCAGTTGATCCTGGTGCCGCTGCCCGACACGGAGTTGCGCGGCCTGTCCCGGCGGCACCTGTCCCTGCTGGAGCGGCACGTCCGGCTCGGCCGCGTGCCGGACGAGGGGGCGACGCCGCGGGCCCGGACCGCCGCGACGGAGCTGGTCGCCGCGGTGGACCTGGTGCTTGTCACCATCGCCGACGCGCTGCGCCGCGGGCAGGCGCCCCGGGAGGCGTCCACCCTGCGTGGACGGGAGATCATCTCGTTGGCGCAGGGGAGTGCCCTCACCTCCACCGGCGGCGCCTGGTGGCTGCGCAGCGCCGGTGGGCAGTTGCGCCGCAACGACGGTGGCCCGGCGGAGATGTCCGGGGAGCGGGAGTTGCTGCTGGTCGCCGAGCGGGACTGGGTGGTGGCCGAGTCGCCGTGCGCGGTGGAGAGCCACGGCAGCTGGGACCTGCTGGTCAACGGGCAGCTCCGCTCGGCCGTCGACCAGCACGTGGCCCGGCTGTTGCGGATGGTGGAGACCCGGATCGAGGAGGCCGACGCGGCCCTGCTGAGCGCCGTGCGGCGTCGCCGGCAGACCGACGCGGCGGTGCTCGCCGCGGCGGCCCGCCGGTCGATTGGGGTGATTGGCGCCGGCGGTGCGGTGCCGGTTCCGGACACCGAGGCCGGCTTCGACAGGTACGGGCGGGCGGCCTCGGTGCTCCGGGTGGTCACCGAGGGGATGGGCAGCCCGATCAACGAGCCAGCCGACCGCAGTCGCGCGCCGCTGGACGACCGGGCGGCGGTGCACGCGGTGACCCGGGCGTCCAGCCTGTTCCTGCGCGAGGTGCGGCTGCCGGAGCGCTGGTGGCGGCGGGACCTGGGGCCGCTGGTGGGGTGGCGGGGCGGTGCCGATCCGGAGCACGCGGTCGCGGTGCCGCTGGTGTTCCGCCGTGGCCGGTACCACCACGTCGACCCGGACACCCGCGCCCACGCTGCGATCGACGCGACGGTGGCCGCGACGTTCGCCGCCGAGGCGACCGAGGTGCAGGCGCCGCTACCGCCGACCGCGCGGATGCGCCACCTGCTGCGGGCCGGGCTGGTCGGTGCGTCCCGCGACGTGCGGGGTCTGCTGTTCGCCGCCACCTGCGTGGCACTGCTGGGCCTGGGTGTGCCGCTGGCCACCGGCGAGGTGCTCGGCCAGTTGGCCCGGCAGGGCGAGGTGAACGGCCTGATCGGCTTCGTCGCGCTGATGCTCAGCGCGGCGGTGGTCGCGGGGCTGGTCGGCGTGGTGCAAAATCTGCGTCTGCTGCGCCTGGACGGCCGGTTGCAGTCCGGCGCGCAGTTGGCGATCTGGGACCGGCTCATGCGGCTGCCGGCCCGGTTCTTCACCGGTCGCAGCAGCGGTGAGATCGCCAACTCGATGTTGGGGATCTCGTTCGTCGGTGAGGCACTGAGCGCGTTGCTGCCGCAGTTGGTCTCGGCGGCCGCGACCGTCGCGGTGACCCTCGGCATGCTCCTGGTCGTCGAGCCCGTGCTCGGGCTGTGGGGGGCGGGGATCGTCGCGGTCACCATGCTGACCTTCGGCGCGTTCGCCGTCCTGATCGTCCGTCAGCAACGGTCCGCGCTGCCCGCCGAGCACCGGGCGGCGGCGATGACCAACCAGTTGCTCGGTGGCATCGTGAAGATCAAACTGGCCGCCGCCGAGACCCGGGCGCACGCGCGCTGGTCGGAGGTGGCCGCGACGGCCCGCGCGTCGCTGCAACGGGTCCGGCAGAGCCAGGCGGGCCTGGTCGCCTTCGGCACGGTGCTGCCGATCGCGGGTCAGCTCGTCCTGTTCGCCGTGCTGATGGGGCCGCTCGCCGGTCGGGTCGCGCCGGCCGACTTCTTCATCCTCAACGTCGGCTTCGCGATGCTGCTCGGCGCGCTGCTGGTGCTGGTGTCGGCCGGGGTGGAGGTGATCGCGGCGGTGCCCCGGCTGGGCAGCCTGCGGGAGATCCTGCGCGCCGAACCCGAGGCGCGGCCGGACCGGGTGGACCCGGGTGAGTTGCGCGGCGAGGTCGCGCTGCACCGGCTCACCTTCGCCTACCAGCCGGACGAGCCACCGGTGCTCGTCGACATCGACCTGCACGTCCGCCCGGGTGAGTTCGTCGCCATCGTCGGTCCGAGTGGCTGCGGAAAATCCACACTGCTGCGGCTGCTGCTCGGCTTCGAACGCCAACAGCAGGGCGCGGTGCTCTACGACGGTCAGGACCTCTCCGAACTCGACGTCCACGCGGTCCGCCGGCAGTGCGGGGTGGTCCTGCAGGATGGCCAGCTCTTCGCCGGCTCGGTACGCGACAACATCTGTGGCGCCGGCAGCTTCGGACTGGACCAGGTCTGGGAGGCGGCGCGGATGGCCGGCCTCGCCGACGACCTGGAGGCACTGCCGATGGGGATGAGCACGATGGTGCCGTTCGGCGGCGGCACGCTCTCCGTCGGGCAGCGGCAGCGGGTGCTGATCGCCCGCGCGTTGGCGCCCCTGCCCCGGATCATCTACCTCGACGAGGCGACGAGCGCGCTGGACAACCGGACCCAGGAGGTGGTCAGCCGCAGCACCGCGGCCCTGGCCGCCACCCGGGTGGTCATCGCCCACCGGTTGTCCACGGTGCGTACGGCGGACACCATCGTGGTCCTCGACGCGGGGCGGATCGTCCAGCGGGGGACCTTCGACGAGTTGATGGGTGACTCGGACGGGCTGTTCCACCGGCTGGCGCGACGGCAGCTGCTGACCGAACCGGAGCGGCCCGACGCCGTGGTGCCGAGCCGGCACGCGGACGGGCAGCCCGCGACGAGCTGACGGTCAGCCGTTGTCGATGACCGTGCTGTCCTCCAGGCACACGTCCGTGTCGAGGTGGTTCTCCAGCAACTCGGCGACGTGCGCCTCCGACTGGTTCTCCACGGCGAGCCGGAACGCCTCGGTGAGGACGTTGACCACGCCCTGGGTCAGCAGCAGGGTCTCCCGGTCGAGTTCGGCCCAGGACGACCGGGCGTCGCTGCGGACCAGCTCCGGAGCGAGGGTCAGCAGGCGGGCGGTGACGGCGGCGACCAACTCGTCGGCCACCGGTCGCAGGCTGTCCAGCACCTCGCTGAGGGTCTGCAGTGCCGGCACCGTGCCCACGCGTACCCGATGCAGGTCCAGGGCGGCGCGCAGCGGTCGTGGTCGGACGGTGCGGACGGTGCCGTCGGTGGTCCGGCCGATCACGCCGTGCCGGGTCAGCGCGTGGGCCAGCGCGGGACGGTCGGCGGTCAGGCGTTGCAACATCGCGGTCAGCCCGTCGGGCGCCTCGTCACTGGCCCGGACCCCCAGCATCGCCTCGATGGACACCAGGTTGAAGCCCTGCCGCTGGAGGGCGAGGATCGCGTCCAGTCGGCGGACGTGAGAGTCGTCGTAGAGGGCCGTCCGGCCGCGCCGCACCGGCGGGGGCAGCAGCCGCCGGGCCTGGTGGGCCCGGATGTTGCGGGGCGACATCCCCACCTTGCGGGCGAGTTCCTCCACGCTGTACCCGGCCGGGCCGCCGGGCGTCGTCGTCACCTGGTCGATGGTCACGATGGCCTCCGGCAGCACTCGGTGACGGAACACGGCACCCCGTCGAACCGCTGTCACTCCGAGGCGGTCCGCCGATCGCAGCGTAGGTGCGAAAGCCGCGCGGGTGACAGGCGAGGAATTACTACTTGTCCACAGTGGTCACAATCATTAGAATCGCTCGCCGCCGCCTGTCGCCGATTCCCAATTACCCGGCTTTCGCCGCAGCGCGACCTTTTCGCGGCCACATTCGATGAAATTCCCACTCTTTGCGCGGACCGGATCCGCCGGTGGCCCACGATGAAGCGAAATCGGCGGCCGGGGAACCTCGCGCGCTGCCTGTCGCCGCCGCCGGCGGTCGACCGTCGAAGGGAGCAAGGGTGTGACACCTGTCGATCGAGCGGTCTTCGTGGCCGCGTACAGCCGGCTGGTCGCCGACGTCTGGGCCGACCCGGTCAAGGAGCAGGCGCTCGACCGGGACCCGCGGGGGTTCCTCGCCGGCTACGGCTTGCATCTGTCCGAGGACGTGCAGGTCCGGGTGGTCCGCGATGTCGCCGACGCCGATCCGGACCTGGAGGCGCAGGTCGAGTCGTGGCAGTCGGCGGGGACCACCGGCACGTTCGTGCTGTTCGTGCCGTCGTTGCAGCCGGTGGCCCAGGCGGAGCTGGCCGAGGACGAGCTGGACAGCGTCGTCGCCGGCCTGGACCCCAGCTGTGCCTGCTGCTGCCCGTGCTGCTGCACCTGACACCGATGTCTGCCGCCCACCGGTCGGCGCGGCAGATTCTGATGGCAGTCATTGATTGTCGAACCTCGATCTTCGTAACGTTCTCGCCACAGCGATAAACGCCTCAGTGATCCCGAGGAAAGGACCGAACGATGAGCAACGACGACCAGGAATATGGCGCGAGGTTCGTGACCAAGTACTCGGAACTGGTCACCGCGGTGTGGCGCAGCGACGACGAACTGCAGCGCCTCCTCGCCGACCCGACCGGCTACGCGACGGCCGCCGGCCTGCCGGTCGCCGCCGGTTCCCGGGTCGAGGTCGACCGCGCCCAGCCCGCCACGCTCTACACCAAGGACCAGATCGTCGCCGACTGGGCCGGCACGCCCGGCCTGCACGTGCTGCACGTGCCCGAGGTGCCGCTGGTCGACCTCAACGAGCTGACCGAGGCCGAGTTGGAGACGGTCGCCGGCGGTGTGGCCCCGATCGCCGACAACAACGTCAACATCATCGCCGTCCTCATCCTCTGAGTTCCTGACCCCCCGCCGGGAGCCTCAATGACTGACACGACCGAAAGCATCGCGTTCCGATCCGGCACCTACCGGACGGCCACCGTGGAGCAGACCTGGGCACGGATCGGTGGCATGCTCGACCGCTTCCGGATCACCCGGGTCGCCGACATCACCCGGCTCGACGAGATCGGCCTACCGGTGCACGTCGCCTACCGGCCGGTCGGAGCCACCATGGCGGTGAGCGTCGGCACCGGCGCCACGGCGACGCAGGCCCGGGTCAGCGCGGTCATGGAGAGCATTGAGTCCTGGCATGCCGAGAACCTCCGGCCGGGGACCGTCGTCCGGTCCCCGGCCGAGGCGCTCGACCTGCCGTACGACGTGCGGTGGCTGCACCTGGCGGAACGGTCACCCCTGACCCCCGCCGTCGAACTCGACTGGGTCGCCGGCCGTGGCCTGGTGACCGGTGCGCGGTGCCTGGTGCCCCGCGCCACCATCGAACTCGACTTCACCATCCGGCGCGGCTGGGACCGCGCCCTGTTCACCCCCAGCAGCAACGGGCTGGCCACCGGGAACACCTTCGCCGAGGCCAGCCTGCACGCCCTGCTGGAGGTCGTCGAACGCGACTGCATCGCCCCGTACTGCACCTCGCCGTTGGCCGAGCGCACCTACGCCGACCCGGGCACCGCCACCAACGCGATGACCCGCACCGTGCACGAGGCGCTGCTGCGGGCCGGTTGCTGGGTGGAGGTCTGCGACATCACCAACGCCGTCGGCGTGCCGTGCTACGCCGCCTCGATCTGGTCCGAGGACCTGCCGGTCACCTTCGGCGGCTTCGGCTGCCACGTGGACCCGGAGATCGCCGTCGGTCGGGCCATGTCGGAGGCGGCCCAGTCGCGGTTGGTCATGGTCTCCGGAGCCCGGGACGACATCGACGCCACCGCCTACCACGACGTCGGCGCGCCGCCGGTGCCGCCACCCACCGTCGACCGGCCCGTCCGGCCGATCCGTCGGGACTCGCCACCCGTGGGCGACGTGACCCAGGTGCTGCGCGAGCTGGCGTCGCGGGTGCAGCGGGTCACCGGCGTCGAACCGTTCAGCGTCGACCTGACGCACGACGACATCGGTATTCCGGTGAGCAAGGTGTTCGCCCCCGGCCTGCGGATGTTCGACGAGCGGGCCCTGAGTATCCGACCGGGAGTGCCCCGTGACTGACGTCGTCTTCATCGGTCCGAGCCTGCCGACCGACGAGGTCGGTCGGCTGCTGCCCGACGCGGTGGTGCTGCCACCCGTCGCGCACGGCGACCTGCTCCGCCTGGACGTCGGCCCCGGCGACCGGGTCCTCGTCATCGACGGGTTCTTCCTGCAACACCCGCCGGTGCGCCACCGGGAGATCCTCGACCTGCTCGACCGTGGCGTGACAGTGGCCGGCGCCGCCAGCATGGGCGCGCTGCGCGCCGCCGAGCTGTGGCCGTTCGGGATGCGTGGCGTGGGTGAGGTGTTCCAGCTCTACCGCGACGGGGTCGTCACGGGCGACGACGAGGTGGCGGTGGTGCACGGGCCCGCCGAGGAGGGCCACCGCGCGATGAGCGTCCCGCTGGTGAACATCCGGATCGAGCTGCGTCGCGCCGTCGCGGCCGGCGTGCTCAGCGACGCCGAGGCGGTCCGGTTGCTGGACATCGGCCGGGACCTGCCCTTCCGGCGGCGGTCGTACCGGGCACTGGAGCGCAGCGCGCCACCCGAGGCGGCGGCGGTGCTGGACCGGTTCCTGGCGTGGCGCCGGCGGGACCCCGGCGACGCCAAGGGCGCCGACGCGCGGCTGCTGCTGTCGATGGCGGCGGACAACGCGCCCGAGCTGTGCCCAGCACACACCGACGACCAGCCGATCGACAACCTGCACACCCGCTTCCTCGACAGCTGGCGGTCGCGGTTCGCCGGAGGATCGGTCGGCGGGCAGTGGGTCAGCGACCGGGAGGCCGCCGCGGTGCTGATGCTGTTGCACCCCGAGTCGCCCGCCTGGCACCGGCGGGGGGTGCTGGCCGGGCTCGCCGAGGTCGACATCGCCGACCCCATGGTCGAGGACCACGCCCGCGAGGTGGCCCGCCGGCGAGGGCTCTGCGCCGCGCCGCCGACCGGGTGGGACTGGCTGACCGACTCCGAACGGGGTCTCGACGCGCACGAGGCGGTGCTGCGGGTGCTGGTGCGGGCGTTCGGCACCACGCCGTACCGCAGCCTGGCGCTGTGGATGGTCGCGGCGCCGCTGCGTACCCCCGCGCTGCTCGCCGCGGCGCGACAGGTCGCGGCCACCGCGGCGTCGCTGAACGACACGCTCGTGCCCCGTGCGACGGGGCTCCGCCGCCCGGGTGGTCGGCTGCACTTCCGCACCGAGGTCGTCGACACGTACTTCGCGAGGTTGTGGGGCTGTGCCGTCGACGAGCTGGAGGCGGCGGCGTGGGACCGGGGCTTCGTCGACCTGGCGGCGTTCCGTTACGCGGCCGAACCGCTCGTCGCGTACGTCAAGGCGTTCGGTGCCCCGCGACTGCCGGCGGTGGCCACCCGGGCGCAGGAGGACACCCTGGCCGGTTCCGCGGCCCGGATCGGTTGAGGAGGCGTCGATGAGCGGCACGGTGAAGGCGGCACTGATCTACCCCCCGCTGACCGATCCCACCTCGGGATACCACTCCCTGAACTACCTCGACTCGTACGCCCGGGCACAGGGGCACCGACCGGCGGAGATCATCGACGCCAACATCGAGGCGTTCCACCACTCGTACACCCCGTCGGCGTACGAGTGGCTGCGGCGGGAGTTGTCCCGGCTGTCGACCGACGACCTCAGCGGCCCGGACGCGCTGATGGCCCGGGCGAACCAGCTCGGCCTGCCCGACCCCGATCCGGAGCGGCTGCGCCGGTCGATCGGGGTGTTGCAGGACCCGACCCTGTTCTACGACTACCGGCACTACCAGGATGCCGTCGACGGCGTGATCTCCTGGATGGACGCGCTCGGCGCGGTCGGGTTCCCCGGGCAGTTCCACGCCGGCTTCCGGCTGCACCCCCCGCCGATGATCTCGATCGGCTCGGTGGCCGCGCTGACCGACGAGGCGCTGCTCGCCCGGCTCAACCGGCCCTTCCAGCCGTACTACGAGGACGTGCTGATCCCTCGGCTGGCCGCCGGGGGAAACCAGGTGATCGGGATCAGCGTCACCTACCAGTGGCAGTTGCCGTTCGCACTCTGGATCGCCCGACTCGTGCGGCGGGCCTGCCCGGACGTCTTCCTCATCGCGGGTGGCACCGAGATCTCCGACGTCTGGAAGTGCGCCAGCAAACCCGAGTACGTCTTCCAGGTGCTCGCCGACTTCGACGCCATCGTGGTCGGGGAGGGGGAGAGCGCGTACACGGAGATCCTGGACGCGGTGCAGACCGGCACCCTGCCGGCCGGGCACCCCAACGTCCGGCTGCACCCGAAGTACGGTCGTCAGCGGCAGCTGCCCCTGCGCTACGAACGCCTGGCGCAGATACCGGTGCCGGACTTCTCCGGCCTGCCGTGGGACCTCTATCTCAGCCCGGAACGGTTCGTCTACTACTCGCCGACCCGAGGCTGCTACTGGAACAAGTGCACGTTCTGCGACTATGGCCTGAACACCGACGGCCCCACCAGCCCGTGGCGGCAGGACACGGTGGACACCATGATCGCGGACGTCACCGAGCTGTCGAAGTTCGCCAAGTTCATCTACTTCTCGGTCGACGTGCTCGCTCCCGCGACGATCCTGCGCTTCGCCGAACGGGTCGTCGAGCGCGGTCTGGACTTCCGCTGGGGTGCCGAGATCCGGCTGGAGAAGTACTGGTCGGACGAGCGCTGCGAGCTGCTGCGGCGCAGTGGCTGTGTGGCCATCTCGGTCGGTTTCGAGTCCGGTAACCAGCGGGTCCTCGACCTGATCGACAAGGGCACGAAGCCGGAGCAGGCGCGGCGCACCATGATGGCGATGACCAAGGCCAACATCGGCGTGCAGATGATGGGCTTCACCGGGTTCCCCACCGAGACCCGCGAGGAGGCGCTGGACAGCGTCAACTTCCTGCGGGACAACCCGGACCTGTGGACCCTCGGCGGGCTCGGCGACTTCATGCTGACCCCGGGCGCCATCGTGGCCAAGGAGCCGGACCGGTTCGGCATCACCAACGTACGGCCGGTGGAGGGCTCGGACATCGTCCGGATGCTCAAATTCGACGAGCCGGTCACCGAGGCGGCGCAGGCCGAGATCGCGCAGGCCAAGGCCGGCCTCAACCCCGGGCACTACCACCGGCCGTGGCTGGGTGCCACCGACACCCCGCACACGTTCTTCTACCACGACCGCTACGGCACGGCGGTGCGTGGCGTCCTCGCCCACGACCGGGTCCGCCACGATACCGACGACCAGACCGAGTTCCTCGCCAACGGCTCGTTCGTGGACCGCGACGACGAGCAGGTCTGGGAGGCGTACCGGCGGATCCGCTCCGACGAGCAGGACGGCGTCCCCGGCGACCTGCCGGCGGACCGGCACCTGTTCCGCCGCGTCGACGGTCAGGTGTTCGCCCTCAACCGCAGCAGCCGGCTGTTCCTGGATCTCTTCCACGCGCCGCTCACCCTCGCCGAGGCGCAGCGCCGGCTCTGGATCGTCGAACCGACGGTCGCCGACCGGGTCTGGCGGACCTTCATCGGGCAGCGGCTGATCCGCCGGCATCGGCTCCCGGCCCCGGCCGAGTAGCCACGCCCACACCGCCGGCCGCCGCGGCCTGCCCGGCGCGGCCGGCGGTGACAGCGGCCCGCCCGGCACGGCGGCGGTGCCAGCGGCCCGCCCGGCGTCGGTCGTCCCCCAGGTCAGGAATCCAGGAGGACGACCCGGCCGGTGCTTCCGTCCACCCGCACCGGCGCGCCGTCGGGCAGGGCCGTCATCGCGTCCGGGACCGCCAGGACGGCCGGGAGGCCCAGCTCGCGGGCGACGATCGCGGCGTGCGACAGGAGCCCGCCGGTCTCGGTGACGACCGCCGCGACCACGCCGAACAGTGGGGTCCAGGCCGGATCCGTGGTGCGGCACACGAGGACGTCACCGGGCCGCACCCGGGCGAAGTCGTCGGGGCCGCGCACCACCCGCGCCGGCCCGGTGGCGAGACCAGGGCTTCCGGGCGTACCGGTGCGGGCCGCGTTCTCGTCGCCGTCGGCCGCGCTCTCGTCGCCGCCGGGCGCGGCGGGGAGGGCGCTGGTCACCGGGCGCGACTGGAGGATCCAGATCCGGGAGTCGGCGATCGCCCACTCGACATCCTGCGGGCCGCCCAGCAGGTCGGCTGCCTGCCGACCGAGCTGAGCGAGTCGGGTGACCTCGTCGTCGGTGAGGCAGAGGCGATCCCGGTCGGCCTGGTCCACCTCGCGGGTGACAGTGCGGTCGATCCGGGTCTCCTTCGTACCGAGCGACCGGCGGGTGATGTCGCCACCGGAGACCGTCCAGGAGTCCGGGGTGACGTGCCCGCCGACGACGCTCTCACCCAACCCCCAGGACGCCTCGATCCGGATGTCGTCGCCGGTGAACAGCACCCCGGCGACGTCCGCGTCCACCAGGCGTTGCACCAGCACCGCGACCGCCGGCGACCGCGTGTCGCCCTGCCGACGCCGATATTCCACGGCCCGCTCGGACCACACCGACGACCAGCACCCGCGGACGGCGTCCGCCACCTGATCGATGCCCCGCACGCCCAGGAAGGTGTCGTGCTGCCCCGCCGCGGTGGCGCGGGCGGTGTCCTCGCTGGTCGCCGACGATCGCACGGCGAGGTAGCCGTTGCCCAGCCGCGGCAGCGCCCGCGCGATCTCGTCGATCAGCTCGGTGGACAGGCCCTCGTCCGCCCGCGCGTGAGCGGCGGTCGGCACCACGAAACCAGGCGGGACCGGCAGGCCCGCTCGCAGCAGCCGGGCGAGCGTGGCGGCCTTGCCGCCGCACGTCGCGGGGTCGGCGTCGGTCAGGTCGATCAGCAACGGGCCTCCTCCAGCTCCCGGGAGCCTATCCGGACCGGAAGGCGAGATTTTCCACGCGTACCGGGCCTGCGCCGCGTTGACGCCCGGTGGGGGAGTCGGAATGCTGATCACCATGACGCATGCCTCAGCACCGGACCTGTCGGTTCTGCACGCCGTGCGGGTCGCCGGGGTGGCCGACGACGCGGCCGTCTCCGACCGCGCCGGCGTCGACCTCGAGACGGCCGCCGAGCTGCTGTTGGACTTCGAGGCGTACGGGTGGGTGACACACGTCGAGTTCGCCGGCACCAGCGGATGGACGCTCACCGATCGCGGCCGTGTACAGGATTCCCGCAAGCTCGGCGAGGAGCTCGACCAGACCGGGGCGCGGGCCACCGTTGAGCAGGCCCACAAGCAGTTCGAGATCCTCAACGGGCGGCTGGTCCGGGCCTGCACCGACTGGCAGTTGCGGCCCGCCGAGGGTGACCGGTTGACGTCCAACGACCACAGCGACCCGCAGTGGGACGGCCGGGTGCTGGACGAGCTCACCACGATCGGCGCGGCACTGACCGGGCTGACCGGCGTTCTCGCCGGCGCGCTGGCCCGCTTCGACGGCTACGCCGACCGGTTCGACGCGGCGCTGACACGTGCCCGCGCCGGGGATGGGCGGTGGGTGACCGGGGTTGGTGTCGCGTCGTGCCACGCCGTGTGGATGGAGCTGCACGAGGACCTGTTGTCGACGCTCGGGATCGCCCGCGGTGCCGCACCGGAAAGCCGGTAGGTTCGCATCGTGGCCACCCGACACCTCTACCTGGCGCGACACGGCGCGGCGGACGCCTTCGGCGAGCTCACCGACGCGGGATACCGGCAGGCCGACCTGCTCGGCCGGCGGCTCGCCGGCCTGCCGATCGACGCGGTGTGGCACTCGATGCTGCCGCGTGCCGCCGCGAGCGCCCGCGAGATCGCCAAGCACCTGCCGGACGTGCCGGTCGCCGAGGCGGCCGAGCTCATCGACCACGTGCCGTACGTGCCGACGCCGGACGAGATGCCCCGCTCCTGGGCCGGCTTCTTCGACGGTTACGACGAGGCCGAGGCGGCGGCCGGCAGACGCACCGCGGATGCGCTGGTGACGCGGTTCACCACGGCACCGGAGCGCGACTCGCACGAGGTGCTTGTCACGCACGCGTACCCGATCGCGTGGCTGGTGCGGCACGCGCTGGCGGCCCCGCCCACCAGGTGGCTCGGCCTGGACAGCGCGAACACAGGTCTCACCGTGCTCGAATACCGGGCCGGCCTGTCGCCCACGCTCGTCATGTTCAACGACCAGAGCCACCTGTCGGGTGACCTGCGCTGGACGGGGTTCCGCGGGGCCACCCGGCCGTAAGGGCCCCGCCGAGCGCCGCCAGGTCAGGTGGTCTTGAGGTCGGCCGCGCCGAAGGAGACCGAGAACCGCTTGCACCAGATGGAGACGCTCTGGAAGTCACCGGGGTCCACCGAGGCCGGTAGGTCGTACACCTGGTTGCCCTTGTTGCCCTTGAGTCGTGCCAGCTCGACCCACTCGCCGTCGTCGAACACGCGCCAGCCGGCCGTGCCCCGGATGACCGGTTGGTCGGTCAGCCACACCCGCAGATCCGGCCCGTTCGACGTCTTCAGGTCGCGAAGGACGAGCTGGTGGCGCCCGTTGGCGAGCCGGTGGATCTCGGCACTGCCGGTCGTCTGGTGCTCGTGGGTGACGAACGTCCCGGCGGCCAGGATCTCGTTAGCCGCCGGTGTGGCCTTCGACGAAGGGGCCGGGGTCGCGGGGGCCAGGGTCGGGACGGTCGGGGTCGTGGGGGCCGGGGTCGCGAAGGTCGGCGCGGGGACGGCCGCCGTCGTCCCCGCGCCGGGGATCGCCTCGTCGACGTAGGTGTCGGTGAACAGCTTCCACGGCTGAAACCAGAAGAGGGCCAGGGCCGTCACGACGACGGCGCAGACGAGGGCGGCCCAGGCCACCGGCGACCGGAAGATCGATTTTCCCACCCCCGCAGAGTACGGCTGCGGCAGCCGTCGAACCGGTCGCGAACCCTTTCGGAACCCTTACGACGGCCGCCATCGGCGCGGCCCGGTCGACCCCCCCCGCCCCGGACGTCAGGGGAGCGTGATGCCGGTGTCCGTGCCGAACAGCGCCTCGCCGCACGGGCAGCCCGCCTGGTCCGGTGGCAACGCCCGGACCGCGTCGCCGAGCAGCAGACGCAGGCGGTCGATGCTTCGCGCGAAGACCGTGAACACCTCCTGCTGGGTCACGCCGTGCCCGACCTCGACGCCCGAGTCGAGGTCGGTCACCAGCGACAGGGCGGTGTAGCACAGCGCCAGCTCGCGGGCCAGCACCGCCTCGGGGTGGCCGGTCATGCCGACGACCGACCAGCCCGCCTGGCCGTACCACCGTGATTCGGCACGGGTGGAGAATCGGGGGCCCTCGATGACGACCATGGTTCCGCCGTCGACCGGTCGCCAGTCGGCAGCGCGGGCGGCGTCGAGGACCGTGGCCCGCCCGACCGGACAGTAGGGGTCGGCGAACGGCACGTGGACCACCCCGGGGAGTTGCCCGTCCGTGCGTCGCCGTCCGTCGTAGTAGGTCTGCTCGCGGCCGTTGGTCCGGTCGACAAGTTGGTCCGGTACGACGAGGGTGCCGGGGCCCAGATCCGGTCGCAGACCGCCCACCGCGCCCGGTGCGAGCACCTGACGGACGCCCGCCGCCCGCAGCGCCCACAGGTTGGCCCGGTAGTTGATGCGGTGCGGGGGGAAGGTGTGTCGACGTCCGTGCCGGGGCAGGAACACCACCGGTCGCCCGGCGACGTTCCCGACGGACAGCGAGTCGCTCGGCGGCCCGTACGGTGTGTCGACCGCGACCTCGGTGACGTCGTCGAGGAACTCGTAGAACCCGGACCCGCCGATCACGCCGATCGGTGGGCGGGCGTTGCCTTCTGACATGTGTGCGTTCTCCTCGGGAACGGGTGCTGTCGACTCAGGAACGGTTCGCGCCGCGCCGGCCGACGACTGTGGCGACGACAAGCACGAGCACGATGACGGCCCAGACGGCGGCCAGCCCGACCGTGAGCCCCAGGGGGTAGTCGCGGTCCGGTAGGCCGGGGTTCGGCGGCGCCGAGGGCGGTCGCCACAGCAGTGGCACCGCGATCAGCAGCAGCGTGGCGCTGGCCAGCAGGCCGGCGGTGATCCAGGCCAGGCGTCGCCGGTCGGGCACCAGTCGGCCCAGCGCCAGCCCGACCAGCCCGACGAGTGGCGCCACCAGGAGGTCGTGCAGCAGCGGGCCGCCGACAAGCCAGGGCAGGGCGGTGTCGAGCTGGGGGAGGAGCAGCCAACCGCCGTACGCCGCCACGGCGGCACCGAGCACGAACAGGAGCAGCCGGACGATTCTCACCCCAGCACCTCAAGCCGGGCGACCCACTTGGTCTGCAGGACGCCCGGCCGGCTCGGGGCGATGAGGCGGCAGGGGTAACCGTGGTCCGGGGACAGCTCCTCGCCGTTGATCCGCAGTGCCAGCAGGGTCAACGGGTCGCGGGCGTGGGCGGCCGGGAGTGTGCTCGCCGCGTACAGGCCGTCGGTCTCCAGGGAGGTGACGCGGACCGGCCGGCCGGTGGGCGCACCGGCGTGGCGCAGCAACTGGACGACTGGCACGCCGGTCCAGTGGGCGGCGAAGCTCCAGCCCTCGACGCAGGCGATCGGTAGTTCCGCCGTACGCTGCGGCAGAGCCACCAGGTCGGCCAGCGACAGGGCGTACCGCCCGCCCGGCCAGACGATCTCCAGCCGCCAGTCGGGTGGGACGGTGATGTGCGCGGCGGCGGCCGTCCGGTTGATCGGCACGCCCTGCGGGCCGGACGCGGACCGCCACGCCAGCGGGGACACCCGACGCAGCCACGGCACGGTGACCCCGGCGGTGGCCAGCACGGCGACGCCGGCGACACCCGCCGAGGTACGCAGGAACGCGCGCCGCCCGGAGGAGTCCCGGTCGTCCCGCCCACCGGGGCCGGGCCGCAGCGGTGTGCCCAGCGCCGCGCGGGCGACCGGGAGCTTCACCGCGACGTGCAGCAGCAACGCGCCAAGCACCAGCCAGGCGACCGCGTAGTGCGCCGCCGGGAAGAAGAACCCCCACGGGTACGACTGGGCGACGTTGAACAGGCCGGTGACCAGCTCGAAGAACGCGGCGCAGACCAGCACCAGGATGGAGATCCGTTCGAGGGCGTGGACGGACAGCCGGATCGGCCGGCGCAGGGGCGGACGGACGAACAGCCGGGGGTAGACGCTCCACAGTTTGGCCAGCAGCAACGGGATCGCCGCGACGCCGGAGAGCACGTGGACGCCCTGGGTGACCCGGTAGAGGTCGACCGGTCGGGTCGGCCAGGTGAACCAGCCCGGCGGGTGCTGGATGTAGTGGCTGAGCAGACCGGTGACGAAACACAACCCGAACGCCACCCCGAGCCAGAGGCCGAGCCGGGCGGCGACGAGCGGCGAGTGCGTCGGCGCGGTGAAGTCCTCGGGCGCGGGGACGCGGGGCCGGCGGATCACGCGCGCACCAGCTCGGCGAACCAGCGTGGACCGAACCGCAACGTGGTGGCGACACGCAGGCCGGCAGCGGCGGCGGTGGCGGTCACCGCCTCGGCCCCGACCCGCGCCCAGCGAAACGCCGGTCCCTGCCGTTCCCCCGCGCCGGACGCCCCGGACAGGACGTACGCCTGCCCCTGCCAGAGCCCGGCGCCCGGAGGTTCCACCTCGACCACCAGGGTCCCGTCGGCCGCGATCAGGGCGCCGCACCGGCGCAGCAGCCGGACCGGGTCGCCGCCGATGCCGATGTTGCCGTCGACGAGCAGGGCGTGTGCCCACCGTCCCTCGCCGGGCAGTGGTTCGAAGACGTCGCGGCGCAGGGCGACCACACCCCGGCCCTGGGTCAGGCGTACCGCCTCGGCGGAGATGTCCACCCCCAACGCGACGAGGCCACGCTGGGCGAGTGCCATGGTCATGCGGCCGGGGCCGCAACCGAGGTCGATCGTGGGCCCGTCGCAGCGGGCGGCGACGGACTCGATCGCCGGCTCGGGCGGGCCGTGCCAGCGCCGTACCGGCAACAGGTCACGTCGCCCGTCGCCGTGCACCAGCCAGTGGTCGGGTTGGGCCGGCGGCAGTGGTGCCACAGGTGTGCCGCGGGCATCCTGGTCGGCCGGCCACCCGTCGAGTCCGCCCAGCGCCACGGCGAAACCGTCGAGACTTATCGTCGAGGTCACCGGGGGCGTCCGCTCACCAGTTGGTCACCCACCGACGCGACGGCAGCCGCGAACCGGGTGCCGGGCAGGTCGGCCGCGACCGCTGTCGCGGTGGTCCAGTCGTCGACGTCCTGTTGCACCGGCAGGGTCGCCGGCCGGATGCCGCGCCCGTGCAGAGCGGCGAGGGTACGGCGACCGGTGTCGTCCGTCGACATGGGCACGTCGCGCAACACGTCGGCGTACGCCGGGTCGCGTAACCCTAGTGCCCACCAGCCGCCGTCGAGCGCCGGCCCGAACACCGACCCGTGTGCGGCGAGCAACTCCAGGGCGGTGGTGAGCAGAGCCGGCCGGAGCTGCGGCGTGTCCATGCCGATCTGCAGCACCGGCCGGCCGGGGAAGGCCGCGCCGGTGTCGGCGTGCGCGTTGGCGAGGCGGTCGGCGAACGTGTCGCCGCGCTGGGCGAGCAGGTGCCACCCCGCCAGCGCGGCGGTCAGTTCGGCGGCGTACTCGGCGTCGGCGAACCGGCCGGTGTGGGCCAGCACGGGAATCGTCGACGCGGTGGCGCGTACCGTCGCGAGGGTGTCCAACAGCGCCGCCGCCGCGATCCGGGCCGCCTGGCGGGGGCTGGCCGGAGGGCAGAGGCGCGTCTTGGCCAGCCCCGCGACAGGTGCCTTCGCGACCAGGAGCAGGACGTTCACCGGCCACCGCCGACACCGGCGCGCAGCACTCCGGCGAAGTCCCGGGTCGCCCGCACCGTGCCCCGGACCGACCCGGAGACCTTCGACCTGGTGCCGGCGGCCCGGGGCGCGTACGCGACGTCCAGCTCGGTGATCCGCCAGCCCGCCTGGGCCGCGCGGAGCAGCAACTCCAGGGGGTAGCCGAACGCGCGGTCCTGGACGCCGAGGCCCAGGAGTGCCGCGTGCCGGGCCACCCGGATCGGGCTGATGTCGTACACCGGCACCCCACGACGCCGCAGCAGCGCGGCGACGAGCGCGTTCCCGGCCCGGGCATGCCACGGCCAGGCCTCCGCCGACACCGGTCGACGCCGTCCGACGGCGAGATCCGCCCCGCCGTCGAGCAGCGCACCGACGAGCCTGGGCAACTCGGCCGGATCGAACGAGCCGTCCGCGTCGAGGACGCAGACCAGCTCCGCGTCCGCCGCCAGCAGGCCGGTGTGTACGGCCGCGCCGTACCCGCGCCTCGGCTCGTGCACGACCCGGGCCCCGTACTCGGCCGCGACGGCCGGCGAACCGTCGGTGGAGCCGTTGTCGACCACGATGGCGCGGTAGCCGGGCGGCAGCCCGCTCAGTACGGCAGGCAGTGCGGCCGCCTCGTCCAGACACGGCAACACCACGTCGATCGTTGTGTGCATACCGGCGACGCTAGGCCCGCCACCGGGCATCCGGACCGCTGTTCCTCCTTACGAATCGCTTACGCGGCAAGGGATCTTACGAGACCCTGACGTCCCAGCGGGTGGCTGTCGGATCCCTGGTCGGAGGTCGTATCGTCGGCCGTCACCATGACCATGATGACCCGGCCGGGACGACCCCGGTCCGCCGATCTGATCGTCCTCGGTGCCGAGGTGGCCCTGCTCGCCGTCGCCGTCGTCGTCGGCGCGTTGCTCAACCATCGGGGCGTGCGGCTCTACGCGGACGCCGCCCCGATCTACGCCTCCTGGCAGCCCCATGTGGGCCCCGGCACTCCCGCCGCGCTTCTCGTCGCGGCGGTGTTCGTGTGGCGGGGCATGCGCTGGGCGACCGACCCGCGCTGGCCGCGGCTGCTTGTCGTCGGTTACCTCGCCGCGGTGCTCTGGACGCTGTCGCTGGCGCTGGTGGACGGCTGGTCCGCCGGGTTGACCGAGCGGCTCACCGTGCAGGCCGAGTACCTGTACGAGGTGCCGGGGGTGACCGATGTCGGTGCCATGCTGTCCGGCTTCGCCGACCGGATCGTCGACTTCCAGCCCGGGTCGTGGTCCACCCACACCGCCGGTCATCCACCGGGAGCGTTGCTGCTCTTCGTCTGGCTGGAACGGATCGGCCTGGGCGGCGGCACCGCCGCCGGGCTCGCCTGTGTGCTGCTCGGCGCCACGGTCTCGGTGTCGGTCCCGGTGACGTTGCGGGCGCTGGGCGCCGAGAACGCGGCTCGGGCGGTGTGGCCGTTCCTGGTCCTCTTCCCGGGGGCGGTCTGGGTGGGTGCGTCCGCGGACGGCATCTTCGCCGCGGTGGTCGCCGCCGGGCTGGCGCTGCTGGCGGTCGGTGGCCGACCCCGGGCCGTGCTCGGCGGGCTGCTGCTCGGCTTCGCGCTCTACCTGTCGTACGGGTTCGTCCTGGTCGGGATGCTCGCGTTGACAGTGGTGCTGCTGCGGGCGCGCGACCGCCTCGGCGTGCTCGTGGCCGCGGCGACGGCGGTCGCGGCGGTCGTCGCCGCGTTCACCCTCTGCGGTTTCTGGTGGCTGGACGGCTACCACCTGGTGTCCCGTCGGTACTACCAGGGCTGGGCGGCGGACCGCCCGTACGGGTACTGGATCTGGGCGAACCTCGCCGCCCTGCTCCTCTCGGCCGGGCCGGTGGTCGGGCCGGCGCTGCGACGGGCGGTGGCCGCCGTGGCGATCCGCGCACCGCACCCGACGGCCCTGCGACAGCGGCTCGTCAGCGCCGGGCCCACCGTGTGGTTGCCCCTCGCGGCGGCGGCGGCCGTGCTCGCGGCGGACCTGTCCGGGCTCAGCAAGGCCGAGGTGGAGCGGATCTGGCTACCGTTCACCGTCTGGCTGCTGGTCGCGACCGCGCACCTGCCCACCGGTCACCGACGGTGGTGGTTGGCCGCCCAGGCCGCCACGGCGCTCGCCGTCAACCACCTACTGTGGACGGTGTCGTGAGCGCTGCCGGCTCCCGCATCACCGCGGTGGTGAAGTCGGCGATGCCAGCGGCGAAGCCGACCCGGGCGGTGAAACCGAGCAGCCGGGTGGCGCGGGCCGGGTCGGCCACGACATGCCGTACGTCCGCCGCCCGCCCGCCCCCGACGGTGACCGGCCTGGGCCCGCCCATCGCCGAAGCCAGCTCGTGGGCCAGCTCGCCGACGGTGTGCGGTTCGCCCGAGCAGACGTTGACCGGGACCACGGGGTCCGGTGCCGGTGTCGTCAGGGCGAGCAGGTTGGCCGCGGCGACGTCTGTCACGTGGACGAAGTCGCGCCGTTGCCGGCCGTCCTCCAGGACCCGGGGCGGTTGTCCGGCGGCCAGGGCCGACCGGAAGATCGACGCCACCCCGGCGTACGGGGTGTCGCGGGGCATCCGTGGTCCGTAGACATTGTGGTACCGCAGTGCCCAGACCGACCCGCCGGTCTGCCGGGCCCAGGCCCCGGCGAGGTGTTCCTGGGCCAGCTTGGTGGCGGCGTACGTGCTGTGCGGCTCCAGCGGCGCGTCCTCGGGCACGAGACCGGGGGAGAGCGTCTTGTCGCAGCGGGGGCAGGTCGGCTCGTACCGGCCCTCGGCCAGGTCGGCGGCGCGGCGGCCGGCAGGCCGGACGACTCCGTGTGCGGGGCAGTGGTAGCGGCCCTCGCCGTAGACCACCATCGAGCTGGCCAGCACGAGGCGGCGTACCCCGGTGGCGTGCATCGCCGCGAGCAGGGTGGCCGTGCCGAGGTCGTTGTGCGCGGCGTACCGGGGGGCATCGGCCGGGTCGACGCCGTGGCCGACCATGGCCGCCTGGTGGCAGACCGCGTCGACCCCGGCCAGCAGCCGGGTCAGCAGTTCGCCGTCGCGGACGTCGCCGACCACCAGATCGTGCCGCGCCCAGGGCGGCGGCGTCGGGCCGTGCGCCTCCGGCACGAGCGCGTCGACGGCCACCACCTCGTGCCCGTCGGCGCTGAGCAGGTCGGCGACGTGGGAGCCGATGAACCCGGCAGCACCGGTGACAAGTATCCGCATTCCGGTCACCGTAGGACCCCGGGTACGCCGACACCGCGTGCTGCGCGCAGCCGTAAGAACCTCGTTAGGTCTCGCCGGTGCGCTCGGTGCCCGGTGCCTGGCTACGCTGGGCGGATGGACAGGTCGACGGGCCGGGGCGGGGGGCGTTCGTGACACAGCGGGTGCTGGTGGTCGACGACGACCAGACCGTCAGTGACGTCATCTGCCGATACCTCGAACACGACGGCTTCCAGGTGAGCCACGCCGGCGACGGGGCGATGGCGCTGGCGGCGGTGGCGCGGCAGGCGCCGGATCTGGTCGTGCTCGACCTGATGCTGCCCAAGATCAACGGCCTCCAGGTCTGCCGGGAGCTGCGGGCCCGGCCGGACGGCGTACCGATCATCATGCTCACCGCGCGCGGTGACGAGTCCGACCGGATCCTCGGGTTGCAACTCGGCGCGGACGACTACCTGACCAAGCCCTTCTCCCCCCGGGAACTGGTGCTGCGGGTCCGTTCGGTGCTCCGGCGCGCCGGCGGTGGGCCGCCCCCCGAGCGACCGGAGGCGCTCACCGACGGCAGCCTGGTGGTGCACACGACCTCCCGCACCGCCCGCCTCGCCGGCACCGACCTGGCGCTGACGCTGCGCGAGTTCGACCTGCTCGTCCACCTCATGCGGCATCCGTCCCGGGTGTTCAGCCGGGCCGAACTCCTCGAACAGGTCTGGGGCTGGAACTTCGGGGACCACTCGACAGTGACCGTGCACGTCCGCCGGCTGCGCGAGAAGATCGAGGCGAACCCGGCCGATCCGCGGCGGATCGTGACCGTCTGGGGCGTCGGCTACCGGTACGAGCCCGCCGATGCGTGACCTGCTGCTGATCTTCGCGATCGCCCTCGGCGCGGCCGTGGGCATCGGGCTCGCCGGCGCGGTGCTGCTCCGCGTGCTGCGGCGCAGCTCGATCACCGTGCACGTCAGTGTGCTGCTCACCACGACTGTGGTCGCCGTCGTCGTCGGGGTGATGGCGGTCGCGGAGGCGATGTTCCTCTCCGCCCACGACCTCGAAGTGGTCCTGATCACCGTCGCGGCGGCGGCGGTGGTCAGCCTCGCCGTCGGTGGGCACTTCGGCCGTCGACTGGCCCGCGCCGCGGTCTGGCGCGACCAGGCCCGGGAGCGGGAACGGCGACTGGAGAAGGGCCGGCGCGACCTGGTCGCCTGGGTCTCCCACGACCTGCGTACCCCGCTCGCCGGGCTGCGGGCCATGGCGGAGGCGCTGGAGGACCGGGTGGTCCGTGACCCGGACACCGTCGACGAGTACCACCGGCGCATCCGGCTGGAGACCGACCGGATGACCCGACTCGTCGACGACCTGTTCGAGCTGTCCCGGATCAACGCGGGAGCGCTGCGGTTGTCGTTGCGGGCGGTGTCGCTCGGCGAGGTGGTCTCGGACGCGCTGGCCAGCACCACCCCACTGGCCGACGCCCGGCGGATCAAGTTGATCGCCAGCGAGTCGGGGTGGCCGACCGTTGCCGCGAGCGAGCCGGAGCTGGCCCGGGTCGTGGCCAACCTGCTGCTCAACGCCGTGCGCTACACCCCGGAGGACGGCACCGTCCGCATCGAGGCCGGCCACGAGGAGGACCACGCCTGGCTGTCGGTCGCCGACACCTGTGGCGGCATCCCCCCGGCCGACCTGCCCCGGCTGTTCGACATCGCGTTCCGTGGCGAACCGGCCCGCACGCCCCGCGCCGGCGACGGCGGGGCGTCCGGGGGGCTCGGCCTGGCCATCGTCCACGGCCTGGTGGAGGCGCACGGGGGTCGGGTCGAGGTGCGCAACACCCCGGAAGGCTGCCAGTTCCTGGTCCGGTTGGCCACCGCCTGAGGAATCGAACGTTCGGGGTGGCGGGGTAGGCGGGTTAACCCTACCGGACGCTCACCGACCAGCCGGATCGTTAGGGACTGAGGATCCTCGTAGCGTCGTGATCATCAATGCGACGACGAGATGAGCACACCATGGCCAAGTTGCGCCAACGGCAGCGTGGGCATCGCCGTCCGGTCACCAGGGCCGCGGTGGCGGACGAATTCGCGCTGACGCGCCATCTGCCCGCCGAACGCGGCTTGGTCCGCCTGCGGCTGCTGGAGTTTTGGGCTGTGTGTCTGTTGCTGACCTGGATCCCGTTTGCACTGCTGGGAGTGCTGGGTGTGAGCATCGACGAGGGCCTCGGATTGCTGGTGTTCGCGCTCGCGGCGAGTGGCCCGTCCCTGGCGGCGCTGATCCTGTGGTTGCGGCGCCGCGGGGAGAGGCGTCCGGGCCCCCGCACGCGATGGTCGCTTGGCACGTCAGTGGTGGCGGTACTGCTGGGCGGGGTCGCCCCGGTGGGTGCGGCGGTCCTGATGAACCTGAACGACCCGTCGGCGATCCCGCAGCACGCGGGTTCGGTAGTCGCCGGTGTGGGCGGACCGCTCATCGCGTTGGCCTACACGCTGCTCGCAGGGCCAGTGGCGGAGGAGTTCGGCTGGCGGGGGTACGTACAGCCACGCCTGAGGCAGTCCTACAGCCGGATGGCGACCACCCTGGTGCTGGGAGCCGCGTGGGGCCTGTGGCACGTGCCGCTGTTCTTCCTGCCTGGCACCGGGCAGCACGACGAAGGCTTGTTCACCCAGCAGGGGGTGGTGTTCTTCCTGGCGCTCTTTCCATTCACCTACCTCATGCTCTTCGTCACCGAACGCCTGCGCGGTGGTGTCCCAGCGGCGATCCTGATGCACGCGGCCTGGAACCTCGCCGACGAGACGATGCCACACCTGGGCAACGGCGGCCCGTGGCTGAAGCTTGTTCTCCTGTCGGCTACGGCGGCAGTGGTGGGCCTGCTGTGGTCGCACAACTGACGGAGAGGCGCGGCTCAGCCGACCCGCTGGGCCAGTACCTGCCCCGGCCAGGATCCAGCCAGGAAGGTTTCGGTGGGAGTGAACCCGTGGCGTTCGTAGTACGCCACCAACTCGCCACCGCCGCCCGCCCAGCAGTCGACGCGTAGCAACCGCACGCCGGCCCGCCGGGTTTCCTGCACGGCGTGGGCCAGCAGGGCCGACCCGAGATTCCGGCCGGCGAATCGTCGGTCGGTGACCAGGAGGCGGACGTAGCGCTCGGGTTCGTCCGCAGGCGCGATCGGTGCCCGCGGATCGGGCCCGGAGTCCAACACCAGGGCTGCGGCCGGCGTCCCGTCCACCTCCGCGATGTACGGGAGGTTCTCGGTCAGGTACCGGTCGACCAGTTCGGCCCCTCCGGGCTTCGCGGAGAACGGGGTCGTGCCCCACTGCTCGGTGTTCCCGCGATCATTCATCCAGGCCACCGCGGCGTCGAGCATGTCCAGTATCGCGGGGGCGTCGGGCGGGCCACCGCGTCTGATTCGTACGCCGCGGGTGGTGTCGTCCATGGCGGAATGATAATTCGTGCCTGGTCGAGCACGGCCGGTCGTCATCCGACCTGACCCCCGCCCGCAGGCCCAGAATCTCTTCGACGGCGCCCGCCTGCTCTCCGGCTGCCAGGCGTTCTCGAGCTCAAGCGCGCCCGGTCCGACGGCCTCACCTTCGCGTAGCAGCACCACCGCCACTGGGAGAGCCGGTTACGCCCGCACCGGTCGACCCAGGTCTGTCCATGCTTCGTCACCGGATGTTCGGCCTCGCGTCGACTCGAATCGATAGGGTGCGTTGGCCGCCACCGACGGCGGTTCGGGTGGAGGGGCGTCGATGCGCAGGACAACGGAGTGGCGGGCCCGTGCCCTGGGCGCTCTCGCGGGCGCGGTCGCGCTGGTGGCGGCCCTGCTGCCGCCGGCCCCGGCGGCTGCCGCGAGTGCGGGCTTCAGGGCAGCGACGCTGAACATCTACTACGGGCTGAGCCAGGCCGACTTCGTGCACGACCTGAACCTGATCGTGTCCAGGGCGGATCTCGTCGGTCTCAACGAGGTCGGTGCCCGCAAGGCGTTCCTGGAGAGCTGGGCCGCCGACAACGGCTGGTGGTTGTACGCGCCGGGCGGGACCAACCAGGCCGGCGAAGCGTTGATCGCCAGGAAGAGCATGTTCGACGTGGTCGACAAGGGGTCGATTTTCGTCTGCGACACCAACGGTCCGGGCGAGGTGCCGCCCGCGCGGTACAACAACTGGGTCAAGTACCGGCACAAGGCCAGCGGCCGCATCGTGACCCACATCAACGCCCATGCGGTGGCCAGCATCGAAAACGCGGGCCGGCCCGAGGACCTGCCGCGCACCAGGTGCGCCGAGGCGCAGTTCCAGGGACTCAAGGACCTGGCGGTGGACAAGCAGGACGAGGGCCAGGTCATCGTGAGCGGTGACCTCAACGTCGACTTCAGCGCCGACCGGAGCTACGGGTACGCGAAGTTCCCGTGGCAGGTCTTCGAGGCCAACGCCCTGCCGAATCTGCGCTCCAACTACAACCTCTACGGCGAGAAGGGCACCGGAACGCACGGCAACCGGCACATCGACTACGTCTACTTCTGGAAGCGGCTGCCCGATCACCAGGTCATGTGGATGACCGATTACGACATCGTCGGGGGCACCAGGTCCGATCACAACGGTGTCGTCGCGACGCTCTCCATCCAGAACTGACGCGCCCGCCTCCGGCCGGCCACGAGTTTCTGGAGCGGTTTGTGCGGCCGGGGGCAGACGCCACACGCGTGTCACGGCAGACGACAATGCGAGCGTGACCGACACCGCGCCGTCTTGGCTGCCTACCGTGATCGACCTCATCGACGGGCACCTGTACCGGGTGCTGAAAGGCGCAGAGGATCCGGTGATGGTGATCGAGGAGCTGAAGGGTGCATTGGTCGAGCTGCACCCCGAGGTGTTCGTGCGGGGTGTCGACAAGCTGTACCCCATCTACGCCGACCTGTCGGACATTGTCGACGGCTTCCCGTTCGACTACGGCGACGGTGCCGAGATGATCGCCCAACGGGAGATCCGCGACGTTGCCTGGGACTGGTTGAGCATGGCGCGTAACGCCGATGGGTTGAACATCTACATCGACCGCTGGACCGCGAGAATGGCAGCCTTGCCGACCATCGAGGAAGGGCGGCCGTTCCGCGGTATCGCGGGCTAGCACGCTACTGCTCACGGGTACGGAGGTGGTCGACGTACGCGGCGGCATGACCCTGTGGACCGACCGGTCGTACACGGTAACGGCCTGGGTGCGCCTGACGGACGCCAACCGTGACGGCCGCCCGGACGGCCCCGGCGACCAGGTGATCGCCAGCCAGGACGGTCGGGAGCAGGCGACCTTCTACCTCCAGTACGAGACGGACAGCGGCCGGTGGGCTTACAAGGTTCCGACGAGCGACTCGGGGGCCACGAACTGGCCGACCGTGGAGTCGATGTCCCCGGCGGCGGTCAACCGCTGGACCCACGTAGCCGCGGTCGGGAACGCCGGATGGGGGCACTTCCAGCTGTACGTGGACGGCGTACTACAGGGAACCGGCGCGGCAACCACCTCACCCCCGTCGACCGGAGGGTTCCACCTGGGAGTGTCGATGCGCGGAGGTTGGCTGGTCGGCGCGCTAGACGACGTGCGGGTCCGCCAGCGGGCCCTTCAGCCCGCCGAGATCGCCGAGTTGTCGAGCTGAACAGACTCGAGGCCGAACCCGTCGACGAGTGGGATCGTGAGTGGACATCAGGTCCTGGACGACTTCGCGTCAAGGATCGCAACGACGTGGTCCGCCAAGTCCCGGCGAAGCACCGAGACCTGGGTATACGACCTCGCAGCGGGTCCGGCGAGTGGGCGGACCACCGGACCGTCTGCCATCAGTCGGCCCGCGAGCCGGTACCCGTGGGCACCCTCTCGTGATGTGGGCTGACGATCGCCGGCTCGAGTTGTTCTGGAAAGACCACCGCGATTCGGGCCTGCGCGGAGATCGAGGGACTCGTCGTGCGCGAATTCGACGAAATCGGTTTCCCTGCCGGCGCGGGCACGGCGTGGCGCCAGCGCAGCATGGAGGAGTGGATCCAGCGCGTGCAGCGCTACCAGGCCGACGGCCTCGACGTGCTGCTGACCGGGCTGTCACCGCTGGGTGAGGTGCCGGCGAGCCCTTCGGCCACCGAGCTCGACGGGATCGCGGCGTGCTTGCTGGACGTCGGTTCGCCACGGCAGGCGTAAGGCACCGGAGCTGTGCTAACGGTCCAGCCACGGCCCTGTCGGTTGGCAGGGTTCGACGGCTTGCGGTGGTGGCGACTCGGACAGGCCGAGGGCTCCGAGGGTGGTGTCGAAGTTGGTCTGCCAGCCGTACTCCAGGAAGTCGGTGATCACCTTGCTGAGTTCGCCGCACAGCCGTGGCATGTTGTTCGGGATGCCGATGGCGTACTTCTCCGATCCGTTACTCAGCCGGATCGGTGGACTCACGCCAACCGCTCGTGCGTATCCGGCGAGGACCGAACGGTCGCCCGACACGGCATCGACCTCCCCGCTCTTGTATCTGTTGATGCACTCGGCGATGGAATCGGCCGGTACCGGATTCCAGTTGATCTGATCCAGTCTCTTGAAGGTGGTCGAGCCCTTGATGGCACACACCTTGCCACGTGGGATCGCCGCTATGGTCTTGGCATCGCTCCGGCTGAGAAAGCCCTGGGTGTCGACGAAGTAGGGCCCGGCGAAGTCGATCACCTCGGCTCGTTCCGGGGTTATCGAGAAGTTGGAGATCACGAGTTTGACGGGTTTCTGGAGCGGGCTCTGGTCAGTGGCGCGCCACTTCCCGTGTAGCGCGTTGATCCGGTTGTCCAGGGTGCCCAGGTCCACCCACTTCAGGTGTGCGTTCTCGAAGTGCGACTGGATCTCGTTGGCCAGGGCGACATCGAACCCGGTCCCGCCGTCCTTGTCGGTATGCCAGCCCTCGTACTCGAAAGCGTTGTAACCGATCCGGACCTCGCCCGACATGTAGTCGAACGGGTCGGGCTCCCGCTGGAACCACCAAAACGCGGCACTGAGGACGAGGGTGCCTGCGGTGAAGTAGACAGCGCCCTTCATCCTCCACGACCTGCCGCCCGGCTTGCGGAGGGCGGGAGTCTTGAATACGCCCCGGTCGACTAGGATCGTCACCACGATCGCCGCGATGTTGATGGGCACGCTGATGATGGCCGCAGCGTTCGCACCCCACGCTTCCTTCTGGAACAGCAACACGCAAATTCCGACCGAGGCCAAGGCGACGGGCAGCAGCCAGAAAAGTTGCCTGCTGATCGAATGTCGCACGGGGACGGGGACGGGTTCGGTCGAGGTACTGTTCGCTGTTGTCGCTTGGGTCATGATGATCATCCTTGTGCCGCTGGTGCACTGCCTGGTCGGTGGCGCGATAATGTGCCGGTTGCCCCACGCGCCGACCTCATGACGAACGAAATTCGTGTTTGCGTTTTTTGGAACGTGTCGGTCATCGAACAATGCCGGGTACGGCGAGTAGATTTTCGCATGACCGGAGCTTGATGAACGAGGCCAGTCGTCCCCGCAATAAGTCCGATAGGCGACTGATCTCGATCGAATGTGTTCTGACTGCCCGAGAGGAGTCCGTCGGTCGTGGTCTCCTTAGTTCCCTCGCCACACGGGCCGTCGCAAGATGTTCACACCGCGTCTGACTGCCCTTCGTTCTGGGTGAGTGTTTGAGTGGGCTGTCGGTCGGGCTACTTGAAGGTGCGTCGTTGTTGTCGCCGGGCCGGATCCCGTCGGTGAGTCGGCGGACATCTGGTTGACCGCGGCCCATTGAAGCGAAGCTTCACTGGCGCAACGCGGATCGCGGCAGATCAGCGCGCCGGTGAAGCAATTCCCGCTGATGCTTCGGCGACGTTGAATAATCCGAGGGTGGATGTTGCCGATCTGCTCGCTCGGGCTGCGGCCATGGTCCCGGCTGATGTCGCCAACGGGGCCGGCGTGACGGTGACCGGCGCAGCTGATGTGGCTCGCCGAAACCGCCGCACGGTGCCATTGGGGTAGGTGGGAAAACATCCACGGCATCATCCGCGCCGAGTTACGGCTCCTGTCGCCGTCCGAAGGTGGCCGGCGCATGCCGATCCCGGGCAAGGGCATCCTCCGACCGCTGTGGGACCTCGGCCGGCTTACGGCTGTGGGGGATCCCGATCTGCTCGTGGCACGCATCTGGGTGGAGTCCCAGGCTCGACGTAGTTTCGACCCATGCTGGAGGCGTGGGGACTGACCCTGACCACGGACATAGCGCGGCAAGTCAGGCAGTGGCGGGCTGAAGGCTACACATGGCGCGCCATCGCTGCCTCCGCCGACGACGCATGGGGCACCGACTCCCGCGGCAATCAACTGTTCGGCGAGGACCTGTGCCTGGAGAGCGCGCAGTTGCTCGGCGAGAATCCGAACGCCGATCCCTGGAACTGACCCGGGGTTGACGAGTACCCACCGGCCGACGCTGCCACGTGTAACCGCCCATCACGGAGTTCCCCGATGCCCAGAGATCCTGCCCCCGTTAGTTGGTCCGCTGGACGGATGGCGGCGGGTGTGCTTCGAGCGTGTCCGGGGCCGGCGCTCGTGCGCGGCGCAACACGCCCTGGACGACGAACCCGACCTTCTCGTACATCCGCTGGGCCCGACGCCCAGTGCACAGTGTTGGATTCCACGCGAGCATCCTTGCTCTGTGGGGTGCGAGTGCTGGGCAAGTCTCGCCGCCACTGCCCGGTGGGTCGGTTGAGTCGCTGGTCGCGCAGGTCGGCACGCGTCAGGCCAGGGTGTACTCCAAGACGTAGGAGTGGCCGCCGTCGTCGGACTGGATGATCTCGAATGCTCCCGCGATCCCGGTGAGGTCACCGGAGCCCGTTCCCGGGACGACGCGGATCGCGAGTTGCTCACCGTGGCTGCCGGGTGCGCTGTGTTGCAGGACGAACGAACCCTTGCGGCCGTCAAGTTCGCCCGTGAATCGCTCCACGGCGACGTAGGCAGCGGGACTGCCCTCGTTGTCGGCCACCGACAGCATGGTCACCGTACTGGTGCCGGCCAGGCCGCCCTGGAAGGTCTTGGTGACCCGCGCCCGGCCAAGCGCGGCCCCCGGGCCTTCGTCGAGCACCTCTGGCTCGAATGATGTGACATCAAATGTTCCGCCAGCCTTCGAGCTCATGTCGCACCTTCTCATCTTGGTGGCATTTGTCGCGCAGCAGCCTTGCAGACGGCACTGACATTCCCGGACGGTGACCCTCGGAGGCCCTGCTCACTGCTCCGGCGGAGGGCCGACAGAGCGTCGATAGTCGTGTCTCACCCCGAGGGTGACCATGCCCGGCGGGTTGGCCAGCGTCCAGCTGAGAGCGGTACATAGGATGCGCTGATGAACCCGCCTGATGATCTGATAGGGCGGCAGTCGGAGGCCGAGCTGCTGACTCACAACTCACTCAACGGGGCGACCGGTGGCATCTGGCGGGTGAACCGCGATGGCCGCAATACGATCTTGAAGATCGCGGCCCCGCCGGGCCGGAACGGGGTGCCCGCGCACTGGGCGGCGAGCGCCGACCAGGGCCACTGGAACTACTGGCAGCGAGAAGCCCTGGCCTACCGCGACGGGCTGGCGGAGACTGCCTATTCGGCGGCGGGCATCCGCGCTCCGGCCCTGTTGGAGTGGACGGACCGGCCCGACGGGTCGGTCGCGCTGTGGCTGGAGCACGTCGACGGCGTGCCCGGCACCGCGGCAACGCCCGCGACGCTTGGCGACTTCGCCGAGCGGCTCGGCGCTGGGCACGCGTTTTGGCTGGGCCGGCGCCCCACCGAGCCATGGTTGTCCCGCGACTGGCTGCGCGACTACACCACGACCCGCCCCGTCACCGAACCGATCCCCTGGGACCATCCCACCGCGGCCTCCGCCTGGCCGCACGACCTCCGGACCAGCCTTCGAGAGCTTTGGCTACGCCGGTACGACGTGCTGCGTGCCACGGATGAGCTGCCCCGCACCCTCTGCCACCACGACGTCTGGCCGACGAACCTGATCGTCGACGACTCGGGGCCGGTGCTGCTGGACTGGAGCTTCGTCGGCCCAGGTCCACTCGGCGAGGACGCCGCCAACCTCATCCTCGACACGTTCTTCGACGGCCTGGTCGACCTGGTCCTGATCGACGAGGTCGTCGAACTGGTCACCACCGGCTACCGTCGCGGCCTCGCTGGCGCGGTGGACGCCGCCACCGTCCGCCGCGCCATCCAACTCACCGGCGCCGCGAAGTACTTCTGGTTAGCGCCCCTGATGCTCAACCGCCTCATAACCACGCCCACGGATGCCCGCCAGACCTACGACCTCCGTAACACGGTCACCATGTTCACCGGTCGCCGCCGCCCGCTGGAGTTGGTCGCCGCCTGGTTCCAGAAAACCCGCTGACCCATCACCAGACCGCCGTGCGCGTGCGGACCACGCCCGGCGACGAGGGCGAGGAAACGGACGACTGACCGCGGCACGCAAGGAGATCGCGGCGCTCCGGGCCGCCGACGGGACGATGCCCGACTCGCCACCGCCGGAGGTCACGAACCCTCGGGGGTGTCATCGACGCCGCCAGTAGCCGAGGCGATTTGCTGCCGCACGTGGGTGGGTGGGCGTCGCGCGACGGAGGTGCAGGGTGAAGGCGGTGATCCAGGTCCAGCCGAGTCCGATGGTGATGCGCTGGTACAGGCCCCGGTATTCGGCGATGGCCAGGCCCTGGATGAGGAGAAGCATTGTCACGCCGGTGATCGCGCTTGTTGTCGCCCAGACCCAGGACCGACGTCGGGCAGCGTGACATGCCCAGGTGAAGGTCAGCAGCGGCAGGGACAGGAACACCACGCTGCCGGCGGCGTTGTGCGCGGTGCCGTGCCAGGTGCGCTGGGCCTGCCCGGCGACGTCGGTGACGAACAGCCCGGAGGCGATGAGGGCAGCACCGAACAGGCCGGTGAGGGCAGCCGCGATCCAGGCGGCCGGCCCGGGGTGCAGGGCGCGGCGTACACCGAGGGCACAGAGCACGAACAGGGCGCCGCAGACGAGAAAGTTGGTGATCTGGATCCATCCGGTCGACCCGAGGGCCAGCTCGCTGGCGGCTTGGCGGATCGGGCGGTATCCGGGCCGTAGCGCGCCGCCGACGAGGACCACGATGACGAACAGAGGCCCGGCAGCGGTACCGCAGGCGAGGAGCCGGCGGGTGGTGACGCTTTCCTTCATGACTCCATTGGGCGTGCGGGACCGGAATCGTGGTAGCGGCGGCCGTCGGTCCCCATGGCGACGATTGTGGCGGTTCCGAACCTACTTTCGTCGGTACGGGCCGGACGGGGCGCCCGGTCCCGGCCTACCGTTGGCGCCGTGGTGGGGGCCAGGTTGAGGTGGACGCAGTCCGTCGTGCGGCGGGATGACTCACCGAGGCGGCGGTCAGTCGACGCCGTGGTGGTGGCGGTCGCGTTGCTCGCCGGTCTGCTGTTGCTGGCCGGGCCGACCGTTGACCCGCGGGGCGGCAGTGGCCTCACACCTGTGGTCTTCGCGGCCGGGGCGGGCGCGCTGTGGTGGCGCCGGAGCGCACCGGTCACGGTGGCCTGGAGTGCTGTCGCTGGCAGCGCCGTCCTGGTCGCCGTCGAGACTCTCGGCCCGGACAGCTCGATCCGGCCGGGCGAGAACACGATCATGTTCCTCATACCGGCGGCCCCGTTCGCGGCTTAGGTGGGGGTGCGGTACGAGGGCGGAGGGGTGCGAGTTCTTGTCCGCAACGGAGTGGTTCGGTCGGCGGCGGACGCGCGCTTGGCCGCTTCCGGGTCGGGGACCGGGCTGCACGGGTTGCGGCGTCGGGTCGAGTTGCTCGGCGGCACGCTCACGGCCGGGCCCGAGCCGGGCGGTGGTTTCACGCTGCGGGCGCGGCTGCCCGGCGTACAACAGCGGGGGTCGTCATGATCCGGATCGTGGTGGCTGACGACGATCCCTTGGTCGGTGCGCACCTGCGCACAATCCTGGGGAGCGCCGGCGACATCGAGGTTGTCGACACCGTGGCGGACGGGGCCGCGGCGGTCGAGGCCGCCATCCGGCACCGTCCGGACCTGGTCCTGATGGACCTGCGCATGCCGGGTGTCAACGGACTTGTCGCCACCGAGCAGATCGCCGCTCTGCACCCGGCCCCGGTCGTGGTGGTACTGACAACGTTCACGGCCGATCGGTATCTGGCTGCCGCGCTACGTGCCGGAGCCAGCGGTTACGTGCTAAAGACCACGCCGCCGCGCGAGTTCGCCAACCTCGTCCGCACCGCCGCCGCCGGCCACCTGATCCTGCCGCCCGGTGCGACCCGGCTTCTGCTGCCCGCGGACCCGTCGGTCACCCTGCCGAACGGTCTGTCCGAACGGGACCGGCAGATCCTGACCGGCCTGGGACAGGGTCTGACCAACGCGCAGTTGGCGGCCCAACTGCACCTCGCCGAGGCTACCGTCAAAGGCTACGTTTCAAGGGTCCTGACCCGACTCGGCTGCACCAACCGGACCGAGGCGGCCCTCCTCGCCCAGCGCGCCGGGCTCGTCAGGTACGGGTAGTCCGAGCCGAGCAGGCCCCAGAGAGGCCCGACGCCCCCGGCAGGCCCGGCGGCACAGGGAGGGTCAGGTCTGCCGCCACACCCGGAACGTCTGGTCGAGTCGCCACGTGCCGTCGGGCTGTCGTGCCTCGTTGCGCCAGCGGAACTCGTCTGCCTCGATGTCGGAGAAGGTCCAGCGCAGATCGCCGCCGTCGAGCACGATCTGCTCGCCGACGCGGGAGGCCAGGAAGGTGTGTGTCCGACGCCGTCCCGGTCCCACCCAGGTGGAGCGCCAGACCCCGGCACCGGCGGTGGGATCGGGGAATCGCACGCTGACGCCGTGTTCGACGCCGGGCAGGATCCAGACATCGGTGGTGGCCCGGCCGCCCAGCGCGTACCCGAAATGCCACTCGCCTCGCCGCACGGTGGGGGACCCGTCGGGGTCGTACTCGGTGCAGTCCAGGGCCCAGGAGCCCGAGAACTGCCCAAACAGGCTGAGGTCGACGCCGTCGGCCGGCTCGTCCGCGAGGAAGGCGGCACCGATGGCACCGGATGACGTGCGCACCATGCCAGAACGATAGCGCCGGCCGTGGCGGCGCGATCAAGACGAACGAGCTTCGTCGATCCTTGACACTCGCTGATGCGATCGCTAACACTGGTCCGCAACGCGACCTTAACGAGCAGAACACATTGTGCCTGTAACGGGCGGCGCACCAGAGCTGTCCCGTGTGGCGGGTTGCCCGCCGCCGAAACCGCGAAGCCCTCCAGGCCGCGCCCGAGTTGATCTTGTTAACGCTAACAACGTTTGTCGTTCCGGAAGGGGTCGTGACCGTGGTTCCGTGGCGAACGACAGCGGCATCGACCACCGGGTCCAGCGGGTACTCCCGGATCCGGATCCTGGTGCTCTCCGCCGTGGCCGCCGCCGCGTTCGTGGTGGTCGCCGACGGGCCGGCGCAGGCCGCCACGCTGCCGACCGGCGCGGTTTCGCTGGAGGCGGTCAACCAGGCCGGACGATTCGTACGGCACGTCAACTATCTCGGTCAGCTCGACCCGGTGACCTCCGGCAGCGCCAACCAGACCAAGCTCGACGCCACCTTCACCGTGGTCAACGGCCTGGCATCGCCCGCCTGCTACTCGTTCCAGACCAAGACCGGCCTGTTCCTGCGGCACCGCGACTACCGGCTCCGGGTCGACCCCAACACCGGTGACGCGGGGTTCCGCGCCGACGCCACCTTCTGCGCGGTGGACGGCTCGGTCTCCGGCTCGGTGGCGCTCACCTCGTACAACTACCCGGACCGGCGGATCCGCCACCGCGACTACGCGCTCTGGATCGACACCTACCAGGACACGGCCGCGTTCCGGGCGGACAGCTCCTTCCGCCTCGCCGCGCCGTGGGCGCCCAGGACCACCAAGGGGCCGGTGCTCCCGGGCCTCTTCGCCGACCCGCACCTCGCCGTCTTCAACGGCCGCTACTACCTGTACCCGACCACCGACGGCTACGCGGGCTGGGCGGGCACCTACTACAAGGCGTTCTCCTCCACCGACCTGGTCAACTGGACCGACCACGGCGTGATCCTCGACCACGGCCCGGACGTGTCCTGGGCGGACAACTCGGCCTGGGCGCCGGCGGTGGCCACCGCCAACGGCCGCTACTACCTGTACTTCAGCGGCGGCGCCGCCAGCGGCAACACCGCCAAACAGCTCGGCGTGGCCGTGGCCGACAGCCCCACCGGGCCGTTCCGCGACGCGCTGGGCCGGCCGCTCGTCCGCGGCGACCAGTTCTCCGGTGGGCAGGCCATCGACCCGATGGTGTTCACCGACGACGACGGGCAGTCCTACCTGTACTGGGGTCAGGGCGTCGCGCGGGCGGTACGGCTGAACGCGGACCTGACCTCCTTCGACGCGGCACAGGTACGGGTCGTCACGCCGTCCGGCTACAACGAGGCCCCGTTCGTGTTCCGGCGCAACGGCCTCTACTACTTCATGTGGTCGGAGAACGACACACGGAGCGAGGACTACCGGGTCGCGTACGCCACCGGCTCGTCGCCCCTCGGGCCGTGGACCAGGCGCGGCGTGGTGCTACAGAAGCGCCTCGACGTCGGCGTCAAGGGCACCGGCCACCACTCCGTGGTCCGGGCACCCGGCAGCGACACCTGGTACATCGCCTACCACCGGTTCGCCGTGCCGGCCGGCAACGGCACCAACCGGGAGACCGCCACCGACCGGATGGAGTTCAACGCAGACGGCACCATCCGCCCCGTCGTACCGACCCTCTAGCTGACCCGGATGCCCCTCCGCGAAGGAGAAAGACACATGTCGAGAGTCCTCGCGCGGCTCGGCGCGGTCGCGGTGGCCGCGTGCCTGCTGTTCACCACCTGGTCGGCGGCGACACCGAAGGAGGCGTCCGCGCTCGATCCGACAGTCGGTTACCTGATGGCGCACTTCACCGGTGAGTCGTCGACCGCCCAGCAGATCTACCTCGCCCACAGCACCGACGGCCTGCGCTGGACGGACCTCAACAACGGCGGGCTCGTCCTGCGTTCCACGGTCGGCACCCGTGGCGTTCGCGATCCCGCCCTGGTCCGCTCGCCGGCCGGCGACAGGTACTGGATCATCGCCACCGACCTGTGCATCGGCTGTGGTCAGGACTGGTCGACCGCGATCAACAACGGCAGCCGCAACCTCGTCGTGTGGGAGTCCACCGACCTGGTCAACTGGTCCGCGCCGTGGCTGCTGAACGTGGCCGGCGCGATCCCGGACGGACGCAACGCCTGGGCGCCGGAGGCGATCTGGAACCCGGAAACCGGCGACTACGTCCTCTACTGGGCGACGAACGTCCCGCTCAACGGGGCGACCAAGCACCGCATCTACGCCGCGCGCACGACGAACTTCCGCAGCATCACCACACCGCAGCCCTACATCAACCGACCCGGTAACCAGGAGATCATCGACACCCAGATCGTCGAGGTGCCGTCCGGCGTCGGCGCCTACCGGTACGTGCGGGCCTCCCGGGACGGCCAGATCGCCATCGAGGGCAGCAACTCCATCCTCGGCACCTGGACGAGCCTCGGGAACCTGTCCGGCATCGGGTTGACCGGTGCCCAGGTCGAGGGCCCGATGTGGCTGAAGTACAACAACCGCAACGAGTGGGTGCTCTACCTCGACCAGTACGCCAGCGGGCGCGGCTACCTGCCGGTGCTGACCACCAACCCGTCCAGCGCGAGCAGTTACCGGCTGCCGGCGTCCGGCTCGTACGCCATGGGTGGCACCAAGAAGCGGCACGGAACGATCCTCAACCTGACCGCCGCCGAACAGGACCGGGTGCTCGCCCGCTGGCCCGTCACCGCCGTCAACCGGATCCAGTCGTACAACTTCCAGGACCGGTACGTGCGGCACTACGACTACGACGTCCGCATCGACCCGAACGTCAGCCCGGCCCAGGACGGTCAGTGGCGGATCGTGCCCGGCCTGGTCGGCTCCGGCACGGTCTCCATCCAGTCGGTCAACTACCCGGGCTACTACCTGCGCCACTACGGGTTCGACTTCCGGCTGGAAGCCAACGACGGCACCGCCACCTTCGCCGCCGACGCCACCTTCCGACAGGTCGCCGGCCTCGCCAACTCCTCGTGGACGTCGTTCCAGTCCTACAGCCACCCGGACCGCTACATCCGGCACTACAGCTACCTGCTCCGGCTCGACCAGATCCCCGACGCGCAGAGCCGTGCCGACGCGACCTTCCGCGTGACCGGCTAACCCCTCAAGATGTCGAGCCCGGAGAGGCACGATCTAGTGATTGGACAACGCATGGAACGGATCAGCCGGTCGTTGCGCCGGACGTTGATCGCCCTGGTAGCCGCCGTGACGGCGATGGTCGGCGGCGTGGTCGTCGTCGCGTCGTCGCCCGCCGCCGCCGCCACCAACCAGTTCCGAGGCATGAACTGGGCCATGTTGGGTGACAACTTCAAGACCAGCCCGCTCGTCGTGCAGGGTCTGAGCATGTCCGACAGCAACGCGACGGTGCGGGCCAAGGCCAATGCCATCTACGACGACATGGCATCCACCATGGGCGTCAACACCGTCCGGCTGCCCATCAACACGCACACGGTGGGTACTGCCTGGTGGGAGGCCTACCGAGGCGCGATCGACGCCGCCACCGCCCGCGGCTTCAAGGTAATCCTCGCCTACTGGGAGGACGCCGCCGCCTCCGGCGGCAGAATCACGAATCTCGCCGCGTGGAACACGATGTGGTCCACGGTGACCAACACGTACGGCTCGAACACCAACGTCTACTTCGAGCCGATGAACGAGCCGCACGGTTACAGCTCGACGGAGTGGCGCAACGTCGCCGCGAACTGGCTCAGCTACCACACCTCGGCGGTGCCCGGCCGGGTGCTGATCGGGGGCACCGGCTTCAGCCAGGACCTGCGTGACATCTGTAACGACAGCCGCTTCAACTCGACGCTGCTGTCCTTCCACTACTACACCTTCTTCTACGGCGCGATGACCTACGACGGCTTCCGCAGCCACATCCGGGAACGCCTCGGAAACTGCGCCTCGCGCGCGGTCGCCACCGAGTTCGGTGGTCCCATGAACGACGGTCGCAACTACGCCGACGCGGGCAGCACCGACAACTTCGTGCGCTACATCCGCGCCATGGCCCAGGTCATGCGGGACAACCAGATGGGCGGCACCTACTGGCCGGCCCTCGGCGGCAAGACCGGCACCATCGGCTACGACTGGTACTCGATGTTCGCCCTCACCGGCAGCGGCACCGACCTCAACCTGACCGTCCGCAACACCTCCGGCGCGGACCGGATCCGGTACGCGTGGGGCGACACCATCGGCGGCGGCGACCCGACGACGCCGCCGCCGTCGACGGGAACGTTCTACCGGCTCGACGTGCGGCACAGCGGCAAGGCCATGAACGTCCAGTCACCGAACACCGACAACGGCGCGCGTGTCGCCCAGTCCACCTACGGCGGCAACGCCTGGCAGCAGTGGCAGTTCCAGGACGCCGGCAGCGGCTACTGGCGCATCGTCAGCCGGCACAGCGGAAAGTGCCTCGACGTGGTGAGCGCGTCGACCGCCGACGGTGCCGAACTCGTCCAGTACACCTGCGGCAGCGGCACCAACCAGCAGTTCCAGATGGTCACCAACGGCAACTACTTCCAGCTCCGGGCCCGACACAGCAACAAGTGCGTGGACGTACCGGCCGCGTCGACCGCGGACGGCGTGGTCCTCAAGCAGTACACCTGCAACACCGGCACCAACCAACAGTGGTCCCGCACGGCGGTCTGACCGTCGTCGCGACCTGAGCACGGTACGGCCCGCACCCCCCGAGCACCGGGAGGTGCGGGCCGTACCCGCTTTTCCTTTACGGGAGCGTGGAGCCGGCCCGGCGCGGGCCCCTCGGCGCACCGGTCAGTGCGCCCCGCTGACCTGCGCCTCGTCGCTGACCGCGCCGGCGAACTGGGCGTGGTAGAGACGGCAGTACGCGCCGTCGGCGGCGAGCAGCTCGGGCTCCGTGCCCTGTTCGACGAGGCGCCCGTCCTCCAGCACGAGGATCAGGTCGGCGTTGCGGATCGTCGACAGCCGGTGCGCGATGACGAAGGTCGTCCGTTCCGCCCGCAGCGCCGCCATCGCGCGTTGGACCAGCACCTCGGTCCGCGAGTCGAGCGAGGTGGTCGCCTCGTCCAGGATCAGCAGCGGCGGGTTGGCGAGGAACGCCCGCGCGATCGTCACCAACTGCTTCTCGCCCGTGCTGATGTTGCCGCCGATCTCGTCGATGACGGTGTCGTACCCGTCGGGGAGGCTGCGGACGAAACGGTCGACGTAGGTCGCCCGCGCCGCGGCGACGATCTGCTCATCGGTCGCGCCCAACCGGCCGTAGGCGATGTTTTCCCGGATCGTGCCACCGAACAACCAGGCGTCCTGCAGGACCATGCCGATCCGGCCACGCAGGTCGGCCCGGGGCAGCTCGGCGATGTCCACACCGTCGAGGGTGATCCGCCCGCCGTCCAGCTCGTAGAACCGCATGATGAGGTTGACCAGGGTGGTCTTCCCGGCACCGGTGGGGCCGACGATCGCCACGGTCTGGCCCGGTTCGACGGTGAGGGACAGATCCTTCATCAGCGGCGCGCCCGGGGCGTACCCGAAGGAGATCTTCTCGAAGATCACCCGGCCGGAACCCGGCGGGGCCGGTCGGACGGCCGCCGCGGTCACCGCCGGTTCCGGGCTCTCCTCCTCGGCATCGAGGAGGTCGAACACCCGCTCGGCGCAGGCCACGCCGGACTGCACCAGGGTCGCCGTGGACGCGACCTGGGCGAGCGGCTGGCTGAACTGCTGGGAATAGTGGATGAACGCCTGCACGTCACCGAGCGAGATGGCGCCGTTCGCCACCCTGATCGCGCCGACCACCGCGATGCCGACGTAGCTCAGGTTTCCGATGAGGACCATCAGGGGCAGGATGATCCCGGACATGAACTGGGCGCGGAAGCCCGCCTCGTACAGCTCGTCGTTCGTCGCGGTGAGCGACGCCAACACCTCGCGCCGGCGGCCGAACACCCGGATCAGCTCGTGCCCGCTGAACGCCTCCTCGACCTTGGCGGTCAGCGCGCCGGTGCTCGCCCACTGAGCGGTGAAGTGCCGCCGCGACCGCTTCGCGATCTGGCCGGTGACCACCGCCGACAGCGGCAGCGCGACGAGCGCGATGACGGCCAGCAGCGGGGACACCACGATCATCATGACGAGTACGCCGATGACCGTGAGCAGTGAGGTCAGCAGTTGGCTCAGTGTCTGCTGCAGGCTCTGCGCGATGTTCTCCACGTCGTTGGTGACCCGGCTGAGCAGCTCACCCCGAGGTTGCCGGTCGAAGTACGACAGCGGCAACCGGTTGAGTTTCGCCTCGACCTCGGTGCGGAGCTGTCGTACCGCCCGCTGCACGACGCCGGCGAGCAGGTGCCCCTGCAACCAGCCGAGCACGCTGGCGCCCACGAACAGGCCCAGGGCCAGCAGCAGCACCTGACCGAGCCGGGTGAAGTCGACGCCGACGCCGGGCACCGGGTGGATGCGCTGCAGCATGTCGGCCAGGGTGTCGTCGCCGGCTGCCCGCGCCTCGGCGATGTTCTGGTCGAGGCTCGTCCCGGCGTCGAGACGCTGCCCCACGACACCGGTGAAGATGAGGTCGGTGGCGTGCCCGAGGACCAGCGGGCCGAGCACGTAGAGCACCACGCTGACCACGGCCAGCCCGAGCAGTGACAGCAGGCGCAGGCGATCGCCGGCCAACCGCCGGATGAGCCGGGCGGCGGACGGCCCGAACGCCCTCGGCTTGGCCGCTGGCGCGGCCGCAACCTCAGCCGCGCCCTGCACGCTGCTCACACGATCGCCATCGGCTGCGACCTGACGATCTCGGTGTAGGTGGGGCAGGTTTCCAGCAGGTCGGCGTGCGTCCCCACGCCCACGGCCCGACCACCGTCGAGGACGACGATCTGGTCCGCGTCCACGATCGTGGAGACGCGTTGTGCCACGACGATGACAGTCATCCGCGCGGTGACGGCGCGCAGGGCCGTGCGGAGCCGGCTCTCCGTGCCCAGGTCGAGCGCGGAGAACGGATCGTCCAGCAGCAGCACGTCAGGCCGCTTGACCAACGCCCGCGCGATGGACAGTCGTTGCCGCTGCCCACCGGACACGTTGGTGCCACCCTGCGCGATCGGCGCGTCGAGGCCCGCGGGCATCCGCGCCACGAAGTCCCGCGCCTGCGCGACGTCCAGGGCAGCCCACAACTCCTCGTCGGTGGCCGCCGGGTCACCGTAGCGGAGGTTGCTGGCGACGGTGCCGGAGAACAGGTAGGGCTTCTGCGGCACCAGCGCGACCCGGGACCACATCTCCTCCAGGTTCAACTCGCGCACGTCGATCCCGCCGATCCGCACCGCGCCGGCGGTCGCGTCGAGCAACCTCGCCACCAGCGACAGCATCGTCGTCTTACCGGCACCGATGCTGCCGACCAGGGCGGTGGTCTGCCCCGCCGAGGCCCGGAAGCTCACGTCGTTGAGCACCGGCTCGGCGGCGCCCGGGTGCCGGAACTGGACCGCGTCCACCGTCAGGTCCGCGTACGCGAGCGGCGGCGTGACCGGGTGGGCGGCGGGAACGACCGAGGAGTGGGTGTCCAACACGTCCCAGACCCGCCCGGCGCCCACCGTGGCCCGGGGCACCATCATCAGGATGAAGGTCGCCATCAGCACCGACATGAGGATCAACATCAGGTAGCTCAGCAGAGCGGCGAGCGAACCGATCCCCACCAGGCCCGCGTCGGCCCGTCGGCCCCCGAACCACAGCACGGCCACGCTCGACAGGTTGAGCACAAGCGTCACCGTCGGCAGGACCAGGGCGAGCAGCCGGCCGGCCCGGATGGCGGTGGCGGTGAGGTCGGCGTTGGCGCGCTCGAACCGGGCCTTCTCGTGCGCCTCCCGTACGAACGCCCGGACCACGCGTACGCCGGCGATCTGCTCGCGCAACATCGCGTTGATGGTGTCGATCCTGATCTGCATCGACCGGTACTGCGGGACCAGCCGCCGTGCCATCAGGCCGATGGCCACGGCCAGCACCGGCACGATCAGGACCATGAGCCAGGACAGGCCCGGGTCTTCCCGGATCGCCATGACCAGGCCACCGACACACATGATGGGAGCGGTGACCAGCATGGTGAGCGACAGCATGAGCAGCAGTTGCAGATGTTGGACGTCGTTCGTGCACCGGACGGTCAACGACGACGGGCCGAAGCGGGCTATCTCACGGCTGGAGAACTCGGCGACCTGCTCGAAGATGTCCCGGCGCAGGTCGCGCCCGACGCCCATCGCCGTTCGGGCGCTCAGGTAGGCGACCGCGATCAGGCAACCGACCTGGACCGCCGCCACGGCCAGCATGCGGAGCCCGGTCAGCAGGATGTACCCGGTGTCGCCGGTCGCGATGCCCCGGTCGACGATGTCGGCATAGAGGCTGGGCAGGAAGAGCGTCGCCAGCGTGCCGACCAGCTGCCACAGCGCCACGTAGGCGAGCTGCCGCCGGTAAGGGCGCAGGCACCTACGCAGCAACCGGATCAGCACAAGGCGAGGCTATCGGCGGGCGGCCCGCGCCAGAATGCGGTTTCGCAGGCAGAAACTGTCTGACCGATCAGTTTGCGGCGTGCCCGTCGCGCAGGAGGTCCGCGAGGCGGGCCGCCTGGTGGTCCCAGTGCCATTCGGCCTCCACCCAGCGGCGGCCGGCGTCACCGAGGCGCTTCGCGAGCGCGCTGTCGCGCAGGATCGTGACCAGGCGCTCGGCGACCGCTGCCGGGTCGCGGCCGTCCACCACGTACCCGGTCTCACCCTCGCGTACCGCGTCCGGCGCGCCGCCCGAGTTGCCGGCCACCACGGGCAGACCCGTCGCGGACGCCTCGAGGTAGACGATCCCGAGACCCTCGATGTCCTGCCCGGCGCGCCGGGTCCGGCACGGCATCGCGAACACGTCTCCGGCGGCGTAGTGCGCCGGCAGCTCCTCCGACGCGACCGCACCGGTGAACACGACCGCGTCGCCCAGACCCGCGTCGTGCGCCCGCTTCTCCAGACGTACGCGGTCCGGGCCGTCGCCGACGATCAGGAGGCTGACGTCGGGCACGGCGCGGCGTACCAGCGGCAGCGCCCGCAGCAGCACGTCCTGGCCCTTGCGCGGGACCAGCCGGGACACGCACACCACCACCGGACGCCCGGTCAGCCCGTGCCGCTCGCGCACCGAGGAGCCGTCCACACCTGGGTGGTACAACTCGGTGTCGACGCCCGGCGCGAGCTGGTCCAGGTTGGACAGCACCCGGGCCAGCCGGCGCCGCGTGTACTCACCGAGGTAGGTCACGACGTCGACCTCCCGGCCCAGGCGGCGCAGCACCGAACGTGCTCCGGGCAGGGCGGCCCAGGCGGTGTCGTGCCCGTGCGTCTGGCCGAGGAACCGGCCGACACCGGCCTGCTTGCGGAGGTCGGCAGCCAACAAGCCGAGCGGCGCCGCGGTGCCGAACCAGACCCGTTCACACTCGTTGGACCGGGCGATGTCCACCGCACGCCGGAGCACGCCGGGCACGGGCAGCAGCAGGCGCGTGTCCTCACGGATCACCTCGAACGGCTGCTGCGCGTCGAAGGCCTCGGCACCCGGCGCGGTGACGGTGTAGACGACGACGGAGTCCGCCGGCTGGCGGATCGCGAGGTTGTGCACGAACGACTGGATGCCGCCGATGCGGGGTGGGAAATCGGTCGTGATGAGTAGGGTGCGCGAAGTCACGAGCGGCATGCTAGCCAAGAACGCCACCGACGCGGAGCCCGCGATCGCCGTCGGCGACGGGCCCAACGCATCCACGTCCATCGAAGCCGCAGCGGTGACCTGCACCGCCACGGCTTCGCGCCCGGGGCAGCATCCCGACCGTCCGACGGTGTCAGCCAGGGTGTCGCGTGCGATGGTCTCGTCGCGCTGCCGACCGGTCTCCGGCGGTGTGGCGGGGCGTCCTGGACCAAAGGGATGCAACGGGGTACAGGCCGTGTAAAGCTGACAAGGGGTGGAATTTCCCGTAAGACCCGTATTGCGTTCGGCGGGCGCGCGTGTCGATGAACATTCCAACTCTTCCGGTCGACCGGTTGCCACGCCTTCATCCCTTCGGGTATAAAGATCACTATGCATGCCGCGATACACGGGGAGCGCGCTGGAGTGCAGGTCGACACTTTGCCCTCGATCTATGCAAAAAATAGAGGGCAGACCATCTATTGATGGTCGTCTCACATCACCGGTAGGCGGGAAAGGTCCCCACCGGGGAACGGTGCGCCAGAAAATCGGTGCCCCTCTCGTTCTGCGTGTGCTCGACAACTAAACCAGCGCGTTTACCTCAGGGTCATTCATCGCGGCCTACGGGGGAGGTAAAGTGAAATCACTGGATGTTCTAGACGAGGCCGCCGGGTCCGAATTTGCACTGTTACTGCGTGAGCTGAGAACGCAGGCCTGCCTGACGCAGGAAGAACTAGCGGAAAAATCCGGGCTGAGCATCCGGGCGATTTCTGATCTGGAGCGCGGGCGGACGAGCACACCGCATCGCCGCTCCGTGGCGCTCCTGGCCGAGGCGCTTCGAGTGGAGGGCGACTCCCTGGAGAGCTTCCGCCGGACCGCCCGCCGTAGGCCGGGCACACACCTTTACTCGATGGCGGTTGGCCACCGACCCTCGACCACGACTCCTGTTTCCGCTGCTCAGCAGCATGGCGGGCTGTCCGCGCTGATCGAGTGGATGCGGCAGGTGCTGATCGAGGAACCGGGCGGGCAGCATCAGGCAGAGGCGGCGGGCAGCGCCGAGATGCGACTTGTGGAACTCGTCGGTGTGCCTGGACCAGCCAAGACAGCGGTGGTCGTCCAGGCCGCAGCACGTTTCCAGCGACATTTCCCCGACGGTCAATTCTATGTCAGCGCCGAGGCGGGCCAGCCCGGCGCTGATGTTTTGACGACCCGTCTCTCCTGGCTTTTAGGAATCGATCCCTGCGACGGCGCCACACCTGAGGAAAAGGCTCGCCGGGTGCGCAGTGCGCTGCGTTCCAGGAGGGCATTGGTCGTCCTGGAAAACGTCACCGACGCGACTCACATCCGACCGCTGCTGCCCCGTGGCGGTTCGTGCGCGATTATTGTCACAGCGCCTCGAAGGCTCGCCGCATTCGAGGGCGTCTGGACCATCGACGTGCCTGCTGCCACGCCTGCCCAGGTTGTGCACGGCGCGCCACGTCCGGTGGCCAATCCGGTCCGCAATTAGCACCGACCGGGGTCTTGGATTGCGATTTCTGCAGGCGAAACCGCCGCCGAAATCGCCTGGACCCTGCCGCTGTCGGTGCAGATGATTCCGGTTGATCCAGCAGACCGATCGCCGGCCGGCACATCATGGGGGGACGGCGCGTTGACGGACGACCAGAAGTATCTCGGCTACCTCCGGCGGGCCACCGCCGAGATCCAGGACCTGCGGCGGCGACTGCGGGAGGTGGAGAGCCGCGGTCAGGAGCCCGTCGCGATCGTCGGGATGGCCTGCCGGTACCCGGGCGGTATCGACTCGTCCGAGGCGCTGTGGCGGCTGGTCGTCGAGGGCCGCGACGCGGTGACCGAGTTCCCCCGCGACCGCGGCTGGGACGTGTCCGGCCTCTACGACCCCGACCCGGAGGCCGCCGGCAAGAGCTACGTCCGGCACGGTGGCTTCCTGCCGGACGCCGCCCTGTTCGATCCCGACCACTTCGGCATCAGTCCGCGCGAGGCGGCGTCCATGGACCCGCAGCACCGCCTGCTGCTGGAGTGCTCCGCCGAGGCGATCGAGCGGGCCGGCCTGGCCCCCGAGACCCTGCGCGGCAGCCGGACCGGCGTGTTCAGCGGGGTCATGCCGAACTCGTCGTCCGGGCAGATGGGCAGCCTCGCCTCCGGCCGGGTGGCGTACGCCTTCGGGCTGGAGGGGCCGGCCGTCACCGTCGACACCGCCTGCTCCTCCTCCCTGGTCGCCCTCCACCTGGCGTGTCAGGCGCTCGCCACCGAGGAGTGCACCCTGGCCCTGGCCGGAGGCGCGACGGTGATGACCACCCCGGACCTGTTCGTCGACTTCAGCCGACAGCGTGGGTTGTCCGTCGACGGCCGGTGCCGGTCCTTCGCCCGGTCGGCCGACGGGACCGGTTTCGCGGAGGGCGTCGGCATCCTGCTGCTGGAGCGACTCTCCGACGCCGTCCGATCCGGGCACCCCGTGCTGGCACTGGTGCGGGGCACGGCGGTCAACCAGGACGGCAGGTCGAACGGGCTGACCGCGCCCAACGGGCCGGCCCAGCGCCGGGTGATCCGCCAGGCGCTGGCGAAGGCACGGGTGCCCGCCGCCGAGGTCGACGTGGTCGAGGCGCACGGCACCGGGACCACGCTCGGCGACCCGATCGAGGCGCAGGCACTCATCGCCACCTACGGCCAGGACCGCCCGGCGGACCGGCCCCTGCTGCTCGGCTCGATCAAGTCGAACATCGGCCACACCCAGGCAGCCGCCGGCGTGGCCGGGGTGATCAAGATGGTTGAGGCGATGCGGCGTGGCGTGGTGCCCCCCACCCTGCACGTGGACGAGCCGTCACCCCAGGTCGACTGGAGCGAGGGCGCGGTCGAGCTGGTGACCGGGCCGGTGTCCTGGCCGGCGGTGGACCGTCCCCGGCGCGCCGCCGTGTCGTCGTTCGGGCTCAGCGGCACCAACGCCCATGTCGTCCTCGAACAGGCACCCGAGCCGGCCGACGCGCCGACGCCGGCGCTCGCCGGCCCACTGCCGTGGCTGCTGTCCGCGCGCGGCGAGCGGGCACTGCGGGATCAGGCGACGCGGCTGCGGGCGTACGTCGAGGAACGCCCCGATCTCGACGCGGCCGAGGTGGCGGTGGCGCTGACCCGACGCCCGGCCATGGCCCACCGGGCGGCCGTGCTCGCGGCCGACCGCGCCGACCTGCTCCGCTGCCTGGACGCTCTCGCCGCCGGTGCGCCCGAGCCCCAGGTGGTGCGGGCCGAGGCGGCCACCGGCCAGTTGGCGGTCGTGTTCACCGGCCAGGGCTCGCAGCGGGCCCAGATGGGACGCGAGCTGCACGACGCGTTCCCGACGTTCGCGGCCGCCTTCGACCGGGTCTGCGCCGAGCTGGACCAGCACCTCGAACGGCCACTCCGGACGGTGATCTTCGCCCGGCCGGACACCGCGGAGGCGCAGCTGCTCGACCGTACCGACTACACCCAGGTCGCCACGTTCGCCCTGGAGGTGGCGCTGTACCGACTGCTGGAGAGCTGGGGCGTACGGCCGTCGCACCTGATCGGCCACTCCGTCGGTGAGCTGGCCGCCGCGCACGTGGCCGGGGTGTTCGACCTGGCCGACGCCGCCCGGATCGTGGCCCACCGCGGCCGACTGATGCGCGCGTTGCCCGATGGCGGCGCGATGATCGCCGTCGCCACCACCGAGCAGTGGATGCGCGAGCGGATCGCCGAGTTCGACGCCGACGTCAGCGTCGCGGCGGTGAACGGTCCCTCCGCGATCGTCATCTCCGGCGACGAGGCCGTGGTCCGCAAGCTCGCGGCCGGGTGCCGCGCGGAGGGCCTGCGTACCCGGCCGCTGCGGGTGTCGCACGCCTTCCACTCGTCCCGCATGCAACCCATGCTGGCCGACTTCGCCAAGGTGCTCGCCACGGCGACGTTCGCCCCGCCGCAGATCCCCGTGGTGTCGAACGTGACCGGCGCACTGCTCACCGACGAGCAGGCGTGCTCGGTCGACTACTGGGTCTCGCACGTACGGGAGACGGTCCGCTTCGCCGACGGCGTCCGGTGGCTGCGTGCCGTGGGCGTGACCCGCTTCGTCGAGGTGGGCCCGGACGCGGCGCTGACCGCCGCCGCCCAGGACACCCTCGCCGACCTACCCGGCAGCGGGGACGAGGTGTTCGCCGCCACGCTCCGACGCAGCCGTCCGGAGATCACGACGAGCACCGAGGCGATGGCGCGGTTGCACACCGCCGGCGAGCCGGTCGACTGGTCCGCCGTCTACGGGCAGCGCCCCTCCCGGGTGGTGGACCTGCCCACCTACGCCTTCCAACGGCAGCGCTACTGGGTCAACCAGATCGTCACGTCCGCCGACGTGGGCGGGGCCGGCCTGCGCCCGTTCGACCACCCGGTGCTGGGTGCGGTGGCCGACGTGCCGGGCGGCGAGGTGGTGCTGACCGGGCGGCTCTCCCTGGACACCGATCCCTGGCTGGCCGAGCACGCGATCTGGAACACTCCGCTGCTGCCCGGCACGGCCTTCGTCGAGCTGGCCGCTGCCGCGGGCGACCTGGTCGACCGGCCCGGCGTTCGTGAGCTGGTGCTGCACGCGCCCCTGGCCATCAGCGACCGCTCCGCCGTGCACCTGCGGGTCGTGGTCGACGCGCCGGACGAGCACGGCGACCGCGCCATCGGGATGTACTCCCGGCCGGAGGGCGGCGATCTCGACGAGCCGTGGCACCGACACGCCAGTGGGGTGCTCACCGCCGACCCGGCGGAGACGACGCCCCGGGTGCCGGCCGAGTGGCCGCCCGCCCGGGCCGTCCCGGTGGACATCTCCGACACCTACCAGCGTCTGGCCTCGCACGGGCACGACTACGGCGAGACCTTCCGCGGCCTGCGGGCGGTGTGGCGCCGCGGCGACGAGGTCTTCGCCGAGGTGGACCTCCCCGCCGCCGGGCACGCCGACGCGGAACGCTTTCTGCTGCACCCCGCGCTGCTCGACGCGGCGGTGCAGGCCCTGGCCGCCGCCGGCTTCGGCGAGGACGGCGAGATGACGCAGGCCCGGCTGCCCTTCAGCTGGCGGGACGTGACACTGCACGCCACCGGCGCGCGCACCCTGCGGGTCGCGGTGGTGCCGGTCAGCGACGACGAGGTCACCCTCGCCGCGGCGGACCCGGCCGGCGCGGCGGTGATCAGCGTCGCGGGGCTCGGCCTGCGGACCGTCGCGGCCGACCAGCTCATCGCCAGCGACATGTCCGACGCCGGCCTGTTCCACGTCGACTGGGTGCCGGTCGAGGAGCCACCGCGCGACCGCTCCGGCTGGCTGGCCAGCGGCTGGACCGTGGTCGGCCCGGACGACGTCCGGCTCTCCGCGGCGCTGCGCCCCTCCTGGGGCGACGGGCACTGGCACGCCGACCCGGATTCGCTCACGGCGGCCCTCGACGCGGGCACTCCGGCGCCCGCCGTCGGTGTGCTGTACTGCCCCGCGCCGGCCCCCGGCGACGTGCCGGCGGGCGTCCTCGACGCCACCACCCGGACGCTCGCCGTCGTACGTGCCTGGCTCGCCGACGCCCGGTTGGCCTCCTCCCGGCTGGTCGTCGTGACCCGCGACGCGGCACCCGCCGCCGGCCGCGGCGGCGGCCTGGCGGGGGCGGCGGTCTGGGGACTGCTGCGCACCGCGCAGACCGAAAACCCCGGCCGATTCCTCGTGGTCGACGTGGACGACGCCGAGGCATCCGTGCGGGTGCTGCCGGCGGTCGTCGGCCTGACCGAGCCGCAGATCGCGGTCCGCGACGGCGAACTGCTGGCCCCCCGGCTCGCCCGCCGTGCGGTGTCGCCGCCGGACGTCGTGCCGTTCGGGCCGCACGGCACCGTGCTGGTCACCGGCGGCACCGGTGCGCTCGGCCGCGAGGTGGCCCGGCACCTCGTGACGACCCACGGGGTCCGGAATCTCCTCCTGCTCAGCCGCACCGGCCGCGCCGACGCCGAGCTGGACGCCGAGCTGGCCGCACTGGGGGCGTGGGTCACCACCGTCGCGTGCGACGCCGCCGACCGCGAGGCGTTGGCCCGGGTGCTCGCGCAGGTGCCGGCCGAGCAGCCGCTGACCGGAGTCGTGCACGCGGCCGGCGTGGTCGACGACGGAGTCCTCGAATCGATGACCCCGCAACGGCTGGCCGCCGTGTTCCGACCCAAGGTCGACGCCGCCTGGCATCTGCACGAGCTGACTCGCGACACGGGCCTGACCGCCTTCGTGCTCTTCTCGTCCCTCTCCGGCACCCTCGGCGGGGCGGGCCAGGCGAACTACGCGGCGGCCAACGCCTTCCTCGACGCCCTGGCCGCGCACCGGACGGCCGCGGGTCTGCCCGCGGTCTCGGTGGCCTGGGGCAGCTGGGCAGGTGCCGGCATGGCCGGGCAGACCGCCGACCTGGACCGGATCGCCCGGACCGGACTGGCGCCCCTGCTCCCGCAGGACGCGCTGGCGCTGCTCGACCAGGCCTCCGGAGCGGACGCCGCCATGGTGGTCGCCGCGCGGCTGGACGTCCGGGTGATGCGGCAGGCCTTCGGCACGTACGACCAGGTGCCGCCGCTGCTGCGCGACCTGGTTCGGCTGCCCCGACCCCGGTCCAGTGTGGCCGGTGGACAGACCGAGGCGCTGCGGGGTCGGCTGGTCGAGCTGCCCGCAGCCGGTCGGTCCCGCGAACTCCTGCACCTGGTGTGTGAGCAGGTGGCCGCCGTACTGGAACACGCGACACCCGCCGCGGTGGACACCGGCCAGGGCTTCCTCGACATGGGCTTCGACTCGCTGATGGCCGTCGAGCTGCGCAAGCGCCTCGACGCCGTCACCGGGCTGCGGCTGCCCTCGACGGTGAGCTTCGACTACCCGACTCCGCAGGCGCTCGCTGAGCACCTGCTCTCGCGGTTACTGCCCGACGACTCGCAGGCCACGCCCGTCGTGACCGACGACGCGGACATCCAGCGACGTGTCGCCTCGATCCCGGCGGCCCGGCTGCGCGCCGCCGGCCTCCTTGACCAGGTGCTCGCTCTCGCCGCCATCGATACCGGCACCACCGAGACCGGCACCGAGGCCAGCGCCGCCGCGGCACCGGAGGAGAGCGCGATCCGGGGCATGGACGCCCAGGATCTGATCCGCCTCGCGCTCAGCCGCGCCGACGCCTGAGCCACCTGACCGACCGAGAACCACCTTTCCGGACCGCCGTCACGGGGGACCGGGCACCGAAGGGGCCGATGACATCGTGCGGAGCGACGCCGACTCACTGCTGTGGGGACTGTCCGGAGCCAGCGCCGGTTTGCTGCGTGCGCAGGCCGGACTGCTGCTCGACGAGCTGGACCGCCGGCCCGACTGGCGGCCGGCCGACGTCGGCTGGTCGTTGTCCCGGCAGAGCAGGACCGACGGCTGGCGCGCCGCGGTCACGGCGGAGGACGCCGACGGGTTCCGCCGCGCGCTGAGCGCCCTCGCCGAGGGGCGTGGCGCGGCCGGGCTGACCGAGGGCGCACCGCTTCCCGGCGGGGTGGTGTTCGTCTTCCCCGGCCAGGGTTCGCAGTGGCCGGCGATGGCCGCCGAGCTGATGGCCACCGCCGGAGTGTTCGAGGCCCGGATGCGGGAGTGCGCCGACGCCTTCGCCCCGTTCCTCGACTGGTCCCTGCTGGACGTCGTGCACGGGGTGCCCGACGCGCCACCGTTGGAGCGGACCGACGTCGTCCAGCCGGTGCTCTTCTCGGTGATGGTGTCGCTCACCGCCCTCTGGCGGTCCTACGGCGTCGAGCCGTCGGCCGTACTCGGCCACAGCCTCGGCGAGGTCGTCGGCGCGGTCGTCGCGGACGCCCTGTCCCTCGCCGACGGCGCCCGCATCACGGCGCTGTGGAGCCAGCTGCAGGCCACCCTGGCCGGTGACGGGGCGATGGTCGCCGTGTCGCTGCCACTCGACGAGGCACGCCGACGGCTCGCCGCGTACGAGGGTCGGCTGGACGTGGCGGCGGTGAACGGGCCCGGCGCGTTGATCGTCTCCGGTGACGCCGACGCCGCCGCGGCGCTCCTCGACGAGCTGGGCGCCGAGGGGGTGAAGGCGCGGGCGATCGGAGTCGATCTGGCCGCCCACTCCGCGCACATCGACCGCATCGTGCCCCGACTGCGGGAGGTGCTGGCCCCGCTGCGCCCGCGTCCGCCGCGGATCCCCTTCTACTCCTCCGTCTACGGGCACGTCCTCCCCGACGACGTGCCGCTGGACGCCGAGTACTGGTGCCGCAACCTGCGCAGCACCATCGAGTTCGAGCAGGCCACCCGCACCGCGCTGGCCGACGGCGCGGGCGTGCTGCTGGAGGTCAGCCCGCACCCCGTCCTGACCGGCGCCCTCCAGGGCACCGTCGAGGCGGCCGGCGCACGGGCGAACGTCCGCGCCACCGTCCGGCGGGGACAGGCCGACCTCGGCAAGGTCGTTCGTACCCTGGGCGAGCTGTACGTCGACGGCGTCGCCCCGGACTGGGCCGCCGTCTTCGCCGGCCACGACCCGACGACGGTGACGCTGCCGGCACCACCCGACGGCGCCCAGGCCCGGCCGGAGTCCCCACTGCGCGCCCGGTTGGTCGTCCTGAGTGTGCCGGAGCAGCGGGCCCTGCTCGTCGAGCTGGTGTGCCAGGAGGTCGCCGCGCTGCTCGACACGACCGAGCCGGTCGCGTCGCACCTGGCGTTCCGGGAGCTGGGGTTCGACTCGGTCACGGCGCTGGAGATCCGGGCCCGGATCGGCGCGGCGGTGGGCACCACCCTGCCGGCGACGATCGTCTTCGATCACCCCACCCCGGCCGAGCTGGCCGAGCAGCTTCGGGTGACGCTGACCGGCGCCGCCGCCGACGCGTCGGCCGACGACGGTGACCTGCCGGTCGCGGCCGACGCGGACGACCCCGTGGTGATCGTCGGTGTCGGCTGCCGCTACCCCGGAGGCGTGACCGGCCCGGGGGAGCTGTGGCGGTTGCTCGCCGCCGGTGGCGACGCGGTCTCCGCGTTCCCCGACAACCGGGGGTACGACTTCGCCGCGTCGTACGACGGTGACTCCCGTCCCGCCGGCACGTTCTACCAGCGCGAAGCCGGCTTCCTGCACGACGCGGACCTGTTCGACCCGGACTTCTTCGGAATCAGCCCGCGTGAGGCCGCGGCGATGGACCCGCAGCAGCGGTTGCTGTTGGAGACCTCGTGGGAGGCGTTCGAGCGGGCCGGCATCGCCCCGGGCACGCTGCGGGGCAGCCGCACGGGCGTCTTCATCGGTGCGATGACGATGGACTACGGACCCCGGATGGACGAGGGTTCCGACGTCGAGGGCTACGTCTTCACCGGCAACACGGGCAGCGTGATGTCCGGCCGGTTGGCGTACCTGTACGGGTTCGAGGGGCCGGCGGTGACCGTGGACACCGCCTGCTCGTCGTCGCTGGTGGCCCTGCACCTGGCCGCCCAGTCCGTCCGGCGGGGCGAGTCTGCCCTCGCGGTGGCCGCGGGCGTGACGGTGATGTCCGGTACCGGAATGTTCGTGGAGTTCTCCCGCCAGGGTGGGCTCGCCCCGGACGGCCGGAGCAAGGCGTTCTCCGACAGCGCCGACGGCTTCGGGCTGGCCGAGGGCGTGGGCGTGCTGCTGGTGGAACGCCTCTCGGCGGCCCGCCGGCACGGGCACCGGGTGCTCGCCGTCGTACGGGGCACGGCGGTCAACCAGGACGGCGCGTCCAACGGCATGACCGCACCGAGCGGCCCGGCGCAGCAGCGGGTGATTCGGGCGGCGCTGGCGGACGCCGGTTTGTCGCCGTCGGACGTGGACGCGGTGGAGGCGCACGGTACGGGCACCCGGTTGGGTGACCCGATCGAGGCGCAGGCGTTGCTGGCGACGTACGGGCAGGACCGGGAGCGGCCGTTGCTGCTCGGGTCGTTGAAGTCGAACATCGGCCACGCCCAGGCCGCCGCCGGTGTCGGTGGCGTGATCAAGATGATCGAGGCGATGCGGCACGGTGTCCTGCCCCGCACGCTGCACGTCACCCAGCCGACACGTCACGTGGACTGGTCGGCGGGGGCGGTGTCGCTGCTCACCGAGCAGACGCCGTGGCCCGAGGTGGGCCGGCCGCGGCGCGCCGGTGTCTCCTCGTTCGGGGTCAGCGGCACCAACGCGCACGTGGTGCTGGAGCAGGCCCCGGAGACCGACCCGGTGCCCGTGCCGGCCGCCACCGTGGTCGGACCCGTACCGGTGCTGCTGTCGGCGCGTGACGCCGCGGCGCTGCGCGGGCAGGCCGGGCGGCTGCACGCGTACCTCACCGCAACGCCCGCCGTGGCGCTGCCCGACGTGGCGGCCACCCTGGCCGGACGGACCCTGATGGAGCACCGGGCCGTCGTGCTCGGCGCCGGTCGCGACGAGCTGCTCGGCGGCCTCGCCGCACTGGCCGGGCAGACCGACGCGCCCGGCGTGGTGACCGGCGTGGCCCGGCCGGCCGGCGCGGTCTTCGTCTTCCCCGGGCAGGGTTCGCAGTGGACCGGCATGGCGCTGGAGCTGATGGAGAGCGCTCCCGTCTTCGCCGCCCGGATGCACGAGTGCGCGACCGCCCTCGCCACGTACGCCGACTGGGACCTGCTGGACGTGCTCGGCGACGAGGACGCGCTGCGCCGCGTCGACATCGTCCAGCCCACCCTGTTCGCGGTGATGGTGTCGCTGGCGGAGCTGTGGCGGGCGCACGGCGTCGAACCGGCCGCGGTCGTCGGCCACTCCCAGGGTGAGATCGCGGCGGCCTGCGTCGCGGGGGCGCTCTCCCTGGACGAGGCGGCGCGCGTGGTGGTGCTGCGCAGCCGCCTGATCCGTGAGGTGCTGGCCGGTCTCGGCGGGATGGTGTCGGTGCCGCTGCCGGCGGCCGAGGTCCGGGCGGCCCTGGAGCACTGGGACGGGCGGCTGTCGGTGGCGGCCGTCAACGGCCCGTCGGCGACAGTGGTGTCGGGTGCGCCCGAGGCGCTGGACGAGGTGCTCACCCGGTGGGACCGGGCCAAGCGGATCCCGGTCGACTACGCCTCCCACTCGGCCCAGGTGGAGGCGATACGCGACGAGTTGCTGGCCGCGCTTGTCGGCCTCGACCCACAGCCGGTACGGGTGCCGCTCCGTTCCACGGTGACCGGCGAGTTCGTCGACGGCCCGGAGTTGGACGCGGCGTACTGGTACGAGAACCTGCGCCGGACGGTCCGTTTCGACGAGGTCGCACGGGCGCTCGACGGGCACGTCTTCGTCGAGTGCAGCCCGCACCCGGTGCTGGTGCACGGGCTGGACGGGCCGGCGCTCGGCTCGCTGCGCCGGGGCGAGGGCGGCGTGGCCCGGTTCCGCCAGTCGCTCGCCGAGGCGCACGTCGCGGGCGTCCCGGTGGACTGGCACACCGTGGTCCAGGGCGGTCCGGCGGACCTGCCCACGTACGCGTTCCACCACCGCCGGTACTGGCTCGGCTCGGCCGCCCCCGCCGCGACCGACGCGACCGACCTCGGGCTGTTCGCCGCCGAGCATCCGTTGCTCGGCGCCGCCGTGGCGCTGCCCGAGTCCGGCGGCTACCTCTTCACCTCGCGGATCTCCCAGGTCACCCACCCGTGGTTGGCCGACCACGCCGTCCACGACGTGGTCCTGCTGCCCGGCACCGCGTTCCTGGAACTGGCCCTGCGCGCCGGTGAGCGCGTCGGCAGCACGTCGGTCGAGGAACTCCTGCTGGAGGCGCCCTTCGTGCTCCCCGGCGACGGTGCCGGGGTGCGGTTGCAGGTGACGGTCGGCGCGGCCGACGCCGCCGGTCACCGCCGGCTCACCGTGCACTCGCTGGAGGAGCAGGCGGCCGAGGACGCCGACTGGACGCTGCACGCCACGGCCGTGCTGGCCGTCGGGCGACCGGAGGCCGTCGCGCGGATGCCGTGGCCGCCGGCCGGTGACGAGCTGGACCTCAGCACCGCCTACGAGACGCTGCGCGACAAGGGTTACCAGTACGGACCGGTGTTCCAGGGCCTGCGCCGGGCCTGGCGGCACGGCGACGAGATCCACGCCGAGGTGCGCCTGCCCGAGATGGTCACCGCCGACGGCTTCGGCATCCATCCCGCCCTGCTCGACGCGGCACTGCACCCCGCCGTGCTCGATGCCTCCGGCCTCCCCTTCAGCTGGCACGACGTCACGCTGCACTCCGCCGGTGCGACGACGCTGCGGGTCCGGCTCGCGCCGACAGCGGCCGGGCTCTCCGTGCACGTCGCCGCCGAGGACGGCAGCCCGGTGCTCACCGCCGCCGCGATGGTGCTGCGGCCGGTGCCGGAGCAGCTGGTCCAGCGACGCGCCGGGGTGCTCCTGGAGCTGGCGCCGGTCGCCGTGCCGCGCGCCGCCGAGGCGGTGCCGGTGCCGGTGACGCCCGTCGACGACGTTTCCGAGCTGGCCGGTCTGCCCTCGTCCGCCGGTGCCGTGCTGCTGCGCCCGGCCCCGGTCGAGCGGGTGCTGGAGGTCGTCCAGGCGTGGATCGGCGAGGAACGGCCGACCGGGGCACGACTGCTGGTGGTCACCCGGGACGCCGGGAGCAACCTCGACCAGGCGGCCGTACGCGGCCTGGTGCGTTCGGCGATCTCGGAGCACCCCGACCGGATCGTCCTGGTCGACGCGGACGACCCGGAGACCGTCCCGGCGTACGTCGCGGAGATCCTGGCGGGCGGGGAACCCGAGGTGTGGCTGCGGGCGGGCGCGCTGACCGCCCCCCGCCTGCGTGCTGTCACCGGCCCGGTCGGTGACGCGCCCTGGCGTGCGGACGACTGTGTCCTGATCACCGGCGGCACCGGCACGATCGGGGCGGCGGTGGCCCGTCACCTGTCGCGGACGCACGGCGTACGCGGCTTCGTGCTGCTGTCGCGGCAGGGGCCGGCGGCTGCCGGCGCGGCGGAGCTCTGCGCCGAGCTGGGCTCCGACGCCGTCGCGGTGGCCTGTGACGTCACCGACCCCGACGCCCTCGCCGCGGTGCTGGCCGCGCACCCGGTCACCGCCGTGGTGCATGCCGCCGCGGTCCTCGACGACGCGGTGGTGGAGTCTCTGACCCCGCAGCGGCTGGCCGTCGTGCACGGGCCGAAGGTCGCCGCCGCCGTCTACCTGCACGAGCTGACCCGCGACCGTGACCTCACCGCGTTCGTGCTGTTCTCCTCGATCGCCGGGGTGCTGGGCACCGCGGGCCAGGGCAACTACGCGGCGGCGAACGCGGCAGTCGACGCGCTCGCCGCGACCCGGCGAGCCGCGGGGCTGCCGGCCACCTCCGTCGCCTGGGGACTGTGGGCCGAGACCAGCACCATGACCGGCGAGCTGACCGCCACGGACCGGGCCCGGCTGGCCCGCTCCGGCATCGTCGGGATGCCCACCTCGGACGCTCTCGCGCTCTTCGACGCCGCCGTCGCCGGGGGCCCGGTCACCGCGACCGCCGTACGGCTGGACCACGCCACGCTGCGCGCGCAGGCCGCCGCCGGCACCCTTCCGGCGGCGCTGCGCGGTCTGGTCCGGGTGCCCGTGCGGCGCACCGCCGTCGCCGAGGCCACGGCCGGCCGGCCGGACCTGGCCACGCTGCCGGCCCAGGAGCGCCTCGACACGGTGCTGCACCTGGTACGCGGCCAGGTCGCCGCCGTGCTCGGACACGGCTCCGGCGGCTCGGTCGACGCCGATCGGGCGTTCAAGGAGATGGGGTTCGACTCGCTCACCGCCGTCGAGTTCCGCAACCGGATGAACACCCTGTTCGAGACGCGGCTGCCCGCGACGCTGGTCTTCGACCACCCGACGCCCCGGGCGGTGGCCGACTTCCTGGTCGCCGAGTTGTCCGGCGCGCAGCCGGACGCGGCGGCGCCGGTGCCGACCCGCGACCGCGCCGACGAGCCCATCGCCGTGGTCGGGATGAGCTGCCGCTACCCGGGAGGGGTCCGCTCGCCGGAGGACCTGTGGCGGCTTGTCGAGTCGGGCGCGGACGCGGTCGGCGACTTCCCCACCGACCGGGGCTGGGATCTGGCCAACCTGTTCGACGCCGACCCGGAGCGCTCGGGCCGCAGCTACGTCCGGCAGGGTGGCTTCCTGCTCGACGCGGGTGAGTTCGACCCGGTCTTCTTCGGGATCTCCCCGCGGGAGGCCACCGCCATGGACCCGCAGCAGCGGCTGCTGCTGGAGACCTCCTGGGAGGCGTTCGAGCGGGCCGGGATCGACGCGGACACCGTCCGGGGCAGCCAGATCGGCGTGTTCGCCGGGGTGATGAACGGCGGATACGGCGCACAGCAGATGGCCGCGCCGGACGGGTCCGGCGAGTTCGAGGGGTACCTGGCCAGCGGCACCGCCGCCAGCGTCGCCTCCGGTCGCGTCGCCTACACCCTGGGCCTGGAGGGCCCCGCCCTGACCGTCGACACCGCCTGTTCGTCCTCGCTGGTGGCGATGCACCTGGCCGTGCAGGCGCTGCGGCGCGGCGAGTGCACGATGGCGCTGGCCGGCGGCGTCACGGTGATGTCCTCCCCGTCGCTGTTCGTCGAGTTCAGCCGGCAGCGCGGGCTGTCGTCCGACGGTCGGTGCCGGTCGTTCGCCGGCGCCGCCGACGGCACCGGCTGGGCCGAGGGCGCCGGCGTGCTGCTGCTGGAACGGCTCTCCGACGCCCGGCGCAACGGCCACCGCGTCCTCGCCCTGGTCCGCGGCACCGCCGTCAACCAGGACGGTGCGTCGAACGGACTCACCTCCCCGAACGGGCCGGCGCAGCAGCGGGTGATCCGGGCGGCGCTGGCCGATGCGGGTTTGTCGCCGTCGGATGTGGACGCGGTGGAGGCGCACGGTACGGGCACCCGGTTGGGTGACCCGATCGAGGCGCAGGCGTTGCTGGCGACGTACGGGCAGGACCGGGAGCGGCCGTTGCTGCTCGGCTCGTTGAAGTCGAACATCGGCCACGCCCAGGCCGCCGCCGGTGTCGGTGGCGTGATCAAGATGATCGAGGCGATGCGGCACGGCGCCCTGCCGCGCACCCTGCACGTCGACGAGCCGACGCCACGGGTGGACTGGTCCGCCGGTGCCGTCTCCCTGCTCACCGAGCACACCGACTGGCCGGACGTCGACCGGCCCCGCCGGGCCGCCGTGTCCTCCTTCGGCGTCAGCGGTACCAACGCCCACGTGGTGATCGAGCAGGCCGAGCCGGAGCCGGAGATCGTCCCCGACGCCGACGGGGACACGCCACCGGTCGTGCCGTGGGTGCTCTCCGCGCACACCGCCCCGGCGCTGACCGCGCAGGTGGACCAGCTCGTCCGGTTCGTCGCGGCGGACCCCGCCCTGGACCCGATCGACGTCGGATACTCCCTGGTCACCAGCCGGGCACGGATGCCACACCGCGCGGTGGTGCTCGGCACCGGCCGGGCCACCCTCCTCGCCGGCACCGATGTCGTCCGCGGCGACGGCGGCACGCAGCGACGGGTGGCGTTCGTCTTCCCCGGTCAGGGCTCCCAGTGGGTCGGGATGGCCCGCGAGCTCGTCGACACCGCACCGGTCTTCGCCGCCCGGATGGCCGAGTGCGCCGACGCCCTCGGCGAGCACGTCGACTGGGACCTGTTCGAGGTGCTCGACGACGCGCAGGCACTGGAACGGGTCGACGTCGTCCAGCCCGTCCTCTTCGCCGCGATGGTGTCCCTGGCCGCCCTCTGGCGGTCGTACGGGGTCGAGCCCGCCGCGGTGGTCGGGCACTCACAGGGCGAGATCGCCGCGGCCTGCGTGGCGGGGGCGCTCAGCCTGGCCGACGCCGCCCGCGTGGTGGCCCTGCGCAGTCAGGCGATCCGGCGTTCGCTCGCCGGCCACGGCGGCATGGTCTCCGTGGCGCTGCCCGTGGACACGGTCCGCGAGTTGATCGCGCCGTACGCCGGGCGCGTCGACGTCGCCGCCGTCAACGGCCCCACCGCCACCGTCATCTCCGGAGACGCGGACGCGCTGCGCGAGTTCGTGGCCGGCAACGAGGGGCGGGTCATCCCCGTCGACTACGCATCCCACTCGGCGCACGTCACGGCCATCGAGGACGAACTACTCCACCTCCTCGCCCCGATCACCCCGCAGCCGTCGACCATCCCGTTCCACTCGGCGGTCACCGGCGCCCGGCTGGACACCACCACCCTCGACGCCGGCTACTGGTACCGCAACCTGCGGCAACCGGTCCGCTTCGACCTCGCCACCCGCAGCCTGCTCGACCAGGGCATCACCGCCTTCATCGAGACCAGCACCCACCCCGTGCTCGCCGCCGCGGTCGCCGGAACCGCCGAGGCCGCCGAGCACGACGTGATCGTGCTCGGCTCACTGCGCCGGGACGAGGGCGGACCGCTGCGCTTCCTGCGCTCGGTCGCCGAGGCGTACACCCAGGGTGTGCCGGTGCGGTGGACCGCCGCGTTCCCCGCGCGCGCCCGCCGGGTCGACCTGCCCACGTACGCGTTCCAACGCACCCACCTCTGGCTCGAAGCCCCCGAGCCGCCCGCCGGGCGGTCCGGGCCGGACGCCTGGCGCTACCGGATCGACTGGCGGCCCGTCCCCGCCGCCGCGTCGCCGACGCTCACCGGGACCTGGCTGATCGTCCACGCCGACGAAACCGCCGCGGCGCCGGCCACCGCCGCGCTCACCGCGCTCGGCGCGTCACCCGTCGCGGTGACCGTCGACTCCCTCGCGGAGACCGTCGCCGCGACCCCGGACCTCGCCGGGGTGCTGTCCCTGCTCGCCCTCACGGACCCGGACCCGGTCGCCGCGACGCTCGCCCTGATCCAGGCCGACCTCCCGGCGCCGCTGTGGGTGGCGACGTGCGAGGCGGTGCACTGCGCCGAACCGGTGGCCGACCAGGCGGCCGTGTGGGGCCTCGGCCGTGCCGCCGCCCTGGAGGCGCCGACCCGCTGGGGCGGTCTGATCGACCTGCCCACGGAAGCCGACGAGGAGTCGTACCGGCAGCTCGCCGGGGTGCTCGCCGCGGGCAGCGCGGAGGACCAGGTGGCGCTGCGCGACCAGCAGGTGCTCGGCCGGCGGCTCGTGCACGCCCCGCCCACCGGTCGGGGCGAGGCGACCTGGCGGCCCACCGGCACCGTCCTGATCACCGGCGGCACCGGGGCGATCGGCGCCCACGTGGCCCGCCGTCTCGCGGCCCGTGGCGCGGAGCACCTGCTGCTGACCGGCCGACGCGGCCCGGACGCGCCCGGCGCCGAAGCGCTGGCCGAGGAGCTGAGGGCCCTCGGCGCCCGGGTGACGATCGCGGCCTGCGACGTCGCGGACGCCGACGCCCTGGCCGCCCTGGTCTCCTCCGCCGAGGCGGACGACCCGATCCGCGCCGTGGTGCACGCGGCCGGCGTCCCGCACTGGGGCGACCTGCGGGATCTCACCCCGGCCGAGGTGGCCGAGGCGGTGGCCGGCAAGGCCGTCGGCGCGGCCAACCTGGACGCCGTCTTCGACCGCGATCTGGACGCGTTCGTGCTGATGTCGTCCAACGCGGGCGTCTGGGGAGGCAGCGGCCAGGGCGCGTACGCCGCCGGCAACGCCATGCTCGACGCACTCGCCGTGCGCCGTCGTGCCCGTGGCCGGCACGCCCTCTCGGTGGCCTGGGGCTCCTGGTCCGGTGACGGGATGGCGGCGGGCGACACCGGCTCCCGGTTCGCCCGCCTGGGGTTGCGGCTGATGCGCCCCGAGGACGCGCTCACCGCGTTGGAGCGGGCCCTCACCGACGACGAGACCTTCGTCGCCGTGGCGGACGTCGACTGGGAGCGGTTCGCCGCCACCTTCACCGTGGCGCGGCCCAGTGCGCTGATCTCGGAGCTGCCCGAGGTGCGCCGAGCGCTGGCCGCGACGCCGGCCGCCCCGACCGGGCTCGCCGCCGTGGCCGAAGCCGACCGGGGCAGGACGATCCGCGAGGTGGTGCGCACGGCGGTCGCCGGGGTCCTCGGGCACGACGACGCCACCGACATCGCCGGGCGGACGTTCAAGGAGATGGGCTTCGACTCGCTGACCGCTGTCGACATCCGTACCCGGCTCTCGGCCGCGACCGGACGCAAACTGCCGAGCAGCCTGATCTTCGACCACCCCACGCCGGAAGCGCTCACCGCGCACCTGCTGCACCTCGTCTACGGCACCTCGGCCCGCGCCGAGGCGGTGCCCGTAACCCGTACCCGGCCGGTCGACGAGCCCATCGCGATCGTCGGGATGAGCTGCCGCTACCCGGGCGGTGTCCGGTCGCCGGAGGACCTGTGGCGGCTGGTGGAGCAGGAGGTCGACGCGGTCGTCGACTTCCCGGTCGACCGCGGCTGGGACGTCGAGGCGCTGTACCACCCGGACCCGGAGCACGCCGGCACCACCTACACCCGCCACGGCGGCTTCCTCGCCAACGTGGCCGACTTCGACGCCGCGTTCTTCCGGATCTCGCCACGCGAGGCGCTGGCCATGGACCCGCAGCAGCGGCTGGTGTTGGAGACCTCGTGGGAGGCGTTCGAGCGGGCCGGGCTGGACCCGGTCCGGCTGCGGGGCACCGACACCGGCGTGTTCATCGGATCCAGCAGTCAGGACTACGGTCCCCGACTGCACGAGGTGCCCGCCGGGCTGGAGGGCCACTTCCTCACCGGCAGCCTCGACGCGGTGATCTCCGGGCGGGTGGCGTACGAGCTGGGGCTGGAGGGGCCCGCGCTGACCGTCGACACGGCGTGCTCGTCGTCGCTGGTGGCGCTGCACCTGGCGGTGCAGGCGCTGCACCGGGGCGAGTGCTCGCTGGCGCTTGCCGGCGGCGTGGCGGTGCTCTCCACGCCGGGCGTCTTCCTGGAGTTCAGCCGCCAGCGGGGGCTCTCCGCCGACGGGCGTTGCCGGTCGTTCGCCGCCTCCGCCGCCGGCACCGGCTGGGCCGAGGGTGCGGGCATGCTCGTCCTCGAGCGGTTGTCGGACGCGCGGCGTAACGGGCATCAGGTTCTGGCGGTGGTGCGGGGTTCGGCGGTGAATCAGGATGGTGCGTCGAACGGGTTGACGGCGCCGAATGGTCCGGCGCAGCAGCGGGTGATTCGGGCCGCGTTGGCGGACGCGGGTCTGTCGGCGGCGGATGTGGATGCGGTGGAGGCGCACGGTACGGGGACCCGGTTGGGTGATCCGATCGAGGCGCAGGCGTTGTTGGCGACGTACGGGCAGGACCGGGAGCGGCCGTTGCTGCTCGGGTCGTTGAAGTCGAACATCGGCCACGCCCAGGCCGCGTCCGGTGTGGGTGGTGTGATCAAGATGGTGCAGGCGATGCGCCACGGCGTGCTGCCGCGCACCCTGCACGTCGACGAGCCCACGCCACACGTGGACTGGTCTGCCGGCGCTGTCGACCTGCTCACCGAGCGTACGGAGTGGCCGGCGGGCGAGGGCCCGCGCCGGTCGGGCGTGTCCGCCTTCGGCGTCAGCGGCACCAACGCCCACGTGATCCTCGAACACGTCCCGGTCGACGTACCGGCCGTACCCGTCGGCGACGACCCAGAACCCGAGCTGGTGCCGGTGCCGATCTCCGCGCGCGGCGAGGAGGCGCTGCGCGCCCAGGCCGCGCAGCTGCGCGACTTCGTCACCGCCAACCCCGCTGTGTCGCTGTCGTCCCTGGCCCTCTCCCTCGGTCTCGGCCGTTCCAGCCTGGAGCATCGTGCGGTGGTGTTGGCGGGTGGTCGTGGGGGTTTGTTGCGGGGTTTGGGTGTGGTGGCGTCGGGTGGTTCGGGGTCGGGTGTGGTGTCGGGTGTGGCGGGTGTGGGGTCGCGGTGGGCGATGGTGTTTACGGGTCAGGGTTCGCAGCGGGTGGGGATGGGTTTGGAGTTGGTGGGTGCGTTTCCGGTTTTTGCGCGGGTGTTTGGTGAGGTGGTGGCGGCGTTTGATGGGTTGTTGCCGGGGTCGTTGGGTGCGGTGATTGCGGGTGATGTGGAGGGGTTGGATCGGACGGGGTTTACGCAGCCGGCGTTGTTTGCGGTTGAGGTGGCGTTGTTTCGGTTGTTGGAGTCGTGG
>NZ_JBEZED010000036.1:11777-81706 GCF_040648675.1 Micromonospora sp. NPDC049101 | reverse complement strand
TCTTACTATTTCCACACTCTCACCACCCCCCAATCCTATCCGGCCCCCCCCACCCGCCCCGCCCGCTGCCCGCCCCACCCACCCCGCCCCACCCCACCCCGTCGATCATGGAGTTGTGGTGGGCAACTGCTGCGCCTATGCCCCTTTTGCGAGGCACCACAACTCCTTGATCGACGCGGGCGGGAGGGCGGGAGGGCGGGAGGGTGGGCGGCGGGGGCCGGGGCGGGAGGGCGGGCTGTTAGGGGGTGGGGGTTCGGGACTGGGCCAGGGCGGCGAAGGCGGTCAGGGACTCGGGGTTGGCCAGGGCGCCCTTGGCCGCTGCCTCGTCGACCGGGGTGCCCGTCAGGATCTTCTTGACCGGGACCTCCAGCTTCTTCGCCGACAGGGTGCGGGGCACCGCGCGTACCTGGTGGATCTCGTCGGGCACGTGCCGGGGAGACAGGGCGGTGCGCAGTTCACGGCTGATCTTCGCGCGCATCGGGTCGTCCAGCTCCAGGCCGTCGGCCAGCACCACAAAGAGCAGTAGCTCACCGGCGCCGCCCTCGTCGTCCTCCAGGTGGACGACGACCGAGTCGACCACCTCGTCCAGCCCCTCGACCACGGAGTAGAACTCGGCGGTGCCCAGCCGCACCCCACCTCGGTTGAGGGTGGCGTCGGAGCGGCCGGTGATCACGCAGCCGCCCCGCTCGTTGATGGTGATCCAGTCGCCGTGCCGCCAGACGCCCGGGTAGACGTCGAAGTACGCCTCGAAGTAGCGGGTGCCGTCCGGGTCGTTCCAGAAACCCACGGGCATGCTCGGCATCGGCTCGGTGATGACCAGCTCGCCCAGCTCGCCGATGACCGGTGTGCCGTCGGCGGAGCGGGCCTCCACCTTGGCGCCCAGCGCCCGGCAGGCGATCTCACCGGCGTACACCGGCAGCAGCGGCACCCCGCCGACGAACCCGGTGCACACGTCGGTGCCGCCGGACAGCGACTGGAGCTGCACCTGGTCGCCGACGGTGTCGTACACCCATCCGAAGCCCTCGGCGGGCAGCGGCGCACCGGTGGAACCCACCCCGCGCAGCGCGGACAGGTCGGCGATCTCGCGGGGCACCAGGCCGGCCTTGCGGCAGGCCAGCAGGAACGGCGCGGAGGTGCCGAAATAGGTGGTGCCGGTCTCGGCCGCCAGCCGCCACAACCCACCCAGGTCCGGTTCAGCCGGCCGGCCAGGTTCCGCCCGGACCGCCGGGTTGCCGTCGAAGAGCACGATTGTCGCGCCCACGGCCGGGCCGGAGACCAGGAAGTTCCACATCATCCAGCCGGTGGTGGTGAACCAGAAGAACCGGTCGGCCGGGCCCAGGTCGTGGTGCAGGGCGAGCATCTTCAGGTGCTCCAGCAGGATGCCCCCGTGGCCGTGCACGATCGGCTTGGGCAGCCCGGTGGTGCCGGAGGAGTAGAGCACGTACAGCGGGTGGTCGAACGGCACCGGCGTGAACGTCGACGGCTCGTCGGTGGGCGCGGCCAGCTCGGCCCAGCTCAGCGCGCCCTCGGGCACGGGGCCGGTCGGGTCGAGGTAGCCGATGCTGACGGTGTGCCGCAGCGACGGCAGGGCGGCCCGGATCGCGGCGACCTCGGCGCGCCGGTCCACCGCCTTGTCGCCGTACCGGTAGCCGTCCACGGCGACCAGGACTGTCGGCTCGATCTGCTGCCAGCGGTCGGTAACGCTGCGGGTGCCGAACTCCGGCGCGCAGGACGAGAAGATCGCCCCCAGACTGGCGGTGGCCAGCAGGAGGACGTACGTCTCGGCGATGTTCGGGGCGTACGCCGCCACCCGGTCACCGGCGGTGACACCGAGCCGGCGCAGCCCGGCCGACACCCGGCGGACCTGCTCGCGCAACTCCCCGGCGGTCAGCGTGACCGGCGCGCGGGTCTGCCCGTGCGCGATCACCACCGGGTCGTCGTCGGCGCGCCCCGGCATCCGCAGCACGTTCTGCGCGTAGTTGAGCGTGGCACCGGGGAACCAGCGCGCCCCGGGCATCCCCCGCTCGGCGAGGGTGGCGGTCGGCGGGGTGTGCGCGATCACCTCGAAGTGGTCCCAGATCGAGCGCCAGAACCCGTCCAGGTCGGTGACCGACCAGCGCCACAGCGCGTCGTAGTCGGCGAAGTCCAGCCCGCGGTGCTCCCGCAGCCAGCGCAGGTAGTCGCCGATGCGGGACCGCTCGCGTACGTCCGCCGGCGGCGCCCACAGCATGTCACCCACTGCTCCACCCTCCCCCGGCCCGGCACGACACTGTGCGTGGCCGTGGCGCCATCTTGCCCTACCTCGAAGCGCCATTCTGCGCACCGGGGTACGGCAACCGATGCGTGCCCGCCCCACACTCCAGCCCGGTACCTCGTGTGGGTCAGCCGGCGCGGTGGGCCTGGATGGCGCGGCGGCGGGCGAGGCGGTGCGCGCGACGGATCTCGGCCTCCTTGTACCGGCGCTCGTCCTCCGCCGTCTCCGGCAGCACCGGGCGGACCACCCGCGGGGCCCCGCCGACGTCCACACCGACGAAGACCAGGTACGCGGTGGCCACCCGGACCGGCGCGTCCTCGGCCGAGTCCCAGCGCTCGGCGACCACCCGCACGCCCACCTCCATCGAGGTCTGGCCGGTCCAGTTCACCTGCGCGTGCGCGTGCACCAGGTCGCCGACCCGGACCGCCTCGGAGAAGACGATCTCGTCGATCGCCGCGGTCACGGCCGTCCCGCCGCTGTGCCGGGCAGCCGCGGCCCCCGCCACGTCGTCGACGAACTTCATCAGAACCCCGCCGTGCACGGTGCCGTAGAGGTTCACGTCCACGGCAGTCATGATCTTGCTCAGCGTGACGCGCGAGTACGACGTCGGCTTGCCGATCGGTGGGGCGGAGAGGTGCTCAGTCATGTCGAAAACGGTACGGTGCGCGGATGCGACATCTCTGGAGCTTCCTCGCCGGGCTGGTGGTGGCGCCCATCACCTGGGTGCTCGTCACACTGGGGCAGGACGGGTCGAGCCGGACGGTCGACCGCTGGGTGGAGACCGGCACGTTCAACACCGCCAACCTGATCGAGCCAGCCGTGTATCTCGGTGTCGGCGGCGTCCTGCTGGGCCTGCTCGGCACGCTGCGCTTCTCGCCGCTCGGTCCGCTGGTGGCCGGGTTGCTGCTGGTCAGCCCGTACGTCGGGATGTTCGTGGCGCCCTTCACGGTCCGGGACGCGATCCCGCACGGGTGGAAGGTGGCCGGCGATCCGTTGCCGTTGCGGCTGCCCGTGGAGAACGGCACGCTCTTCCTGATCGGCCTGCTGCTGCTGATGGCGACCTTCAGCGTGCAGCGGTGGCGGCAGTGGCCGCGCCCGGCCACCGAGTCGGCCGTGCCGCCGGCCCCGGCACCGGAGACCACCCCCCGCAACGACGACTTCACGTTGACCGACTGGCCGTCCCCCGCGCCCGCGGAACGCGACACCGCGCCGCTCACTCTGGGTTACCCGGCCGACTCGACACCGACCGAGCCGTTGCCGCGCCGGGTGGGTGGCGAGTCACCCTGGTCCGCCCCACCGCGCGGCCAACCGCGCCCGGAGGACAACACCACGGAGATCCGCTGATCGTCGGGCGGGCCGGGCAACCGGCCCGCCCGCCTGGTTAGTGCAGGGCGACCGCCAGGTCGGGGTCGACCGTGCCGAGGCCGGCGCGGGGCACGACCAGGAGCATGACCGTCAGCGCGGCGGCCATGCCACCGGCGATGACGACAGCCATCGGCACGCTCCCGGCGCCGAACAGGCCCGCCAGGGGTGCCGAGAGTGCGCCGACACCGAACTGCACCGCGCCGAGCAGCGCCGCGGCGGTGCCCGCGGCCTCGCTGTGTCGGCTCATGGCCAGCGCCGGCGCGTTGGGCAGGGCCAGGCCGGCCGCGGCCAGGACCAGCCACAGTGCCGCGAGCAGGGTGCCCAGGCCACCGAAGCCGGTCGCCGCGAACAGGACGAGCAACAGCCCCGCCGCCGTGCCGGCGAGCAGGGCGCTGACCAGGATCTGCTGCGGGCTGTAGCGGCGCAGCAACCGGACGTTGAACTGGGTGGCCCCGATCAGCCCGACGGCGCCCGCGCCGAAGGCCAGGCCGAACTGCTGCTCGTCGAGGCCGTACTCCCGCTGGAGCACGAACGACGACCCGGAGACGTACGCGAACAGGGCCGCCATCGCCAGCCCGGCGACAAGCACCAGACCGACGAACGCCCGGTCGTTGAGCAGCCCCCGGTAGTCGCGCAGGGTGGCACCGACTCCCCCGTGCCGCCGACGCGTCACCGGGAGGGTCTCCGGGAGCCGGAGCGCGGCCACGACGATCAGCAACGCGCCAAGCACCGCCAGCGCCGCGAAGACGCCCCGCCAGTCGGTCCAGCCCAGCAGGCCGCTGCCCAGGGTCGGCGCGAGGATGGGCGCCAGGCCCATGACGAGCATCAGCCGGGAGAAGATCCGGGCGAAGGAGGCACCGCTGAACAGGTCGCGGACGACGGCGGTCGCGACCACGGTGGCGGCCGCCACGCCCAGCCCCTGCAGGACGCGCAGCGCACCGAGCACGGCGATGCTGGGCGCGAAGACGCACAGCACGGAAGCCACGATGTGCGCGGCCAGCCCGGCGAGCAGCGGCAGACGCCGCCCGACCACGTCGGAGAGCGGCCCGATCAGCAACTGACCGAGCGCGAGGCCGGCAAGCGTGCCGGTCAGCGTCAACTGCACCGCGGTCTCGGTGGTCTGCAGCCCTGCCGTGATGGCGGGCAGTGCGGGCAGGTACATGTCGATGGTCAACGGCCCGATGGCGATCAACGCACCCAGCACGAGGACGAGTTGCGCCCGCTGCCGGTTGGTCATCAGGTCACCGGGCAGCATGTCCTCGGTCGTGCCCGGGTTGTCCGCGCGGGTGCCGGCTCCGGTCTTGTCCACCAACTGCCTCATCATCTCGATCTCTCTGCGGAAGCTTGTGCGTCGTCACGGGGCGGCGAGACTGTGACGAGGTAGGGGTCGTGGTGGGGGTGGCCGGACGAGTCGATCACCCGGTGGTGATCCTGTCGCTCGCCAACGTCCAGAAGCCGTACGACGTTCCCGCTGTGGGGGGAGTCACGCCCCGCTGGTCCGCCCCGGACCCGGACCAAGCTGTGACCGGGGTCACAGTCGCACCAGAACCGGGAGGGAGGTCCGCGTCGTCTTGCCTGTCGTGAGACGAAGTCTGGACGGCCTCGACGAGGCCGAGTTGCTCCGCCGCGTCGGCCGTGGCGACCGGCGTGCCTTCGACGCCCTGTACCGGCGTACCGCCCCGTGGTTGACCGCGCGGCTGCGTCGGCGTTGCGCCGACGAGGACGTGGTGGCCGAGGTGTTGCAGGAGACGTACCTGGCGGTGTGGCGGTCGGCCGGCAGCCAGGCGCGGTCCGCGGGCTCCGGCAGCGCGGTGGGCTGGTTGTGGACGATCGCCGCCCACCGGCTGATCGACGCGTTCCGCCACCGGGCCCGCAGGGAACGGATCCCGTCGGTGCAGACCTACGACACCGTGGCTCCGGCGGCCGAGGAAGAGGCGCTGGCCGGCGGGTTGGACGCCAACCTGGAGCGGGCCCTACAGGCCCTGCCGGCGGAGTTGCGTCAGGTGCTGCGCGCGATGGTCCTCGACGGACTGACCGTGCGGGAGACCTCGCTGCTGCTCGGCATGCCGGAAGGAACCGTGAAGACCCGCGCGCGGCGGGCCCGAATCGCGCTGCGGGAGGCGCTGTCATGATCACTCATCCCAACCCCACACTGATCTCCGCGTACGCCTCGGGCGGTCGCGGCGTCGACGACACGACCATCTGGGCGGTCGAGGCGCACCTGGAGTCCTGCGCCGCCTGCCGGGCGGTCCTGGCCGACGCGACCGACCCCGCCACCCGCGACCTGCTGGACCGGGTGGCCGACGGCATCGCCACCGGCATCGCCACCGGCCCCGCTCCGGTGCGTCGGCGGCGACTTCGGCGGACCGGGGTCGCCGCCCGGATCCTGCCGTGGCTGGCCACCGCCACCGGCCTGATGCTGGCCGCGGTGCTCTTCGAGACGACCTTCGACAACCTGCCGTCGCTGGTGCTGCTCGTCGCGCCGATGGCACCGCTGCTGCCGGTGGCGGCGCTCTGGAGCCGACGACTCGACCCGGCCTGGGAGCTGACGGCCACCACGCCGCGTGCCGGCTTGGCGCTGCTGCTGCGCCGCACGTTGGCGGTCCTGGTGGCGGTCATCCCGGTGCTGGCCGTGGCGGGCTGGGGCACCGGCCACTCCCCGGGTCTCTGGCTGCTGCCGGCGCTGGGTTTCACCGCCGGGGCCCTGGCCCTGGGCGGGCTGGTCGGGGTGGACCGCGCCGCCGCCGTACTGGCCCTCACCTGGTCCGCGGGTGTCGTGGCGCCGAGTCTGGCCGGCGGACGACTCCCGGCCGTCCTCGCGGACAGCAGCTCGCCCTGGTGGGCCGTGACCACCGTGGCGCTGGTGGCCGTGGTGCTCGTCCGGGCCCGACGACGTCCGTTCGGAGGACTTCCCCGCACGTCGTGACAGCTGACGACACGAACCACGAACCGAATGGAGAAGTAATGATGCGTATGGTCAGCGTGGCGGAGACCACGCCGTCCACCTATCCGTGGGCGGTACAGACCGAGAAGTTGCAGGTCCGCGCCGGCCGGCACCTGGCGGTCAACGGGCTGGACCTGGCGCTGGGCACCGGCGTGCACGGGTTGCTCGGCCCCAACGGCGCCGGCAAGACGACGTTGATGCGCGCACTCGCCACGGTGGTGAAACCCGCCGACGGCCGGCTGCGCCTGCTCGGCGAGGACATCACCGCCAAGGCGGACCTCCGTCGGGTACGCCGTGGCCTGGGCTACCTGCCGCAGCACTTCGGCTGCTACCCGCGCTTCACCGTCCGGGAGTTCGTCGAGTACATGGCCTGGCTCAAGGAGATGCCGAAGACGGTCATCCCGGGCGCGGTGCAACGGGCCGTCGAACGGGTCGGCCTCGCCGACCGGGCCGACTCCCGGATGAAGACGCTCTCCGGCGGGATGCTGCGCCGTGCCGGCATCGCCCAGGCGATCGTCAACGACCCGGAGGTGCTGCTGCTCGACGAGCCGACGGTCGGCCTGGACCCGGAGCAGCGTCTCGACTTCCGCGAGCTGTTGCGCGAGATCGGCCTGGACAGCTGCGTGCTCGTCTCCACCCACCTGGTCGAGGACGTCGCGGTGGCCTGCACCGACGTGGTGCTGGTCCACGAGGGTCGCCTGGTGTGGCAGGGCACCACCGGGCAGCTGGCCCAGCAGGGCGGCGCCGGCGACGCGGGCGACAGCGCCACCGAACGCGGCTACTCGGCGCTGCTGCGCTCCCACCGTGGGCAGGTGCCGGCATGATCGGGCGCATCCTCCGCATCGAGCTACGCCGGTCGGCGGCCCTGGGCGTCGCACTGCTGTTGCTGGTGACCGGCGTACCGTTACTGCTCACCTCCACCCTGTTCTTCGCCGGCCGGTGGATGCAACTGGCCGTCATCGCACGATCGATGCTCGTGGTGCTGCTGCCGCTGGCGCTCGCCGGTGGGGCGTGGCTGGGTCGGCGCGACGCCCGCAACCGGGTCGACGAGTTGTTCACCAGCACCGCCCGACCCCGGTGGCACCGCACCACGGTGACCGCCAGCGCGCTCGCGATCACGGTGGTGGCCGCGTACACCCTGCTGTGTCTCATCGCGACCGGATGGGTGGTGCCGACGGCGGGCTACTTCCCGGGCGCCACGATTGTCGTCGCCGCCGTCGGTGTGCCGGCACTGATCGCCGCCGGCTGGCTGGGCATGGCTGCCGGCCGGGCCGTGCCCCGGGTGATCACCGCACCCGTCGTCGCGGTGGCCGGGTTCGCCCTGCTCGGGCTCGTCCCCGAGTTCGTGCGGCAGCCCGAACTCGACGCGGCGGTCTTCCGACCCGAACCCTCGGCGCTGCTGCTCGTCCCGGTCATCAACGAACTTGACGACTTCCAGACGATCATGCCGCGGGTCAGCGCGCTCCAGACACTGTGGCTGGTGGCGCTCGCCGCCACCGGACTGCTGCTGCTGGGCGCGGTCCGCCGTCGCGCCGTCGCGCTGGCCGTCCTCCCGGCGGTGCTCGGCGCCGCGGTGGCCGTACCGCTCCTGCCCGTCGGCGGTACCCGCGGGGCGGCGGTCGTCGACCCCGTCGCCATCGAGCTGGTCTGTGACAACGCCGGCCCGCAGGTCTGCGTGACGCGGGTGCACGCCGCGCTGCTGCCCGCCGTCGTCGGCCCGGCCCGGCAGGCCCTCGCCATGATGGCGGCCAAGCTGCCCAACGCGCCAGTGCGGGCGGTGCAGACCCAGCAGGTCACCTACTGGGCACGGCTGGATCCGAGTACGGCACCGGCACCGCACTCCGCCGACACTGTCGTCTTCGACACCCCCACGATCGACCGCCTCGGGCGCGCCGACATGTCCGGCGACTACTTTCTGCCGGCCCTGCTCGAGGCCACCTGGCAGCAGGAGTGCCCCGACCAGCCGGTTCTGGGCGACGAGTACCGGGCCCGGATCGTCGCCGCCGCCTGGCTGACCGGTCGACCACCGGCCCCACAGCCCGGCTGGGACCCCACGGAGATGGAGGGGCTGGTGAACGCGTACCAGGCGCTGGTGAGTCTCCCGGAGGCCGAGCAACGGCGTCGGATGGCAGCGGCACGCGAGGCGGCGCTGGCCTGCCAGGGCGACAGCCTCGCGGCGGTCCTGCCCGAGGACCAGCCGTGAGGTGGCTTCAGCTCTACCTCCGCTCCCGCCGGGTCCCCGTCGCGCTGACCACCGCGACCGCGCTCGTCGCGTTGGCGTGGGCCCTGTCGCTGGCCTACACCGACGCGACGACCATCAACGCCCGCACGGCCAGCCTCGTCATCATGCTGGCGGTGGTCGCGGCCGGCAGCACCCTCAGCGGTACCGACGACGCCCTCGACCGCACGGCGGCGGTCAACTGGCCGCTCCGACGTGCCGGGCACCTGCTGCTCGCCGCCGCCACGATCACCGCCCTGCTCACCCTCAGCACGGTCACCGACGCGCGCTACGAACCGTTCGCCCTGGTGTTGCGCAACATCACGGGGCTCCTCGGGCTCACCGCCCTCGGTGCCGCCCTGTTCGGTGCCGCCCTGTCGTGGATCTCCCCGCTGACCTGGACCCTCGTCGCGGTCCTGCCCCTCATGGGCCCCAGCACGGACCTGCGGATGCAGGTCGCCGGCTGGCTGATCCAACCCGCCGGCACCACCGCCGCCACGGTCTGCGCCGCCACCCTGGCGGTGACCGGTCTGCTCGCGTACAGCCTGCGGGGTTGCCCTCTGCGACCTGCCAGTGAAACCGGACCCGACCGGTAGCCGACCTCGGTGATGCCGTCGACGTGCTCGCGCTGGTCGTCGAGGGGCGTACGAACTCCGCGGTCGCTGCCGCGCCTCACCTTGCCGAGAGGACCGTCGACAAGAACGTCAGCAGCATCTTCACCAGCTCGGCCGCCCCCGTCCGATGACCCATCACCGGCGTGTCCTCGCCGTCCTGGCGCATCTCCACAACCCGCGTTTCGCACGCCCCCGTCGTTCAGCAACCGGTCGGCTGGTCGGCCTCGTCCTTCGCTGCGCTGCCGGCCGACCAACCGCCCCCGTATCGGTTGGTAGAAGAATCACGGACCGCCCATGCCGAATCCTTCCCGTATTCTTCCCAGCACCGAAACACGTCAGATCGACAGCCATGGGCATCGGGAAGGTCGTGGTGGAGCTTCGGGTCCTGGGCCCGGTCGAGGTGTGGAACCACGGCGTTTCGCTCCAGTTCGCTCGGCGTCAGCAACGGGTGCTCCTGGGGATCCTCGCGCTGGAGGCGAACCAACTGGTCACCGGCGACCGGCTGGTCGATCTACTGTGGGGTGAGCGACCGCCGAGGCGAGCACGGGCGGTGCTCCAGACCCGGTTGTCCGAGGTCCGCGCGATCCTCGACCTGGCCGAGCAACCCGACCCGGCCGTGCTGCTGGAAACCACAGGCGGTGGTTACCTCCTGCGGGTTCCACCCGAGCAGGTCGACGCCCAGCTGTTCAAGAACCTGGTCAGCGATCAGCGGACGCGGGGCTCCGACGACGAGGCACGGTCGATCCTCCGGTCGGCGTTGGCCCTCTGGCGCGGACCGATCCTCGGCGGGTGGCTGCCGGACGAGGGGCAGGCGGACCTGACCCGGGGCCTGGAAGCGTTGCGCCTGACCGCGACCGAGGACCTCTTCGACGTCGAGCTCCGGCTCGGCAACCACCGGGACATCGTCGACGAGGTCGTCGAGTTGGCCGGCCGGCATCCGACCCGGGAGCGGCTGGCCGGTCAGATGATGCGCGCCCTGACCCGGTCGGGGCGGGGCCCCGAGGCGCTGACGTCGTTCGACCGCTGGCGGCGGTGGTTGCGGGACGAGCTGGGCACCGACCCGTCCGCCGAGCTACAGGCGATCCACCTCGCCGTGCTGCGGGGCACCGACGACCAGCCGGGCACCGACGGCAGCGGCACGGCGGTGGCCTCCACCCCGCCGCCGCACCCACCGGACGGGCAGCGCAGCGGCTCGCCAGCCGGGTTCCAACTCAGCACGCCGCGGCACCTGCCCGCCGACATCGCCGACTTCTCCGGACGGCAGCCGGAGCTGACCAGGATCGAGAAGATCCTGCTCCGTCCGGGCGCCGGCGCCCGGATCGCGGTGGTCTCCGGGCCGGCCGGCGTCGGCAAGACCGCGTTCTCCATCCACGTCGCGCACCGGCTGGCCAGCTCCTTTCCGGACGGACAGCTCTACGTCAACCTGCGCGGTGCGGACAGCGACCGGGGCCTGACCCCGTACGAGGTGCTGGGTCGGTTCCTTCGCGCCCTCGGCGTCGACGGGCTGCACCTACCCGCGACCCTGGACGAGCGGATGGACCTCTACCGGGACCTGCTCGCCGACCGGCGGCTGATGGTCCTGTTGGACAACGCCGCCGCCGACGACCAGCTGTCGGCCCTCATCCCCGGCGGCACGTCGTGCGGCGTCCTGGTCACCAGCCGCGCCCGGCTGGGTGCCATCCTCGGCGCCCAGACCGTGGCGCTCACCGTGATGGATGCGACGGACGCGGCGCTCCTGCTGTCCCGGATCGCCGGGCCCGACGCGGTGCTCGACGAGGCGTCCGCCACCGCCCTGCTCAGCCGCTGCGCGTACCTGCCGCTGGCGATCCGGATCGTCGGCGCGAAACTGGCCGCGAAACCACACTGGACCGTCGACCGGCTCGTGCAGATGCTCGACGACGAGCGCAGCCGACTGGACCGGCTCTCGCACGGTCACCTCGACGTCCGTGCCAGCCTCGCACTCAGCTACCAGGTGCTCAGCCCGGCGGCGCGGACGCTGCTGCGCCGACTCGGTGACATCGAGATCGCCGAGGTCAGCGACTGGCTCGCCGCGGCGCTGCTCGACACGACCGCCGATCGGGCCCAGGAGTTGCTGGAGCAGCTCATCGACGCCCAACTGCTGGACTTCTCCGGCCACTATCCGGCCGGTCAGCCCCGCTACCGCCTGCACGACCTCGTACGCCTCTTCGGCAGGGAGCGGGCGTTGTCGGAAGCCAGCCCCGGTGAGCTGGGCGCGGCACGTGGTCGGGCCTTCGGTGCCGCGCTGAGCATCATCGAGCGGCTCCTCCACACCCTGTACGGCGGCCGCACCCTCACCATGCCGGGCAAGACCCCACGATGGGAGGTCGACGACCTTCTCGTCGGATCGTCGGCGACCGACCTGCTCGGATGGTTCGACGTGGAACGCCCCACCATCGTGTCGCTCATCAAACGTGCGGCTCGGGACGGGCTTGGCGAGACGGCCTGGGATCTCGCCTGCACCGCGTCCCCGCTGTTCCCGATGCGCCGGCAGTACGACGACTGGCAGCACGTCCTCGATGTCGCCTGGGAGAGCGCACTGGCGGCGGACGACATCCGGGGACAGGCGGCGATCTCCTACCGACTGGGGATGTTGACAGTCGACCGCCAGGAATTCGACAGCGCCGACGACCACTTCCAGCGAGCCAGGCGAATCTTCGACAAGGTGGGTGACCTGCACGGGGTGGCGGTCGTGGATGCGTACCTCGCCATGGTGTCGCGTTTCCGGGGCCAGCCGGGCGCGGCGCTGGAACGGTACTCGTCGGCGCTGACCGGCCTGCGGGACACCGACGTCGGCGGTGCCGCCTTCGTCCTGCGCGGCATGGGGCAGGCCTACCTGGATCTCGGCGACCAGGCGGGCGCCAAGACGCACCTCGATGAATCAATCGCGTTGTACGACACGATCGGCGCCCCGCCGATGGGACGCGGGCAAGCGCTGTTCTGGCAGGGTATGCGCCTCTTGGCGGCGGGCCGGCACGAGCAGGCGGCGCCGCTGTTCGACCACGTCCTGACGATCACCGCCGTGCTGGGAGACCGGCACGGGCAGGCCCAGGCGCTGCGCGGACTCGGCATCTGCCAGCACCGGGCGGGCCGGATCCCGCAGGCGCGGGCGACGCTCGACGAGGCACTGCGGCTGGTCCGGCAGCCAACGCCCTCGATCGTGGAATCGTTCGTGCGGCGAACCGTTCGCGATCTCTTCGGCGGCGGTGATTGACCTGGCCGGCAGCAATGGACACCACGAATGCGGCATAGACGTTACGATCCTGCTGTCCATCGACACATCGACATAGGAGACCAGTTTTGAGGAAGCGTATCGCTGCCGTGGTAGCTGCTTTCGCCATGGCTCTGACCGTCTCCGCTCCGCAGGCGGCCCCGACCTCGCCGGCATCACCGTCCGCCGCCAGCCTGGCGACGGGCTGCGACTGGTGCGCGCCGGAGAACTGAGCCGGCTCACGCACGACGACGGCCCTCGATGCGTCCGCGGGCTATTCCGAGTGCGTGCGGGTCACACCGGATGACCCGGTCGGCCGACGGTCGCCCCTCCGGTGCGAGGGGCGACCGTCGGCCGACCATTCCAGCGTCAGTTACCGAGATGCTTGACCAGAAACTCGCCCGCGTCCGCGAAGGCCTTGGCCTGATTCTCGCGGCGGAGCAAGCCGTGCCCCTCGTCCTCGAAGATCTCGTACCGCACATCCACGCCACGCGACCGCAGCCGCTCCACGATCTGATCGCTCTCCCGCTGGGGCACCCGGGGATCGTTGGCCCCCTGGATGACAAGCAACGGGGCCCGGATCTGGTCCGCGTGGGTCACCGGTGAGCGGGCCATCAGCCGGTCCGCATCCGCCTCCGGGTCGCCGATCACCGCCGCCACGAGTGACCGCCACGTCGGCGGCGACGCCTTCGCCAGAGTGACGAGGTTGCTCGGTCCGTACAGGTCCACGCCGGCCGCCCAGTTCACCTCGGGCAGCCGGCTCAGGCAGGACAGCACGGCGAACCCGCCGTACGAGGCGCCCATGACCCCGATCCGGGCGGGATCGACCCACTCCTGGGTGCGCAGGAAGGCGACCGCGTCGGCGAGGTCCGTCAGATCTCCGCCGCCCCAGTCCCGGTTCACCAGGTCGGAGTAGGCGCGGCCGTATCCGAGGGAGCCGCGGATGTTCGGGGCGAAGACGCCGATCCGGTGCGCGAGGAGGTACTGGTAGAAGCCGTCGTACATGTAGACCGGCAACTCCTGCCAGGCCGGACCACCGTGGACCGAGATCAGGACTCCGGCTGGCTCACGGTGCTCGGGACGGTAGAGGTAGCCGGGAATCCGGCGGCCGTCGCCTGCCGGATAGCGGACCAACGTCGGCTCGACGAAGGTGGCAGGGTCGGCCGCGACCGGCCGGGCGTCGCTGAGCCACCGGAGTTCTCCGGTCTTGAGGTCGATCAGGAGGATGTTCCACGGCTGGGTCGCGGTAGAGAACCGCAGCACGACGAAGCGCCCGTCCGCGGAGACGGTGAGGCCGGTCGCCGCCCCGGCGGGCAGGTCCGGCATCCGGAGGTCGGCACCGGTGCCGAGGTCACGGCCGCGCAGCTGGCAGAAGCCGTCGACGTTGACGTTCCACACCAGCACCCGCCCGTCACCGGAGAGGGCAACCTCCTGCACATCCCAGTCCGGGGTGTCCAGCCAGGTGAGGGCACCGGTGTCCGCGTCCATCACCGCCAGACCGGTGAACTCCCGATCGGCGTTCGACAGGACCAGGAAACCGCTGCCGTCCGGCAGCCACGGGCCCAACCAGTACGTCGCCACACCGTCCGGCGACGTCAGCGAACGCGGCTCGGCGCCATCCAGGGACGCGACGTACACCAGGTGGTCGCTGTTGGTGGTCCTCCACTCGGCGACGGTGAGCCTGGTCCCGTCGGGAGACCAGTAGCCGGGGTACGTCCGCCCACCGCCGTCGTACACCCGGCGTACCTCGCCGGACGCCAGATCGAGGACCAGCACGTCCTGGTCGGCCGGCGTCCGATCGTTGCCGCAGTAGGCGACGAACCTGCCGTCCGGAGAGAACGGATCACCCTCGGCCGCGGCGAACTGCACGTCCGGTGTGTCGGTCAGCCGCACCGGGTCCCCACCCTCGGCGGCAATCCGGTGCAACTGCGTGTTCTCGTTCCCGTGGTCATCGGCCAGGAACAACAGCCACTCGCCGCTGGGGTGCCAGGCAACCCGACGGACTGTCGAGTCGGTGCTGGCGGTCAACCGACGCGTCCCGCCATCCGACAACGATTGCGTGACCAGGTTGAACTGGCCGTTCCGGTCGTCAACGTACGCGATCTGGGTGCCGTCGGGGGCGATGACCAGCGTCGGCAGGAATCTCAGGCCTGACTGAAAGTCGCGATATCCGGGCATGCAGAAGATCCTAGGCACTCGATGTCCCGCAGTGCTCGACCGATAGCCGGCGGCCGATCCCGGCCCTGAACGCGACGCGGATAGGATGCCGTCGATGAAGGTCCTCACCTGGATCCCGGCGACACCAGAGGATGCCGTGCCGCTGGCAGCTCTCTTCCGGCACGCCGAGGCGATCGCACCGGTCGGCCTGGACCAACACGCCGAGATCGTCCGCACGCGCCTGGCGGGACTCGGCCCGGACCTCGCTCGGCACACCCGTGTCGGCCTGGACGGCCAGGGGGCCGTCGCCGCGTACGCGGAAGTCGCGGACATGGGGGTGGCGGACGGCGTACTCCGGATCCGGCTGACGGGTGTGGCACACCCCGAGCTGGCGGGCGACGGCCGCGCGGAGCTACATCGGTGGCTCGTCGACCAGGCCGAGCAGTTGCGGCGGGCCGGAGGGCCGACCCAGGCGGCCGTTCTCGGCACCCGGTGCGCCGAGAACGACAGCACCGGCTTCCGGCTGCTGACCGAGAACGGCTTCACGCTGGTCCGGCACGAACGAGACCTCGTCCTGACGGTGCCGGAGCTGCCACCCACCGTGGGGCTGCCGCCCGGCCTGGCGCTGGAGCCCGTCGACGAGCGCTACCAGGAACTCGCGCGGCTGGCCCACAACGAGGCCTACGCCCAGAGCCCGGCGGCCGTCCGGCCGGACCAACGCACGTGGCCACAACACGCCATCGCACACCCGCAGTTCCTGCCCGACCTCTCCTGCCTGCTGCTCGCCGAGGAGGACCAGGACGAGAACCCGGTCGCGGCCTTCCTGTTCGCGTTGACCGACGACGACGCGGACGAACCGACAGCGATATTGCACTGCCTCGGCACCCGACCTTCCTGGCGCCGCCAGGGCCTGGCTACCGCGATGATATTGCGCGCCGTGCACCGGGCACGATCATCGGGCTTCCGCCGACTGCGACTCCAGGTGAGCGACACCAACCAACCGGCGCTGGCGCTGTACCGAAGGATCGGCTTCACCGAATCGGGACGCGGGTACGCGGTGCTGATGCGCCAGCTCGCCGGGCCGACAGCCGAGTGACGGCGTGGCGCCACTGCTCTTTGGGCGGTGTCGGCGTACGGGTTCCAGTACAGCGGCGGATACGCCCAAATGTGCGGAGGTCCGGGCACCCGATTGGAATTCGCCGGGCCTTCGGACCGCCGCCCCACTTGTGTCACCGAGCCTTCCGTGCGGAAGAATGCCCTCATGACCGAGGACCGGGAGTTCCCGTCGGGCTCCAAACTGGACACCACGGTTCCGCACTCGGCGCGGATCTGGAACTACTGGCTCGGCGGCAAGGACCACTTCGCGGTCGACCGGGCCGCCGGCGACGAGGTGATCGCACACATCCCGGATATCCCCATCGGGGCCAAGTCCGAGCGCGCGTTCCTCAAGCGCGTGGTCCGGTTCCTCGTCGAGGATGCCGGCATCCGTCAGTTCCTCGACGTCGGCACCGGCCTCCCCTCGGCGGACAACACCCACGAGGTCGCGCAGGCCCTCGACCCGCACTGCCGGGTGGTCTACATCGACAACGACCCGCTCGTCATGGCGCATGCGCGTGCGCTCCTGACCAGCGCGCCCGAAGGCCGCTGCGACTACGTCGAAGCCGATCTGCGGCAGCCGGACACGATACTCGCGTCCGCGCGACAGACGCTCGACTTCTCGCAGCCAATCGGGCTCATGCTCCTCGGCGTCGTCAACCACCTCATGGACGACGACGTGGCGTACGGCTCCGTCGCGCAGCTGGTGCGGGCAATGCCCACCGGCAGCCACCTGGTGCTCACCCACTCCACCGCGGAGATCCACGGCGAGCCGATGCTGCGCGTGATGCGGGAAACCACCGAGCGCGGCGGCACGCCGATCCGCGCCAGGACGAAGACGGAGCTCGAACGCTTCTTCGACGGATTGGATCTGCTGGAGCCCGGCGTCGTCACGTGCTCGCGCTGGCGTCCCCACCCCGAGTCCGACGAGCCGGAGGTCTACCTGTTCGGCGGCGTCGGCCGCATCGGCTGAGCTGAGCCTCCGCACGTCGCGATCCTCGCCCGGTCCGAGAACCGGACGCAGAGCAGGGAGGGCTACCCGTCCCAGCGCGTGCACTGCGCGGGCCGCCAATTCCCACCGGGTCGGATCAGTCCGGGTCGGGCATCAGACCCTGCTCACGGAGATCGTGGACCTGCCGGGCGGGCGGTGGATACGAATCGAGGTCCGAGGGGCGCGGCCCTTCCGGCCCGTCCGGTCCAACCCGGACGAAGGTCTCGACCCGGGTCACCCGGCACGGCACGCCCTGCACCTCGAAGTCGTCTGTGGACGGCGGCCGGTGCGCGGCCCGCGCACGCTCGTACGCCGCCATGACCTCCTCGATCGGGGCATTCTCGCCCGGGGCGAAGGAACCCACGGAGAAGGAACCCGCGTCCCGTGCCGCCTGCGGCGTCGGATAGGTAGCCGCCGTTCGGGGTCGCCAACCGCCGTCGACATACGCCCCGATGGTGTACTCGACCGGGAGGAGAACCACGTTGGGATGGGTGCTCACCGCGAGGCGGGAGTCGGCGCGGACATCCTCGCCGACGACGTCGGTCTGCAGGTAGCCCGAAATCATCTCCATCCGGACCAGCCCGTCGGTGAGCCCGGTACCCGCGGTCGGGTCGATGACGAACCCCTCCATCGGCGAGTTGCCCCGCTCCGCCTGGCCCGGCGGGTAGGGGTCCGGGTCGGTGGGCCGAGGCGGCTCCGGCCCGTCCGGGCCCATCCGGATGAACGGCTGGGCGCGGATGATCCGGTAGCGGCGGCCGTTGACGGTGAGCTCGTCGAGCGGCTCCCAGTCGAGCAGCTCGTACGCCGTCTCGTACGCCGCTCTCTCGGTCGCGTGCTCGGCGGTCTCCGGCAGCGCGCTGTGCAGCTTCCGGAAGTGCGACGCAAGGCCGTCGCGGGCATGCTGGGGCTCATCGTCACCGAGCTGGAGCAGCCGCCACCGACCGTCGACCTGCTCGACGAAACCGAAGACCGGCAGACCCCACATCAGCGTCGGATAGGCAAATGATCGCTCCCGGGCGTCGTCCTCGGAGAGCTCCGACACCGGGTCGTCCCGCTGCTCGATCCTGACCAGCAGATGATCAGGCACCCGCTCATCGTGATACGTCATGTACGCATTGTGTCGCCTGACCGCAGAGGCGCCGACTCGCACCGCCGCAGTGGCTGACAGACATCGTCGTGCGGTCTGCAACCCATCACGTTGCGCACGGCAGGCTCGGCTGCGGCGCTTTCGTCCTCGAACGTCACAGCACCACCCGCGTCGGTCCGAACGTCAGCCCCGGAAACGACGCAGGCGGTAGTACGCGTACCCGCAGAGAAGCACTGTGAGCAGCACGAACAGCGCCAACTCCCACCATTGAAACGTCCAATAGCGGTCGCCGGGTTGGTAGGTGACGACCTCATGGTAGTTCTCGCCGATCCGCCTGACGCAGTCGTACATCCGCTGCCGAGCGGCTTCCGAAGCCGGGCCGGCCGGGCCTTGGGGCCCTTCGCCGAGACCCGGGCAGGTCGCCCGCAGCACCTGGTCGGTGAGCGGCAGGCCGGCGGCGTTGACGACGCGGACGGACTGGATCCAGGCGTTCGGGATGTCCGGCGTCGTCGGTTCCAGTGCGCTCGGCCCGACGCCAAACAGGATGTTCCCGCCCGAGCCGTACCCGGTCGTGGCGGGGTCGAGCGGCATGGACACCACCCGCGGAGCGATCGGCACGATGTCGCGTTGGTCGAAGGTGCCGTAAACCGCCGCGGCCGCGCGGTCCAGCGGTGTGGCCCACCACGTGACGAGCGCGCTGAGCAGCGCGGTCGCCACGACGGTCACGGTGCCGACGACCGCCAGCTTCACCGCCAGCCAGCGGCTCCGACTGATGCTCTGTGTCCAGACCAGTCGGTAGGTGCCGGCCTCGAACTCCCGAGCGACCAGCGGCGCACCCCAGAACGCGCCGATCAGCGGGGGTACCACGGTCACGACGAGACCGAAGACGGTCCGCGGGGTCGTGTTGTCGAGTACGAACGCGGTGAGGGCGGGGCAGTGGGGGTCCGATCCGCAGGCGCGCTGTGCGGCTGCCGCGGCGTCGGCGAAGTGCGGCCGGGTCGCCAGGGCTACTGCGGCGACGGCCACGAGCCCGAGCACTGCGGTCCACGTCGACGTCCGGAACTGGCGGAGCGCGAGGCGGATCATGGGGCCTCCCCCGTGGTCGTGGCGATTTGGTTCGGGTGGCCTCGTCGGTCGCCCGGCCGAGCTGGTCAAGGACCACGCGCTCCAGCTCGGCCGGGGTGCCGCACAGACCGGCGATCGCGGCGGCGAGCCGGATCTGGCCCCCGGCGACGACCACCACGTCGGTGCAGATGTGGGCCAAATCGGCGACCAGGTGCGTGGAGAGCACCACTGCGCTGCCGGTGGCCGTCGCGGTCGCCACCGTTTCGTCCAGGAACGCACGGCGCGCGAGCGGATCGAGGCTGGCCACCCAAGAACCGGAGTCACCCGGTGGTCGCGGAGGTCCGTTCCGACCGGGGATCCACGACAGTGGCTGGTGGGATAGAGGCGTGCGGGTCGAGCCGGCGTTGGAGTCGTCGCAGCGGGGCGGGGGCCCACCAGTTGGCTCGCCCGGCGAGGCGCATGAATGCCGGCACCAGCATGGCGCGGATGATGGTCGCGTCGATCAGGATCGCGATCGCGATGCCGATGCCGATCATCTGGAGGTACATGACCCTGCCGGTGGCGTAGAGGGAGAATGACACGGCCAGGATGACAGCGGCAGAGGTGATCAGGGGAGCACTACGCTGCAACCCCTCCAGCACCGCTCGGGTGTTGTCGCCGGTGGCCTCGTACCGCTCCTTGATCCGGGAGAGCATGAACACCTCGTAGTCCATGGATAGTCCGTAGGCGACGCAGAACATCAGGATCGGGAAGGCGGGGTCGAGAGTGCCGATCGGCGTGAAGCCGAGCAGTGACGAGAACGCTCCTTCTTGGAAGACGAACACCAGCGCGCCGAACATGACGGAGAGGCTGAGCAGGTTCAGCACGGTGGCCTTGACCGGGATGAGCAGACTGCCCGACATCAGGAACAGCGGCACGAACGTGATGGCGAGGATCAGCGCGGCGACCAGCGGCACCCGTTCCATCAAGGTGGAGCGGAAGTCGGTCAACTCGGCCGGGTACCCGCCGACCAGCACGCGCTCGAACGGCGCCGGCTCGGCCCGGATCCGCTCGACGAGTTCGGAGACCTCGGTGCCGGCGAGCACGTGGCGGGTCGGGATCGCCTCCAGACGGGTGCCCGTGGCACTGGTCAACCGTTCTGGTTTCGGTGCCGGGCGTGCCAGCGTACCGTCGACGAAGACGCCGACGGCCGAGTTGACCTGCGCGATGCCGTCGATGCGCGAGAGTCGGGCGGCGTAGTCGGCGGCCCTGGCGTCCGGGCGTCCGGCTGGGGCGAGGATGTGAATGGCGTCGTTCGCCTCCTGGGCGAAGTTGGCCCGTAGCTCGTCGTACGCCTGGCGGGTGGACGCCGACGGCGGCAACACCCGGTCGTCGGGCAGGCCGATCCGTAGCCCCAGCGCCGGCGCGCCGAGCACCGCGATCAGGACGAGCCCGGCGGTGCCGAACAGCAGCGGCCGTCGCATCACGCGGGCACCGAAGCCGTACCAGCGCCGGCCACTGGCCGCGCCGGGCGATGCGCCGCGGGGCATCGCCCGGGGGCCGAGCACGGCGAGCGCCCCGGGCAGCAGGGTCAGCGAGCCGAGCACCGCCATCGCGACGACCAGGACGCCCGCGTAGGCGAAGGAGCGCAGGAAGGGGTACGGGAACACGAGCCGCCTACGGCGGTGACCGGCAGCTACGCCGCGACCTGCAAAGCCACGGAGTGGGTTACGTCCTGGCCGTGGCCAAGAGTCACCGCGTCACCGCCCGCCCGGTCGACGGTCCGGTCCGCGCCGACCGCCTCGCCACCGACCTCCCCGCCCGAGCGTGAAACCGGCTGTCCGCCGGAGCCGGTCAAAAGGGGCCCGCGACTACGACTGGGCCTGGACCGGCATCACCGCACCCCTCGACGAGAGCACCGGCCATCACTGGCTGCTGATCCGCCGCCGGATCAGCGACGGCGAGCTGGCGTTCTACCGCTGCTGGTCACCCCGACCCGTCCCGCTGCGAGTGCTGGTGCGGGTGGCCGGGACCCGCTGGTCGATCGAGACCTGCTTCCAGACCGGCAAGACCATCAGCCTGGACGAACCCCCGGTCCGCCGCTGGCACGCCTGGCACCGACACGTCACCCTCGTCATGCTCGCCCAAGTCATCCTGACCGTGATCGCCGCCCACGAACGTGACGACCGTCCCGCAACCGACCAGAGAGCGATCCCGTTGACCCTGCCCGAAATCCGCCGCCTCTTCGCGAAGCTGATCACCAACACCGTCCACCCGATCAGCCACTAGCTGACCTGGTCACACTGGCGACGCCAACACCAAGCACGTGCCCGGACCAGCCACTACCGCAGCCGCACCCAGCCGACCAATCAACCAGCATCTACATAACGATCCCGGGCTGCCGTGTTAAGCAGCCGTCAACGGTTACGCGTCGATCTTGGTGGGCCAGGCGAGCATAGCGGCTTCGGCAACGGCGAGAAGTTCATCCGTGCCAGCGCCGTCGCGCGCGTGCTGGGACATGCCCTGCAAGATGACGCCGACGAGGACGGCCAGACGGTCGACGTCGGTGCCGGCGGGCAGCCGGCCGTCGGCGACATCCGCCTCGATCCGCTTTCGCAGCGCGGTGATGTTGGCGGCCCGTTGGGCGCGCAGCAGTTCGGTGATGTCAGCCGACGCTGCGGTGCAGTTGACGGCCGCGCTGATGACGAGGCAACCAGGTGGATGCTCGGGCCGGGTGTACTCCACGGCAGCGGCGCGTAGCGCGCGGGCGACGCCGTCGCGCACGGACTCCTCCGCCGCGAGTGCCGTCGCGAAGAACGCGCCGTGAGTCTGCTGATAGCGCTCGACCACCTCGCGGAACAAAGTCTTCTTGTCGCCGAACGCCGCGTAGAGGCTGGGTGGCGTGATGCCCATGGCCGCGGTGAGTTCGGCCACCGACACCGGCTCGAAGCCCCGTTGCCAGAACTCGTGCAGCGCCGTCAACAGGGCCTGGTCCCGATCGAAGGCTCGGGGCCGGCCACGCCGGCGGGGACGATCATTGGCCATTGACACATTCTATAGCGCTCGCTAGCCTGATGCTCAGACAATACATAGTGAGCACTACAGAAAGGTCTCACGGCAACATGGCACTGCTCAACGGCAAGACTGCTCTGGTCACGGGCGGCAGCCGAGGCATCGGTCGGGCAATCGCCACACGACTCGCGGCGGACGGCGCCCTCGTCGCCGTCCACTACGGCACCAACGAGGCAGCCGCGAACGACATCATCACTGCCATCACCGAATCCGGCGGCCGCGCGTTCGCGGTCCGCGCTGAACTGGGTGTACCCGGCGACGCACAGGCGCTGTGGTCCGCCTTCAACGCCGGCCTCACCGAATCCGGCGCCGAACCGGGCGTCGACATTGTGGTCAACAACGCCGGCATCGCGAACTCCAACGACCTAGCCCGCACGACCGAGGCCGAATTCGACAAGATCTTCGCCGTGAACGTGAAAGCCCCGTTCTTTATCCTTCAGCAGGCCCTGAACCAGTTGCGGGACAACGGCCGGGTCATCAATATCTCCTCCGGCACCACCCGCATCGCCGCACCCGCGATCGTCACCTACTCGCTGACCAAGGGCGCCATCAACACTCTCACTTTCACCCTTGCCAAGCAGCTCGGCGAACGCGGTATCACGGTCAACTCAGTGGTCCCCGGCATCGTCGACGTCGACAGCAACGCCGCATGGCTGCGGGACAACCCCGAACAACTCGCTTTCTGGGGCTCCTTCTCCGCGTTCAACCGGGTCGGCCAACCCGCCGACATCGCCGACGTGGTGGCCTTCCTCGCTTCCGACGAGGCCCGCTGGGTCACCGGCCAGCATCTCGACGCCACCGGCGGCGCACACCTGTGAACACATCCCTATGCGGAAAAGCCGCATTGCGGGCACTGTCGGGACTCGTTGGCCAGCACGTCTGGACGGCCCTCAGTGCTGACCCGGCACCCGTGATTCTTGCGTCCAGACGCCCGCTCGATCAGGTGCGCACATCTGCCGCAGATAACGCGCAGTCCCGGCAGCACGAGTCGTCACTGTACGTGAGCGAGCTGCGGTCGGATTGACGACCACGCGGGACTGGTCTATTTCGTAGCGCGGCCAAGTCCGACCAGCCCCAGGCCACTAGATGGGCGACCGAGCCATCGGCACGGTGCCGCCCTAACCAACAGGCCGCTGCCGTGAGGCCGGCATCGGAATTGTCAACGCCCGCAATCGCCCGCAACGTCGGCATCTTCAGCATCGCCGAACAACCACTGCCAGCCAACGAGGCTGACAACGCGGTCCGTGGCTTCCACCGCCTGCTCTGCCAACCCGCATGTTTCGGTTGCCGCGCAACGCAACTGTCGCCATGACGCTCCGCCAGGGTTGTCGGCAACGCTACCCGTAACGGCACAGCGCCTCCGGATAAGCAACCGCTAACGGGCAACGGACATCGTCCAAGTCATGGCGCGGCTCCACACCCTCGAAGCCCTCGCGCGGTTGAACCACGACGACCGCCGGCGCGGGCCCGGCCAACGCGCTCATCGAGAAAACGACAGATCGGTGAGAAGATGCGACCGACAAACGGTAAGAACGTCCGGCCGACCGCAGGTCATCGGCCTGCCCGACGACAGGATCACCGAGGAAGTCGACCGACACGATCCACTCGACCGGTTGGCCGCTCGTCGAACACGATCGCTCAAGGATCCCACCGATGAGGTCGGCGGAACACGATCTGCCGGCCGTGCAGCGCTCGGGCGACCAGGATCAATCTGCTTGGGAGCGCGGGGCGGCGGCTCGATTGCTGCGGCCCGGTGGGATTGTTCAGCTTGTGGGGTGGGGGTCCTCGGTGAACGCCGCGGCGTGGTCGGCGGCCCACTGCCGGAACGTTCGCGGCGGCGTTCCGAGGATGTCGGCCACCGTGGAGGTGACATACGCCGGCTGCCCCATCGCGGCGTTCCATGCGGCCAGCAGCATGTCCACCGCCGGGCGCGCGGCTTCCGGGGTCTCGCGCCGGAACTCGTCGGACGACAGTTCCTCGAACGCGATCGGGCGGCCCAGGACGTCTGCGATGATGTCTACCTGTTCGGCCTGACTGAGGGACTCGGGGCCGGTCAGGACGTAGTCGCCGCCGGCGTGTCCGTCCTCGTACAGCGTCCGCGCGACGACCGCAGCCACGTCTCTATCGTCGATGGGGGCCGTCTCGGCCGCGCCGTACGGCCACCGGACCGGGCTGTCGGCACGGATCGCGGCGGCCCACCAGAGCAGGGTGTTCGACGCGAACATTCCCGGCCGGATGATCGTCGAGTCGAGTCCGGCGCCGGCGATGAGCCGCTCGATCTCGGCGTGCAGCGCCGCCATCGGGTTCGGTTGCTGGAAGAACGGGTGCGGGGTCCGGTGCGGCGCGGACAAATAGACGACCCGCTGTGCGTGGGCGGCCAGCCGGTCGACGACGGCCGCCGCGCTCTGCGGCGGGGCGGTCCACACCAGGAAGACCGTACTGACGGCGTCCAGCGCGGCGTCGAGCGATTCGGGCACGGTGAGATCGCCGGTGACGATCTCGATGTTGGTGGGCAGCGTCGCCGCCGTCTCGGAACGGCGCACGAGGGCCCGGACCGGCACGCCCGCGTCGGTCAGCAGGTCGACCACGGAGCGTCCGACCCGGCCGGTCGCCCCGGTGACGAGCACTCGAGGTCCGTCAACAGGTGTCATGGCAACCTCGCCAGCACTGACGTGGCGCGGCGGGTGTCTGTCTGTTCCATGGTCCGATCAAATCGTTACCGAGTTAAAAATGCAACCCGGTAATGGATGTTACCTTGGCGGGGTGACCGAACCGGTCGGGCTGCGGGCCCGCAAGAAGGCGCGAACCCGGGACGTGATCGCTGATGCGGCGATCTCGCTGTTCCTGGCGAACGGCTTCGACCAGGTGTCGGTGTCCGACATCGCCGCGGCGGCCGAGGTGTCGAAGCCGACCCTGTTCCGCTACTTCGCGACGAAGGAAGACCTGATCCTGCACCGGTTCATGGACCACCAGGGCGAGGCCGCACGCGTGGTACGCGACCGCCAGTCCGACCTGGCACCGCTGACGGCGTTGCACCGGCGCTTCCGGGCCGGCCTCGAACGCTTTGAGCCGGTCACCGGCCTCAACGACCACCCCGAGGTGGTGGCGTTTCACCGGCTGGTGTTCGCCACACCGAGCCTGGCGGGACGACTCATGCAGTACATGCTCGACGACGAGGACGCGCTGGCCGCCGTCCTCGACCGAGGCATCGCGGCCCGACTACAAGCCGCCCAGGTGATCGCGGTTCAACGCGTACTGGCCCGGACCAACTGGCAGAAGATCGCCGACGGGCGGACCGCACGCGATGTCCAGCCCGAGGCAGTCACCGACGCGGACCGGGCCTTCGCCCAACTACGCCATGGAACGGACAGCTCCTAGCCCCGCTGCGGCGACAGCTCACGATCGATCTCGGCCTGCACCTGCAGCGCATCAGCCCTTCAGGAGCTCCCGCGCCATGACGATCCGCTGCACCTGGTTCGTGCCTTCGTAGATCTGGGTGATCTTGGCGTCGCGCATCATCCGCTCGACGGGGTAGTCCCGCGTGTAGCCGTAACCGCCCAGCAGCTGCACCGCGTCCGTGGTGATCTCCATGGCGGCGTCGGAGGCGAAGCACTTGGCCGCCGCGCCGAAGTAGGTAAGGTCGGCGTCGCCCCGCTCGGACTTGCCGGCCGCCGCGTAGGTGAGCTGCCGGGCGGCTTCCAGCTTCATGCCCATGTCGGCGAGCATGAACTGGACGCCCTGGAACTCGGCAACCGCCTTGCCGAACTGTCGACGCTCGGCCACGTACCCCTTGGCGTAGTCGAGCGCGCCCTGCGCGATCCCGACGGCCTGCGCGGCGATGGTGACCCGGGTGTGATCCAGGGTCTTCATCGCGGTGGCGAAGCCGGTGCCCTCCGCGCCGATCATCCGGTCGGCGGGGATCCGCACGTTGTCGAGGTAGACCTCGCGGGTGGGCGAGCCCTTGATGCCGAGCTTCTTCTCGGGTGCGCCGAAGCTCACGCCGGGATCGGACTTCTCGACTACAAATGCCGAAATGCCCCGAGAGCGGGCGGTCGGGTCGGTGACGGCGAAGACGGTGTAGAACTCGGACACGCCCGCATTGGTGATCCACCGCTTCACGCCGTTGAGCACCCAGTGATCCCCGTCACGAACCGCGCGGGTCGTCATCGACGCGGCGTCGCTGCCCGCCTCGGGCTCGGAGAGGCAGTACGAGAACATCGCCGCACCGGAGGCGACAGGCGTCAGGTAGCGGCGCTTGATCTCCTCGGAACCGGACAACAACAGCGGCATCGTGCCGAGTTTGTTCACCGCGGGGATCAGCGAGGAGGACGCGCAGGCGCGGGCCACCTCCTCGATCACGATGGCGGTGGCCAGCGCGTCGGCGCCGGCACCGCCGTACTCCTCGGGGATGTGCGGGGCGTGGAAGTCGGCGGCCCGCAGCGCCTCGTAGGACGCCTTGGGGAACTCCCCGGTCTCGTCTGCCTCGGTGGCGTGCGGGGCGACCTTCGCCGTGCAGACGGCACGTGCGGCCTCCCGGATCGCCTGGTGCTCCTCGGGCAACTGGTAGACGTCGAACGACTCGCCTGCGGCCATGTTGGCCCCTCCCCTTCACCGCTATCATGCGCAGTCTCTGACGACTCCGGACCGCCGACCGCGCAGACTGAAGACTAGCGACTGCAGTTCAAGTGATGTTACCGGCGCGTAGGTATGGGCATGAGGGTGCACCCAGGCCGCTGGGCAATGATGGAGGACAACAGTGAGCCACCCCTCCGGTGCCCCGCCAGGCGCCGCAGCAGAATGCGACGCGACGACGCGCCGCCAGTGCGAGCGGAGAAGACAGGCGTGACGATCCCCTACCCCACCATCCAGCCGACCCCCGCCATCGCCGCGGTGACACCGCCCTCGGGCGCGCCTCGGCCGCGGGTGACGTTCCTGGGGACTGGTTACCTCGGTGCGACGTACGCCATCTGCTACGCCGAACTGGGCTACGACGTGCTCGGGTTCGACGTCGACGCCGACAAGATCGCGATGCTGAACGCCGGGCAGGTGCCGATCCACGAGCCCGGCCTGGACGAGCTGCTGCGGCGCAACCTCGCCGCCGGCCGCCTCCGCTTCAGCACCGACATCGCCGAGACCGCCGACTTCGGTGACGTGCACTTCATCTGCGTCGGCACCCCGCAGCGGGCCGACGGGATGGGCGCCGACCTGTCGTACGTCGAGGCGTCGGTCACCAGCCTCGCGCAGCACCTGACCCGCAAGGCGCTGATCGTCGGCAAGTCCACGGTGCCGGTCGGCACCGCCGAGTGGGTGGAGCAGCTGGTCGGCAAGCACACCCGCCTCGACCTGGGCGTCGAGGTGGCGTGGAGCCCCGAGTTCCTCCAGGAGGGCTTCGCCGTCGACGACGTCCTGCGCCCCAACCGGATCGTGGTCGGCGTCAAGAGCGAGTGGGCCAACGGCATGCTCTACGCCGCGCACAAGGGCGTGTTCGACCTGGCCGCCACCGAGGACCGCGAGGTGCCGCTGGTGGTCACCGACTTCGCCACCGCCGAGCTGGTCAAGGTCGCCGCGAACGCCTTCCTGGCCACCAAGATCTCGTTCATCAACGCGATGGCCGAGGTCTGCGAGGCCTCCGGCGGCGACGTCACCCAACTGGCCCGCGCGATCGGTTACGACCCACGGATCGGCAACCGGTTCCTCCAGTCCGGCCTCGGCTTCGGTGGCGCCTGTCTGCCCAAGGACATCCGGGCCTTCCAGGCCCGCGCCCAGGAGTTGGGTGCCGGCGAGGCGCTGCGCTTCCTGCACGAGGTCGACCTGATCAACCTGCGCCGTCGTACCCGGGTGTTGCAGCTCGCCGCGGATCTGCTCGGCCGCCGCTCCGGTCCGGCCGGTCCGGACTTCTCCGGCACCCGGATCGCCGTGCTCGGTGCGACCTTCAAGCCCAACACCGACGACGTCCGCGACGCTCCGGCGCTCGCCGTCGCCGCACTGCTGCACAAGGCCGGCGCCGAGGTGCACGTGTACGACCCGCAGGGCACCGAGAACGCCCGCCGTGCGGTGCCGGAGTTGACCTACGAGACCGGCATCAACGAGGCGGTCACCGGCGCCGACCTAGTGTGCGTCCTCACCGAGTGGGCCGACTTCCGCAACGCCGACCCGGTCGCGCTCGGTGAGTTGGTCAACGGCCGCAAGGTGGTCGACGGTCGAAACTGCCTCGACTCGGCGCTCTGGACCCAGGCCGGATGGGAGTACCGGGGCATGGGCCGCCCCTGATCGACAGGCGTTCGCCGGCCGGCCATCGAGCATCTCGGTGGCCGGCCGGTGTCGTTGTTTGCCCCGGACCCGCCGACAAGAGTCGAAATCCGCGCCAGCTTTGGGCATGCTGCGACAGTGGGAGTCCACAGTGCGGGTGGAGGGGTGTCGTGGCGACCTTTCAGTGCTCCTCGTGCGGTCGGGAGATCAAGCCGGCCGTCCAGTGCCCGCATTGCGGGGCTGACCAGCCGCAGTGGGTCGAGCACCTCGCGGATATCGAGCGTTCGATCGCGGAGATGAAGGCGCGCGACGCCGCCATCGCCCGCGAGCAGCGGCAGATCGCCGCGAAGATGCAGGCCGCGCTCTTCCAGCGGGACATCCTCGCGCACGCCGGGGAGGAACGACTCAAGCAGGCCACCCGGCCGCGCCGGGTGCTCCGCCGCCGCCCCGGCCGTCGGCCGCCGACGGCCACCACCGGGGCGCCGCCCCGGGTGCCCCGCCAGGGCACTCCGCCCGCGCCGGAGGACCCGCCGCCTCCGCCGCCGCGGGCGAGTTGGCTGGACGCGGACGATCCGGAGCATCCTCCGGAGGCCTCGTCACGCGAGGTACAGAACATCCCCCTCGGGTTGGGCGCGTTGCTGCTCGCGGTCTCCGCGGTGGTCTTCGCCGTGGTCGCCACCAGCTCGATGGACGCACTGGCCCGGCTCGGCATCCTGCTCCTGGCCACCGTGCTGATGCTGCTCGCCCCGCCGGCGCTGGCCCGCCGGGGGCTCACCTCCACCGCCGAGACCATCGCCGCGGTCGGCCTGCTGCTGGTGCCGCTTGCCGGCAACGCCCTCTGGGCCGTGGACCGGATCGGCGCCGGCGGCGCGTCCGGCACGGTCTTCGCCGGGGTGATCTTCGCGGTCACCGCCGCCGTCGCGTTCGGGTACGCCGGCTGGACGGGTCTGCGCGCGCCCCGCTTCGCCACCGTGCTCGCCGCGCAGCCGGTGCTGCCGCTGCTGGCGTACGACCGGATCACCGGCCCGGGCGGCTGGGCGCTGGTGCTGGCCCTGGTCGCCCTCGTCGACCTCTGGCTGGCCCGCTCCGGCGTTGCCCTGGAACGCCCCGTCCCGCAGGACCTGCCGCCCTCGGACACCACCACGTCGACACCCCGGCAGCGCGGCGCCGAGACCCGGCCGGAGGGCGACCCGGAGGAAGCCGCCGAGCTGATCGACGCCAGCGCGGGTTCCGCCGACACACGACCGTCCCGTCCGGTTCCCGGCCTGCGCGAGCTGACCTGGCTGCTGCACGCGGTGGCGGTCGCGGTCGCCCTGGCGTACGCGACCACCGCCCTCCTCCGGGCGCAGACCGTGCCGACCGCGACCGGCGCCGGGGTGGTGCTGCTGCTGGCCGCCATGGTCGGGCTGGCCGGCGCGCTGGTGCTGCGCCGACCGCCGCTGCCCGACGTCGCGGCGGGCATCGTCACCCTCGCCGTGATCGGCGCGCTCAGTCGGATCGCCTCGGTGGCCTACCCGGGTCGTGCGCTGCTGTTGATCGCGGCGGTCATCACGGTGACCGGGCTGGCCGTGCGTGCGGTGCCCGAGGCGGCCCGCCGCGGCCCGCAGATCGCCTCGGCGGTGGCGCTGACCGTCAGCGGGCTGGTGGTCGCCGGAGGCGCGCTACGCGCCGGGTTGGCACCGGTCCGGGCGGCACTGCCCGCCTGGGATGCCGACCTCGGCCGGTATCCGGCCGAGTTGGCGGCGGCCGTCGGGCCGACCTCCTGGCAGTTGGCCGGCGCGGCGTTCCTGCTCACCATCGCGGCGGTGCTGGCCCTGCCCACGGAGATCCGCAGCGAGTTCGCGGTCGCCGGCGCGGCGCTGACCGCGTTGGCCGTGCCGGCGTCGCTCGGCCTCGGCTGGGCGATGGCGCCCTGGCCGATGGTGGTCACCGCGATCGGCATCGGGGTCATCGGCCTCTCCGCCCGCACCGACCGGGCCGCGGCGGCGCACGCCATCGGGGCGGCCGTGGTGGGCCTGCTCGGCGCCGGCGCCAGCCTGTCCCGCCCCGCCCTCACCGCCGCGGTCCTGCTCACCCTGTTCGCGGCCGGCACGCTTGTCGCGCTGGCACCCCGGATCCGGATCGCCTCGGCCGCCTCCGACACGGTCACCGCCTGGGCCGCCGGAGGCGCGGCGTTCGCGCTGCCCGGTGCGGTGGCCGCGTTCGTGGCCGCCAGCATGCCGATCGACCCGACCCCCACCCCGGCCAGCCTCCGGGAGGTGACAGTCCCGGTCCTGGCGGCCAGTTTCCTGGCGGTCTGCGTGACCCTCGGCTACGCGGCCATCGTGCAGGTCTCCCAGCGCCGCATCCCCGCACCGCTGTCGGTCGGCACCGGGTTGGGCGCGTTGCTGGTCACCGCCGCCGCGTTCGGGGCGCCCGGTGCGACAGTCGCCGACGCCTGGGTGGGCGCGTTACTGCTGGTCGCGGCGGTGCTGCTCTTCCTGGCCCCGTCCATCGACGCCGGCCGTCGCGCCGACCTCACCCTCGACGGCTCGGACCTGGCCGCCGCGGCGGTCACCACCGCCCTGATCGCCACGCTGGTGCGGATCGGGGCGGTGTTCGCCCCGGGCGGGCAGTTGGCGGTGGCCGCCGCCCTGCTCCTGGTGGTCGCCGTGGGGGCACGCACCATGCCGGAGGAGTGGCGACGCGGGCCGATCCTCGGCCTCGCCGTCGGCGGTCTCCTCATCGGCGTCCTCGCCGGTTGGTCGGCGGCGCGCGGTGGGGTCGGCGTGCTGGCCACGCCCGGTCCGATCTGGCAGGGCGACCTGAGCGGCTGGCCGGCCTCGCCCGTGGGCGGCGCCACCTGGCAGGCACCCGTCGCGCTGGCGCTGTTGGCTCTCGCCGCCGGCATCCTGCTCCCCCCGCCCTGGCGGTGGGACGTGTCCGGCGGGGCCGTGGTGCTGGCCACGATCGGCGCGCCGGCCGCGTTCGATCTGGCCTGGTGGTCGCCGGTGCTGGTGGGCGGAATGGTCGCCACCGTCTACGGGATGGCCGCGGTGGCCACGGAGGAGGCGCGGGCCGGGCTGTCCCGGGCGACCGTGGCCGGGGTGGTCGCGCTGCACGCCGCCGGAGCCGGCCTGGTCCGGCCCTGGACCACGGCACTGGCCCTGGGCAGCATCGCGCTGATCGGCGTGGTGGTGGCGATGCTGGCACGTGTCCTGGCCGGCCCACAGGTGACCGACATCGACACCGAGGGGATGCCACCGCACCTGGTGCTGATCGGTGGCGCGGCGATCGGTGGCGCGTTGCTCGCCCTTCCCGGTGCGGTGGCGGCACTGGCCGCCGAATTCGACAACTCGACGCAGGTGGTGCTGACCGCCGCGCTGGCCGCGTCCAGCCTCGGCCTGGCCGCCGTGGCCGCGGTCCGCCGGCAGGTGCCGCAATATCTGCCCTGGGTCAGCGTCGCGGTGGTCGGCGGGGCCAGCATCAGCGCCCTCGCCGCCATCCCCACCGGCCTCCCCGCGGGTGTCTACGCGGCCGCCGCCGCCCTGCTGGGCGTGCTGGCCGAGCTGATCCGCGCGGCCACCGTGCCGCCCGCCGGCTCCGCCCAGCCGGTCCGGCGCTGGGCGGTACGCCTCGACGGCGCGCTACGGCGACTGCCGGACGACCCGGAGCGACGCCGTTGGCGGGTCAACCCGGCGGCGGGTGCGCTGGCCGCGGCGGCCCTGCCGACCGCCCTGGCCCTCGTCTCGATCGCACCCGCGCTGTTCACCGCGCTTGTCGAGCCACACCGCACCCTGACCCGGATCTGGCAGGGCCCACCGCCGGAGCTGCTCACCCCACCACCGGACGTGGTCAATCCGACCCACGTGCTGACGGCGCTGCTGCTCACCGCGACCGCGGCACTCGCCGCCACCGGCTTCAGCGGTGGTCGACGTTCCCGTGCCGTCCCGGTGGTGCTGCCCGGAGCCGCCGTCACGCTGCTGATCGCACCCATCGCGCTGGGCTGGGCCTGGCCCGCCAGCACCGTTGCCGCGCTCTCCGTCTTCACCATCGCGATGCTCGGCCTCGCGCTGACCCCACCGCCGCCGCTCGTCGAACGGGCCCGCTCGCTGCGGCTGGCCCGGGTGCTGGTGTTCGTCATGGGTCTGGCCGGTGGCAGCGCCGGGCTCGCCGGCAGCCTGGCCGACCGGCACATGACCCTGTTCACCCTCGGCAGCGGTGTCGGCGTCGGCATGGTGGCGGCCCTGTTCGGCACCACCCAACGGGCGCGCATCCTCGGCTGGCTCTTCGCCTCACTCATGGCGCAGCTCTTCGTCCTCACCGTCGGCCTGGTCGCCGGGCTGGCCGCGGTCTGGTCCGCGTTCGGAGTGCTCGCCGTGGGGGCGGTCCTCCAGGTGCTCGCCGCGACCCTGCCTCGGCTGCGCCGCCCCGAGGCGCAGCGGGAAGCCTCCACCGTGGAATGGACCGGGTACGCTGCGGCGCTCATCGCGTTGGCGCTCGCCTTCGACTCGCCCCGACACATCGCCGCCCTGCTGGCCGCCTGGGGTGCGGTCCTCGGCGTGGCAGCGACCCGGCCCGGTCGCCGGCCGGTGGAACGCCGGATCCTGTTCTGGGCGGTGGTGGTCTGCGAGATCACCGCGTGGTGGATCCTGATGCGGGTCGCCGAGGTGGCGCTGCCCGAGGCGTACACGCTGCCGTTCGCCGCGCTGGCCCTCCTCGTTGGCGTCCTGGAGCTGCGGCACCGACCGGACCTGAGCAGTTGGGTGGCGTACGGGCCGGCACTGGTAGCCACCTTCGTGCCGACGTTGGCCATCGTGCTGGCCACCGAGTCCAGCACGCTGCGGCAGATGCTCCTGCTGCTCGGCGCGGTCGCAGTGTTGATCTTCGGCTCGTCCAGCCGTCAGCAGGCACCGGTGATCGTCGGCGCGTCGGTCACCGCGATCACCGCGATCCACGCCCTGTTCAGCCTCGGCCCGTGGCTGGTGCTCATTCCGGTGGGCATCCTGCTCCTCGTGCTCGGCGCGAGCAACGAACGCCGCCGCCGCGCCCAGGAACGCCTACAAACCGCCCTACGCGGCATGAGATAAACCGGAGGGTCACGGCAGTCTGCGTGAGTGGGCGCGGCGAGTGGTCCGGGTTCCGGGACCAACCGCCCTCGTGTGTCGATCATGGAGTTGTGGTGGGTGACAAAAGCCCCGTAGTGCCTGCTTGCCGGCACCACAACTCCATGATCGACGCGGCTGCGGCCTGATCGGGAGGGGTTAGGGGAGTGTTGCTTGGAGGGCGGCTTCCTTTTTTGCTACCAGCTTTTCCAGGTCCTGTTGGTAGGTCGCCATCTGGGCGCGCAGGGTTTCGTCGTTGGCGCCGAGGATCCGCACGGCGAGCAGACCCGCGTTGCGGGCGTTGCCGATCGACACGGTGGCGACCGGGATCCCGGCCGGCATCTGCACGATGGACAGCAGCGAGTCCATGCCGTCCAGGTGCTTCAGCGGCACCGGCACACCGATCACCGGCAGCGGCGTCACCGAGGCGACCATGCCCGGCAGGGCGGCGGCACCGCCAGCCCCGGCGATGATCACCTTCAGGCCCCGGTCGGCGGCGTCCCGGCCGTACTCGATCATCGCGACCGGGGTCCGATGCGCCGAGATCACCCGCACCTCGTACGCCACGCCGAAGTCGTCCAGCACCTCGGCGGCGGCCCGCATGGTCGGCCAGTCCGAGTCGCTGCCCATGATCAGCCCGACCGTGGTCACCGGGGTCTCCTTCTCGCCCGAGGACGTCACTCGTGCCCCTCGCGCAGCCAGCGGGCGGCCCGTGCGGCCCGTGCCCGTACGTCGTCCAGGTCGTCGCCGAGCACCGTGACGTGCCCGATCTTGCGGCCGGGTCGCACCTGCTTGCCGTACAGGTGCACCTTGGCACCCGGTTCGGCGGCGAAGAGGTGGTGCAACCGCTCGTCGATCGACATCCCACCCGGCTCGCCGCCCAGCACGTTCGCCATCACCACCACCGGCGCGGTCAACGCGGTGTCGCCCATCGGGTAGTCCAACACCGCCCGCAGATGCTGCTCGAACTGCGAGGTCCGGGCACCCTCGATGGTCCAGTGCCCGGAGTTGTGCGGGCGCATCGCCAGCTCGTTGACCACGATCGCGGGCCGACCGGCCTCGTCACGCACCTCGAAGAGCTCCACGGCCAGCAGACCGATCACACCGAGCGCGGTGGCCAGGTCGATGGCGAGTTGCTGGGCGGCGACCGCCAGCTCCTCGTCCAGGTCGGGTGCCGGGGCCAGCACCTCCACGTTGATGCCGTCCCGCTGCACCGTCTCGACCACCGGGTACGCGGCCACCTGGCCGAACGGCGAGCGGGCCACCTGCACGGCCAACTCCCGCCGCAGCGGCACCCGCTCCTCGACGATCAGCCGGGTGCCGCCGGCGAGCAGCGTGGCTGCCAGCTCGGCGGCCTGGTCGGCGTCGTCGACCATCCAGACGCCCCGACCGTCGTAGCCACCCCGAGCGGCCTTGAGCACCACCGGCCAGCCGACCCGCGCACCGAAGCCGACCAGGTCGGCGGGCTCGCCGACCGGGCGCCACGCCGGGTTGGGCGCACCCAACTCGGTCAGGCGTTCCCGCATGACCTGCTTGTCCTGGGCGTGCAGGAGCGCGTCCGCCGGCGGATAGAGGGTCACCCCTTCCGCCGCCAGCGTGCGGATGTGCTCGGAGGGCACGTGCTCGTGGTCGAAGGTGACCACATCGCAGCCCTTGGCGAAGGTGCGTAGGGCGGCCAGGTCGGTGTGGTCGCCGTACTGGACGTCGGCGGCGACCAGCGCCGCGCCGTCTTCGGGGGCGGTCGCGAGCACACGCAGTGACTGGCCGAGGGCGATCGCGGCCTGGTGGGTCATCCGGGCCAACTGGCCACCACCCACCATGCCGACAACAGGCAGACCGGTACGGGAATCCATAGCGCGGCCAGCCTATCCGGGCCCTCGGCACGTCCACCCGGTGGGCCGGCGACCCGCCCCGGAAGCGCCGCGGCGGCCACCCGGCGTGCGACGTGGGCAACTACTGTGCGCTCAGCCCAGCTCGGCGACCAGCTCCTCCACCGAGGTGACCGGCCGCTGGCAGACGAAACCCCGGCAGACGTACGCGGCGGACCGCCCGTCGACAAGCGGCCGGTCGGCGAGCAGCGGCACACCGGGCTGGTCCGGACGCCCGGCGACGACCACCGCCCCGGGCGGGGCGTGCCGGTGAGCGGCGGCCACCAGGGGGTCGCCGGCCGGGTCGTCGGTCGCCACGGCGATCTCGTACGGCCCGGAGAGCAGCGCCTCGCCGACCATGGCCGCGTACCCGGCGAACCGGGGGTGCTGCCCGACGATTGGCGCGACCGTGGCGAGCGCCGCCTCGGCGGCCTCCCGGTAACGCGTCTCCCCGGTCAGCGCCGCGTACGCCACCAGCCCGGCGATCAGGGCCGACCGGCCGGACGGGGTGGCATTGTCGGTCGGGTCGGCCGGGCGGGCGACCAGCCGCTCCGCGTCGTCGGCGGTGTCGTAGAAGGCACCACCGGGCGCGGCGAAGTGTGCCAGGGCGGCGTCCAGCAGCTCACCGGCCAGCGTGAGCCAACGGCCCTCGCCGGTGAGCTGGTGCAGCGCGCAGAAGGCCTCGGCCACACAGCCGTAGTCCTCCAGAACACCGGCCGGATCGCCGACCTTGCCGTTGCGGGAGACCCGGCGCAGCCGGCCGTCCACCAGGTGTACGGCGGCCAGGTGCTCGGCGGCGTCACGCAGCGCGCCGTCGGCGACGATGGTGACGCCCTCCATCAGGTTGGCGTCCTCGTCCTGCGGGGAGGCGGACAACGCGGCGACCTGGAGGAACTCGACGATCGCGGTGATCGCCAACCCGTTCCAGGCGGCCACCACCTTGTCGTCGCGCGCCGGCTGCGGGCGGGTGTCCCGGGCACTGAGCAGCCGCCCGACCACCTGCTGCCAGCGGGCCCGGGTCTCGGGCGCGGCGTCGTCGACGTCCCGGGCGAGCCTGAGCACGCTCATGCCGTGTTCAAAGGTGCCCTCCTCGGTGACGGCGAAGAGGTCGGTGGCCCAGCGGCCGTCGTCCTCGCCCAACGCCTCGACGAGCTGCGCGGGAGTCCACGCGTAGGTAAGCCCCTCGACGCCCTCGGTGTCGGCGTCCAGCGCGGACGCGAAACCCTCCCCCGGCCGGTGCAGCTCGTCGGCGAGGAAGCGGGCGGTGTCGCGGGCCACCCGACGGGCCAACGGGTCACCGGTGAGCCGCCACACCTGGGTGTAGACCCGCAGCAGCAGCGCGTTGTCGTAGAGCATCTTCTCGAAGTGCGGCACCGTCCAGTGCGCGTCCACCGAGTAGCGGGCGAACCCACCGGCGAGCTGGTCGTAGATGCCGCCCCGGGCCATCGCCTCGGCGGTGTGTCGGGTGATCTCCAGGCTGCGCGGGTCACCGGTGCGCTGGTGGTGACGCAGCAGGAAGAGCATGTTCATGTGCGGTGGAAACTTCGGGGCGCCACCGAAGCCGCCGTTCGTCGCGTCGTACTCACCGGCCAGCCTGCCCGCCGCGGCGTCGAGCAGCGGCGCGTCCAGCGGGGCGGTGGGGCCACCCACGGCCTGCGCGCCACCGATCGCCTCGACCACCGCGGCACCCTGGCCCAGCACCGCCTCGCGCTGCTCCCGCCAGGCGGTGGTGACCGACTGGAGCAACTGGACGAAGTTGGGCCGCGGGAAGTAGGTGCCGCAGAAGAACGGTGTGCCGTCCGGGGTGGCGAAGACGGTCATCGGCCAGCCACCCTGGCCGGTCATCGCCTGGGTCGCGGTCATGTAGACGGCGTCCACGTCCGGGCGTTCCTCCCGGTCCACCTTGATCGACACGAAGTTGTCGTTCATCAGGGCGCCGACCTGCTCGTTCTCGAACGACTCGTGCGCCATGACGTGACACCAGTGGCAGGCGGCATAACCCACCGAGATGAGCACCGGCACGTCGCGCCGTTTCGCCTCGGCGAACGCCTCGTCCGACCAGGGCCACCAGTCGACCGGGTTGTCGGCGTGCTGGAGCAGGTACGGGCTGGTGGCGTCGACGAGTCGGTTCACCTGACGACCATAACCAGCCCCGCCGCGGATCGCGCGGGCTCCACCCGGAGACCGTCAGGAGGCGCCGTCGGCGCGCAGCCGGAACACGTTCGACTCCGCCGAGTCCCGTAGCGACCCCAGCACCGCACTGATCTTGTCCGCCGGCATCGGCTTGAAGAAGTGGTAGCCCTGCGCGGAGGTGCAACCCAGCTCGGCCAGGGCCATCCGCTGCTCGGCGGTCTCCACCCCTTCGGCGACCACCCGCAGCCCCAACTCGTGGGCGAGGCCCACTGTCGTCCGGACGATCGCGGCGGCCTCCGGTGAGTCGGCCATCCGGATCACGAAGGAGCGGTCCACCTTCAGCTCGTCGACCGCGATGCGGGTGAGGAAGGTCAGCGACGAGAAGCCGGTGCCGAAGTCGTCGACCGCGAGCTGCACGCCCATCGACCGGAGCGTGGCCAGCACCTCGTCGATGACCTCCAGCTCGCTCATCACCACCGTCTCGGTGATCTCCAGGACGAGCCGGTGCGGTGGCACCTGATGGCGGCGCAGCGCCTCGGCGATCTCCGCCGGCAGGCGGGGGTCGAGCAGGCTGCGCGCCGACAGGTTGACCGAGATCGGGACGTCGAGGCCCTCCCGGGCCCAGCCGGCGGCCACACCGAGGGCCTTGTCCAGCACGTAGCGGGTGAAGGTGCCGAGCTGCTCGCTGTTTTCCACCGGCCGGATGAAGTCGGCCGGGCTCAGCCACCCGCGCCGGGGATGCTGCCAGCGGATCAGCGCCTCCACCCCGGTGGGCGCGCCGGTGGCCAGGTCGACAGCCGGTTGCAACGCCAACACCAGTTGGTCGTCGACCTTCAGCGCCTCGCGTAGTTCCGCCAGCAGGGCAAGCTGATCGGTGCTGGCGGCGTCGCGGGTGCCGTCGTACGCGGCGACGTTGCCGCCGCCCTCCTTGGCCTGGTACATCGCGATGTCGGCCCGGCGCAGCAGCTCGGTCAGGTCGGCGGTGCCGGCATCGGCCACCACCACCCCCACGGAGACCTCGATCGACATTCGGACGCCGGCCACCTCGGTCGGCGCGGCCAGTCGCTCGGCGATCTCGCGGGCCTGACGCAGTGCGTACGCCATCGGGGCGGCTCGGTCGCCGAGCACCGGCACCGCGGTGAGCAGCAGCGCGAACTCGTCGCCGCCGAGGCGGCCGAGCAGATCGCCGGGGCGGGCCAGCACGTTGAGCCGGTTCGCGGTCAGCCGCAGCAGTTGGTCACCCGCGGCGTGACCGAGGGTGTCGTTGACCTCTTTGAACTGGTTGATGTCCAACAGCAGCAGTGCCACCGGATGATCGTGCGCGAGCTGCCGCAGCGACTGATCGCCCTTGCCGAGCATCGCCGCCCGGTTCGCCAGCCCGGTGAGCGGGTCGTGCACCGCCTCGTACGACGAACGGGCGGTGACCAGTCGCAGCTCTCGGTGCGTCGCGGCGTCGTGCAGGGCGGCGGCGAGCGCGTCGCCGAACGCGGCCACCGCGTCGCGTTCCCGGGCGTTGGGCGGGGCAGAGCGGGGGAACCGGACCCGCAGCCGACCGACCGGCGCGGCACCGACGGACAGCGCCCGGCTCAGCTCGTGCTCGTCCGGCTCGGGCCGGTCCGGTGGGCCCGTCTCCCGGTCGACGAACTGGCCGGTGGCGTCTCCCCGGTACCGGTGCCACCGGCCTTCGGTACGAGCCACCTCGACGTCCACCAGCTCGGCGTTGAACAGCGTCAGCGCCCCGGTGACCGCCGCACTGGCCACGCCCCGCTCGTCGAGCTGGTTGAGGGCCGCCGTGGCCTCGGCGAAGGCTCGCCAGGTGCGACGCTCCTGATCGGAGCGCAGCCGGTAGCGGTAGGTCTGCTGCAGCAACCACAGCAGCGGCGGGAGCAACAGCAACCAGCGCGCGTCGAGCTCCAACAGGGCTACGACCACCAGACCGACCGCGACGTTGCCGACGAACATCAGCAGCTTGCCGCGCAGCGCGGCGAGCAGCGGCGGCCCGATCGGCAGCCCGTGCCGCAGGCCCAACGTCACCCCGCCCAGCCAGGCGGTCACCAGGAGGTAGGTCACCGACCCGGCGATCACGGCCAACGCCAGCATCGGGGTGGGCGGGGCGAGTAACGGCCGCCCCAGCGCGGTGGCCACGGAGACGGCAAGTGCCGACGCGGCGGCCAGCGACGCGGCGATCCGGACGATCTCCAGGGCCGGACGGCGGTCGGTGTGCAGGGAGAGCACCGTCCAGGCCAGGCCGGTGCCGAGCAGCGTGGCGGACGGCAACCAGCCGGCCGGTGTCAGGTAGAGGCAGACGATCAACGCCGCCTCGCCCCAGGTGATGCTGACCATGCCCGCGGCCGACCGGAACCGCAGCCGAGCGAGCTGGGCGAGAGCGAGGACGGCGACCGCGATGCCGAATCGGGCCGGCCCACCGAGGAGGTCGTCGGCCGGCAGCCGGGCGGGAAGCGTCAACCCGACCGCGGAGGCGACCAGGGCGGTCACGGTGACGGCGGCGGTGAGCACGAGCAGGCGGCCTGGGGTGCCCCGCACCCCGAGCCGGTCGAACGGAGCGCCGGCCGGACCGGAGGTCATCGACCTCCCCCGTCAGCCGACCGACCCGCGATACGGCGGGCGGCCGGTGCTGTGCTGGTCATCGGCGCCCCCTTCCGCACACGGCTCGGAGACTTTTGGTCCCCCGGCGGAAGGCGAAGCCAAACCGGGTGGTCGCAACAGGGGGCGACCACCCGGTTCGGCGTGATTCACGTGCGGGCTACCCGTTCCGGTGCTGCTGGTGCCCATTGGGACCAGGGGCGGAGGAATCACGCCCGCCGGTCCCGTCTGTCGGATCGACGACTGCGGCATCGACCCTGGTCGAGTCGACCGGCCCGGTCTGCTGCGGAAACCGGTCCGGTAGGCGGCGCAGCCGAGAATTCATGTTGCGGATCAGCAGGATGGTCGCGGCGGCCAGCAGCAGGATGAGGAAAAGGCCCATCGGCCCGGCCAGACCACCCGTGCGGGTGTCTCCGAAGTTGTTCTCCGCGAGCACCTGGGCAGCGGTCAGCATGGCGTTCCTCCGATGTGCGGTTGGTTACCAGGGTAGCTCCGCCCGGAATCAGCGTGCGTGCGCCGTCTCCCGCACCCCCGCGAAGAGATCAGACTCGGGCAGCGGACTGTCGACCACCGAGCGGGCGAGCTGGAAATCCTCGGTTGGCCAGGCGTGGCGCTGCAACTCCATCGGAACGTGGAACCAGAAGCCGTCCGGGTCGACCTGGGTGGCGTGGGCGCGCAGCGCGTCGTCGCGGACCGGGAAGAACTCGGAGCACTCCACCCGGGTGGTGATCCGCGGGCCCTTGTCCGGACGGTCCTCCCAGCGCTGGAGCCACTCCTCGTAGGGCGACTCCTTGCCCGCGGCCAGCATGCCCTCGTGCAGCGCCATGATCTTGGCCTTGGAGAAGCCGATGTCGTAGTAGAGCTTCAGCGGCTGCCAGGGCGCGCCCAGCTCCGGGTAGCGCTCCGGGTCACCGGCGGCCTCGAACGCGGCCACGCTCACCTTGTGGCACATGATGTGGTCCGGGTGCGGGTAGCCGCCCTCCTCGTCGTACGTGGTCACCACGTGCGGACGGAACTCGCGCATCAGCCGCACCAGCGGGCCGGCGGCCACCTCGACGTCCTGCAGGGCGAAACAACCCTCCGGCAGCGGCGGCAGCGGGTCACCCTCGGGCAGCCCGGAGTCGACGAAGCCGAGCCAGGCCTGCTCGACACCGAGGATCGCCCGGGCGGCGTCCATCTCGGCGCGGCGGATCTCGCCAATGTTGGCCCAGACGTCGGGGCGGTCGAGCTTGGGGTTGAGCACGCTGCCGCGCTCCCCGCCGGTGCACGTCACGACCAGGACATCCACGCCCTCGGCGACATATTTGGCCATGGTCGCCGCACCCTTGCTCGACTCGTCGTCCGGGTGCGCGTGCACGGCCATGAGTCGCAGCTGCTCTGCCAACTTTGGCACTCCTCGTCTGTGCCGGACGGTGGACCCGACCGGGCTCGACCGGCTGACCTGCCGGGATCGTTGCTCTGCTCACCGCACCCTGTCGCCGGCCAGCACCGCAGGTCGCGACCTGCCATTCCTGCCTCTGGACCGGGTGGGAGGATGGACTCTGTCATTCTTGCCGACGCCGCCGACAACAACGCCAGGAGATACCCGCCGGTGACCGAGACGCACGCCACAATTTCAGCCGGCGCTCCGGTTTTCCCGGCCGGACGCTACGGCCGTCGCCGGGCGCCCGGCGGAGAACGCCGTCGTAGCCTGCTGGCCGCGTTGGTGCTGCTGGCGCTCGTGGGAACGCTTACCGTGATCTCGGTGCGGCTCTACCGCCAGTACGGCGACCCGGTCTACGACGCCCAGGTGATCACCTACACCAACATCACGGACACGCAGGTGGTGGTCGACTTTCGGGTGACAGTTCCGGCGGGCGGATCGGCGCTCTGCGTGCTGCGCGCCCGCGACCGCGCGGGTGTCGAGGTGGCCCGTGACCAGATCACCGTGACCGCGCAGCCCGGCAACCGGCACGTGACGACCCGACACCGCCTCACCACCACCGCGCGGCCGTTCATCGGCGAGGTTCTGCGCTGTCGACCCCCAGCCTGAGCTGCCCAAACAGCCTTCGCCACCGGGCTCGGAGGGCGCCTACCCGCGGTGTCGGATCCGGACACCCGCGGTGATGGCCGACACGCTGTGTCGTACCGCACTGGTAACTTGGTAGTTCACCTGTCAGCCAGCCACGCACAACTGAGGAGAACGCCTGTGTCCACTGGCAACGAGGCGCCCGCCACCTGGCTGTCCCAGGACGCGCACGACCGTCTCCAGGCCGAGCTCGACGAGCACATCGCCAACCGCCCGGTGATCGCTGCCGAGATCAACGCTCGGCGTGAAGAGGGCGACCTGCGGGAGAACGGCGGCTACCACGCTGCCCGCGAGGAGCAGGGCAAGGCCGAGGGTCGCATCCGCTACCTGCAGGAGCTGCTGCGCACCGCGAAGGTCGGCGGAGCGCCGGCAGCGGACGCGGTGTCACCCGGCATGGTCGTGACGATCTACTTCGACGACGACGCCGACGACACCGAGACCTTCCTGCTCGGCTCGCGGGAGATCGCGGCCACCACCGACCTGACCGTCTACAGCCCCGAGTCCGCGCTCGGCAAGGCGATCCTGGGCGGCCGGCCGGGGCAGACCTGCACCTACACGGCCCCCAGCGGCGCCGACATCAAGGTGACAGTGGTCAGCTTCGAGCCGTTCTCCGGCTGACGTCGCCGGCTGCACCGCAAACCCAGACGCACCGCCCCGAGGCGTGGCACCCACCGGTGTCACGCCTCGGCGGCGAAGACCACCTGGTAGCCGCTGGCCCGCAACGCGCTGATCAGCGTGTCCGAGTGCTCCACGCCCCGGGTCTCCACCGACAACGCCACCTCGACCTCGCCGAGGCTGAGGTGCGGGTTGGCCCGCTGGTGCTCCACGTCCACCACGTTGGCCCGGTGCTCGGCGATCTGGCTGAGCAGCGACGCGAGTTGTCCCGGCCGGTCCGAGCAGCGCACGGTCACCCGAAGGTAGCGACCCGCGGCGGCCAGACCGTGCTCGATCACCCGGAGCATCAGCAGCGGGTCGATGTTGCCGCCGGAGAGCACCGCGACCACCGGCGTCTCCACCTCGACCACGCCGGCCAGCAGCGCGGCGACGCCGACCGAGCCGGCCGGCTCGACCACCTGCTTACCGCGCTCCAACAGCATCAGCAGAGCCCGGGAGATGTCCTCCTCGGAGACCGTGACGATCTCGTCGACGAGCTTGCGCACGTGGTTGAAGGTGATCTCGCCGGGCCGGCCGACCGCGATGCCGTCGGCGATGGTGAAGAAGGCGGGCAGCCGGACCGGCTCCCCGGCCACCAGCGAGGGAGGGAACGCCGCCGCGCCGGCCGCCTGGACGCCGATGATCCGGACGTCCGGCCGCAACGCCTTCACGGCGACGGCCATGCCCGAGATGAGACCGCCGCCACCGACCCCGGTGATGATCGTCTTGACGTCCGGGCACTGTTCGAGGATCTCCAGCGCCACGGTGCCCTGGCCGGCGATCACGTCCGGGTGGTCGAACGGGTGGATCAGCACCGCACCGGTGCGCTCGGCGTACGTGTGCGCGGCGACAAGTGACTCGTCGACGGTGTTGCCGGCCAACTCCACCTGCGCGCCGTACCCCTTGGTGGCGGCCACCTTCGGCAGCGGCGCGTTGACCGGCATGAAGACTGTGGCGTGCGTGCCGACCAGGCCCGCGGCGAGGGCCACGCCCTGCGCGTGGTTGCCCGCGCTCGCCGCGACCACGCCGCGCGCCCGCTCCGCCGCCGACAACCGGGAGATCCGCACGTACGCGCCGCGCACCTTGTACGAGCCGGCGCGCTGCACGTTCTCGCACTTGAGCCAGGTCGGCCCGCCCAGTGCCGCGCTGAGCGGACGGGAGGGCTCCAGCGGGGTGGTCCGGATGACACCGGCGAGCAACTCCCGTGCAGCCCGCACGTCGTCAAGACCGACCAGTTCCGTCATGCCCCGATCGTGCCACCCGCCTCCGGAGCCCTCTGCGGCGACACCGCTTCCGGCAAAGCCCCGCACCGGTTGATCCACTCAACATCACCGAAACCGCGGTATCAACCTCGTGTGGACAGCGCGGTTTCCGCAATCCCGTGTCGATCATGCCCCGGGCGGGGCCCCCGGACGGACGGGCGGGGCCCCCGGACCCACGGGCGGAACCGCCGGACCCACGGGCGGAGCCGCCGGCCAGGTCTGAACCGCCGGCCAGCCGGGGGCGGTCGGCCACGCGGGCTGTGCGCGGGCGATGCGGGCCTCCTGTGCGGCGGAGATCCGCTGGATCAGCAGGTAGAACGTCACTGCGGCGAGCACACAGGCCACCGCCGGCACCGCGTTGTGAAGGAGTGAGTCCCGGTAGTAGTCGACGTACGCCTGGTAGTCCCCAGCGGTGGCGGGGTCCCTCGGCAGGTCGTCGTAGGCTCGGCTGTCGAGGCGACTGGCCAACCGTTCGCCGACGAGGAACACCAGCCAGGAGCTCCACCAGACGACCACCAGGGGCGGGGTGACCCGCCGCCAGAGGCTGTCCCGCGCCACGTTGCCCACCACGCGGGCCGGCACCACGAAGTTCGCGAACGGCACCAGCCAACCGGCGATCGCCCACCCGGCGCCGAGCGTCGGCAGCGCACCCGGGAACGCGTCGGTGTTCTTCCGCGCCCGCCACGTCCAGATGATCACCAGCACGGCGGCGGTGAGGTACGCCGCCACCATGGGCAGCACCACCAGCAACTCGATGACCACCGCACCGAGCAGCAGATCCGGATCGGCGTCGGCATGGGCCCGCCGGGCCATCGCCAACCCGAGCAGCGGGGAGAGTGCCACCAGGAGGTACAGCACGGCTGTCGCGCCGACCGCGATGCGGGCGGCCAGCCCGATGCCGCGTACGGAGTAGGTCGGCAGCCCCGGGGTGACGGCGGGTTGGCCGAGCGGCGTGTGGCAACGCTGACACTCGTGGTGCGCGGAGGACGTGGTGTCCCCGCAGGTCTGGCAACGCATGGGGTCTCCCGGTCAGCGCGACGATGCGCGCACACCGTAGACGATCATGCGACCGCCGGCGACCCCGTTCCGACCCGGGGGTAACCAGGGGCGTGGCGTGCCCACGGGGCGGCCATCTCGAACTGGCCGGCCACACCGAGCAGCAGCAGCTCCGAGCCGGGCGGACCGACGATCTGCACGGCGACCGGCAGGCCGTCCGGGCGGCGGCCGACCGGCACCACGATCGCCGGCAGGCCGGCGATGTTCCACGGTGCGCCGTACGGGGCGTACCGAATGCTGGCTGTCATGTTCGCCCGCCAGGACCGCTCCGACCAGCGTGCCGCCTCCGGAGGCGCGGTCGCCAGCGCCGGGGTGAGCAGCAGGTCGACCGAGTGGTCGGTGAAGAAGTCGACCGACCGCTGCCGCCACGCGGCCCGGTCCGCCTCCCGCACGTAGCCGCGACGCTGCGCCCACTCGCCCAACGCGACGTGCCGCCGGGTACGCCGTTGCAGGCCACGGCGGTCCAACCCGGCGGCCCGCACGTCGGCGGCGGCGGCGGCGAGCCAGGTGGCGATGCCCTGTAGACCCAGCGCGGTGGGATAGACCGGATCGGCGGGCACCGTGTCGTGCCCGGCGGCGGCGAGCAGCCGACCGGCGGCGGCGACCGCGTCCCGGTTGGGCGCGTCCGGTGCGACACCCCGCACCGGGGAACGCAGCGAGACACCCACCCGCAGCCGCTGCGGCGGGACCAGCTTCTCGGGACGCCGACCGGCGAGCACCGAGAAACCCACCGCGGCGTCGGCGACCGTGCTGGTCAGCACGCCGTGCTCGGTCAGGCCGAACCAGTCGTCCGCGCCGAGCTGGCAGGGCACCACGCCCCGGCCGGGCTTGAGCCCGACCAGCCCGCAACAGGCGGCCGGGGTCCGGATCGAGCCGAGACCGTCGTTGGCGTGCGCGATCGGCACCAGCCCGGCGGCCACCGCGGCGGCCGCGCCGCCGGAGGAACCGCCGGGGGTACGCGTGCTGTCCCACGGATTGCGGGTCACCGCGTTGTCGTCGTCGGTGACCGCCCACAGCCCCAGCTCCGGCATCCGGGTCACACCGAGGATCACCGCGCCGGCGCCGCGGAGCCGGCGGACCACCTCGTGGTCGGCCTCCGCGACGTCGCTGCGTGCCGCCGCCGACCCGTTCCAGGTGGGCAGACCGGCGACCGGAGTGTTCTCCTTGACCGCCACCGGCACCCCGGCCAGTGGCAGGTTGGCCAGGTCCTCCTGCTCGTCGACCTTCTCCGCCTCGGTGATCGCCTCGCCGCCGCGTACGGCGCGGAACGCCGCCAGCTCACCGTCGGCACGGGAGATGTACTCCAGGTGGTCGGCGACGACCTGCGTGGCCGACACGTCACCTCGGCGTACGCCCCGGGCGATCTGCTTGGCGGTCGCTCCGACCCAGGTCGCCATGATGTCCTGCACGGCCATCCTTCCCAGCGGTCAGCCCAGCGCCTGCTCCAGATCGGCGAGTAGGTCGTCGACCGTCTCGATGCCGACAGACAGTCGCACGAGATCGCCGGGAACTTCAAGCGGCGAGCCGGCAGCACTTGCGTGTGTCATCCGACCCGGGTGCTCGATCAGGGATTCCACACCGCCCAGCGACTCGGCGAGCACGAAGAGCTTGGTGCGGTTGCAGATGTCCACCGCGTGCTCCTCCCCACCGGCGGCGCGGAACGAGATCATGCCCCCGAACCGGCGCATCTGCTTGGCGGCCACCTCGTGACCGGGGTGCGACGGCAGCCCGGGGTAGAGCACCTGGGCCACTTCGGCGTGCCCGTCGAGGTACGCGGCGAGCCGCTCGGCGTTGTCGCAGTGCCGGTCCATGCGTACCCCGAGGGTCTTGATGCCGCGCAGGGTGAGCCAGGCGTCGAAGGGGCCGTTGATCGCGCCCATCGCGTTCTGGTGGTAGCGCAACTCCTCGCCGAGCGCGGCGTCCGCGACGACCAGCGCACCGCCGACCACGTCGGAGTGCCCACCGATGTACTTGGTGGTGGAGTGCACCACCACGTCCGCGCCGAACGCGATCGGCTGTTGCAGGTACGGCGAGGCGAAGGTGTTGTCCACCACCAGCAGTGCGCCCGCGTCGTGTGCCACGGCGGCCAGGGCGGCGATGTCGGCGATGCCGAGCAGCGGGTTGGTCGGCGTCTCCAGCCAGACGATCTTCGTGCGGCCGGGCTGCACGGCGGCCCGGATCGCGGCCGCGTCGGAGACCTTGGCCGGGGTGAACTCCAGGCCCCAGCGCTGGGCGACCCGGGCGAAGAGCCGGTACGTGCCGCCGTACGCGTCGTCCGGGATCACCACGTGGTCACCCGGTTGGCACACGGCCCGCAGCAGGGCGTCCTCCGCCGCCAGGCCGCTGGCGAAGGCGAGCCCCACCGACCCGCCCTCCAGCGCCGCCAGGCACTCCTGGAGGGCGTCCCGGGTCGGGTTGCCGGAGCGGCTGTACTCGTAGCCGAGCCGGGGCGCGCCGACGGCGTCCTGGGCGTACGTGCTGGTCTGGTAGATCGGTGGGATCACCGCGCCGGTCCGCGCCTCGGGGTCCTGACCGGCGTGGATGGCGAGCGTCTCGAAGCCGTGGTTCATGCTGGTGAGGCTAGTGCCCGCCGGAGATGGCCGGAACGGAACCCGCGCTCCCCGGCGGGGCCGGACCGTCCGGCCCGGCCCCGCGCTGGCCGACCAGGGTCGGCGGGCCGGTCAGCCGGCCGGAACGGGCAGGACGTGCAGGGTGACCGGGTGGTCCCCGGTCCAGTCGTAGGAGACCGCGTAGACCCGGGCTCCGTTCGGTGCCCAGGCCAGCGCACCCGGGCTGAGATCGTCGTTCAGCTCGAAGTGGGCCAACTCGGTGCCGTCGGCCCGGAAGAGGAAGACGTCCGGGTCGTAGGAGGCGTCCGCCCCGCCGGCGATCTTGGTGCCGTCGCGGGACACCTCGACCGCATTCGGGTACGCACCGGTGGGATAGGTCACCGACGGGGTGCTGATGTCGGCGAACGGGAACGCCTGCACCACGTACGGGGCACCGGACGCGGTGAAGACGGTGGTGCCGGTGGGGTCGAGCGCGACATCGCGCAGGTTGCTGCCGACCGCCATGAACTCGTTCTCCCTGGGCGCGCTCAGTGTGCCCCCGGTGCCGATGGTGTACGCGTACACCGACGCGGGGCTCAGCCCGGGCTGCCCGGCCAGCAGCACCGAACGGTTCTGGCTGGCGGCGGTCAGCAGCGGCGCGTCGTAGAAGTCCTGACCGGTGGCCACCCCGGTGGTCACCACTGCCGGTTGCCGGCCCAGGTCGATCCGGCCGATGTTGCCGCCCCACTGGTCACAGCCGTAACCGAACCACAGGTACCGCCCGGTCAACGCGAGCGACGACGGGCACTCCCCCGCGCCGGTGTCGTACCGGGCCGACTCGGTCAGCGACCCGGTGTTGAAGGCGGCGATGGCGTTGGCGCTGGGCAGCGCCACGTAGAGCGTCTGCCGGTCGGCGCTGAGCAGCAGGTCGCTGGGGCCGGGCAGCCCGGACAGGGTGCCGACCACCGTGCCTGTCGCGCTGGTCACCACGACCTCGGTCGAGGAGTAGCCGCCACTGACGAAGACCCGGTCACCGGCCGACACCACGTCGGCGACGCCCGGCAGCGACAGCGGGGTGGCCGTCTGCGCGGGAGCCGCCTGCGCGGGGGTCGAGATCGTGGCGGTCAGCAGCCCGACGGTCAGGGCGGCCAGCGCCAGGGTCGGACCTCTTCTGATCTGCAAAGGTGCGTCCTTTCGGAGTGTCGACGACCCGAACCCACGACGGCCCGGGGTCCTGAGGCCGCAGCAAGGAACAGATCGTCGCCGTGAGGGCGCCGTCCAGGCGACAGCCCGCCTCGGCCGACCGGCCGGGCGTCACTGTCGCGACAGCACGTTGCCCCCGTGTGCTTATCCAGACCGGTCAATGACTATCACAGTCGATGCCGGCGTGGGGGGCACCGTGATCCGTCGGACCGTCGGCATAGCCTGAGCCGATGAGCGGTTGCGTGTTCTGCGGGATCGTGGCGGGTGAGGTGCCGGCGGTCCGGGTCGCCGACACCCCGGACGGGGTGGCGTTCCTGGACACCCGGCCGGTGTTCAAGGGGCACGTGCTGGTGGTGCCGCGAGTCCACCTGGTGACCCTTGCCGAGTTGCCGGCGGACCTGCTGCCCGGCTACTTCGCGCTGGTCCGGCGACTGGCGGTGGCCGTGGAGACCGGTCTCGGGGCCGGTGGGACGTTCGTGGCGATGAACAACAAGGTGTCCCAGTCAGTGCCCCACCTGCACACACACGTCGTTCCGCGGACGAAGGGCGACGGGTTGCGCGGCTTCTTCTGGCCACGCACCCGGTACGCCGACGACACCGAGGCCCAGGCGTACGCAGACCGGATCGCGGCGGCGCTCCCCGGTGGGGCCTGACTCACTGTCACGCGGGTAAGGAAGCTAGACCCTCCGGTGTTACACGCTGGGAGAGGTACGAGAGGAGATCCCCACCGTGTTTTTGCGTCGCATGAACGCCGAGATGGTTTCGCCCGACCAGGCCCTGCCTGGCCGCTCGATCGCCATGCCGGTCGCCGATCGCCACGAGGTGCTGGGCACCCCGCTGAAGGGCCCGTTCCCGGAGGGCCTACAGGTCGCGGTCTTCGGCATGGGCTGTTTCTGGGGGGCCGAGCGGCTGTTCTGGACGCTGCCCGGCGTCTACACCACCTCCGCCGGCTACGCGGGCGGCAGCACCAAGAACCCGACGTACGAGGAGACGTGTTCCGGCCGCACCGGGCACGCCGAGGTCGTCCAGGTGGTGTACGACCCCAGCAAGATCACCTATGAGGATCTGTTGAAGGTCTTCTGGGAGAACCACGACCCGACCCAGGGCATGCGCCAGGGCAACGACGTGGGCACCCAGTACCGGTCGGCGATCTACACCACCACCGACGAGCAGCGGGCCACCGCCGAGTCGTCCCGGGACGCCTTCCAGCCGATCGTCACGCGAGCCGGCAAGGGTGAGATCACCACCGAGATCGCCCCGCTCGGCGATTATTTCTTTGCCGAGGACTATCACCAGCAGTACTTGGCACCGACGAAGAACCCGAACGGTTACTGCAACCACGGCCCGAACGGGCTGAGCTGCCCGGTCGGCGTGGCCCGTACCGCCGGCTGACCACCACCTCCCGCACACACGTAATGCCCGGTCGCCGACAAGGCGGCCGGGCATTCCCGTTTGGCCCTGTGATCGAAATCCGTTGCAGACCCCGCCGGAGACTCGATAACGTGGCCGTACACGTGAAAGGAGGTGGTCCAGACTTGTATAGCAATCGGACTCGTGAGGTGGCTGTCAGCTAGCCGCTGTCCTCGACAGTGAACGGTCCGCCGCAAGGCGGGCACCAGCACCATCGTCGAGACCGTGTGGCAGCGGTGCGGCGAATCCACGACAGCCACCCGACCCCCGGGGTGCCGGCCAAGTCCAGCCGGCCCGCGCACCAGCGCGGAGCGCCCCGGGGGTCGCTCCATATCCGGGGGAGCGGCGATGTCCATGCGCGAGCTGGTGATCCTCGGAACGGCCAGCCAGGCGCCGACCCGTCAGCGCAACCACAACGGGTACGTGCTGCGCTGGGACGACGAGGTGATCCTCTTCGACCCGGGCGAGGGCACCCAACGCCAGTTCCTCTACACCACGGTCACGGCCAGCGACCTGACCCGGATCTGCGTCACCCACTTCCACGGCGACCACTGCCTCGGCCTGCCCGGCACCATCCAGCGCCTCTCCCTGGACCGGGTTCCGCACCCGGTCGCCGTGCACTTCCCGGCCGGCGGCGCCGAATACTTCGCCCGGCTCCGGCACGCGACCTCCTTCTACGAGACCGCCGAGCTTCAGGTCACCCCGATCGAGGAGGACGGGCAGCGGATCGCCCTGCGCTGCGGCACGCTGGAGGCACGCCGGCTGCGGCACCCCATCGAGACGTACGGCTATCGGCTTGTCGAGCCGGACGGCCACCGGATGCTGCCGGAGCGGCTGTCCGCGTACGGCATCAGTGGCCCGGCCGTCGGCGAGCTGATCCGCGTCGGGCACCTCGACCTCGACGGGCGCCGCGTCACCCGCGACGAGGTGAGCGTGCCCCGACCGGGGCAGCGGTTCGCGTTCGTGATGGACACCGGCCTATGCGACGGGGTCTACGCCCTGGCCGAGCACGCCGACCTGCTGGTCATCGAGTCGACGTTCCTGGAGTCGGAGGCCGCGCTCGCCGCCGAGGTCGGCCACCTGACCGCGGCGCAGGCCGCGCGGGTGGCCACCGAGTCCGGGGTACGCCGGCTCGTGCTCACCCACTTCTCCCAGCGCTACCCCGACCCGCGCCGGTTTCACGACGAGGCACGCGCACACTTCGACGGTGATCTGATCATCGCCGAGGACCTGACCACGGTGCAGCTCCCACCGCGCCGGGTAGCCTCGGCCGGATGACCGTCACGCTCCGCCCCGCGACCGCTGCCGACATGATGGCGGTGGGGGCCCTGCACCAGCGCTCCCGGGTCGCCGCCTACTCCGCCTTCCTGCCCGCGGACGCGTTGGCCGACCCGACACCGGAGGCGATGGGGCGGTACTGGGCGGAGCGGTGGCAGTGGGAGCGGGACACCCACCGGATGATTGTGGCCGAGCGGGCCGGGGCGCTGGCCGGGTTCAGCCACCTGGGCCCGGACGACGAGGACGACCCGGCCACCGGGCTGCTCAACGCGATCCACCTGGACCCGGCCGAGCAGGGCCGCGGCACCGGCCGTGCGCTGATGGTCGACGCCCTGGACGCCATGCGTGCCCGGGGCTGGCGTCGCGCCGTGCTCTGGGTGCTTCGGGACAACGCCCACGCCCGCGAGTTCTACCGCCGGGGCGGCTGGACCCCCACGGGAGACGAACGGGACGAGGCGATCGGGTCAGCACAAACCCGACAACTACGCTACGCCCGCCCCCTCTAACCCGCCCTGCCCCACCCTCGCCCTTGACCCGGTCGATCAAGGACTTGTGGTGGGCGCTTTGGGCACGGGTGCCTGCTTTGCGCACCACCACAACTCCATGATCGACACGGGCGGAGGGCGGGCGGGGCGGGGGCGGGCGGGGCGGGGTGGGCGGGGGCTAGTGGGCTCCTAGGTGGGCTAGGAGGTCTTGGCGGGTTAGGACGCCCTTGGGCTTGCCGTCGACCAGGACCAGGGCGGCATCGGACTTCTCCAGCATGCCGACCGCCTCGCTCACCGGCTGACCACCGCCGATCATCGGCAGCGGGGCGCCCATGTGCCGCTCGATCGTGTCGTGCAGGTGGGCCTGGCCGGTGAACAGCGCGTCGAGCAGGTCCCGTTCGGCGATCGAGCCGGCCACCTCACCGGTCACCACCGGCGGCTCGGCCTTGAGCACCGGCAACTGCGAGACGCCGTACTCGCGCATGTAGTCGATCGCGTCGCGGACGGTCTCGGTCGGGTGCACGTGCACCAGCTCGGGCAGGCCGCCCGGCTTGCTGGCCAGCGCGTCGGCCACGGTCGGCTCGGCCCCGGAGTTGTCCAGGAAGCCGTACCGGGCCATCCAGGAGTCGTTGAAGATCTTGGAAAGGTAGCCCCGACCGCCGTCGGGCAACAGCACCACCACCACGTCGTCCGGGTTAGCCCGGCGGGCGACCTCCAGCGCGGCGACCACCGCCATCCCGCAGGAGCCGCCGACCAGCAGCCCCTCCTCGCGGGCCAGCCGGCGGGTCATCTCGAAGGACGCCTTGTCGGAGACCTCGACGATCTCGTCGGCGACATCCCTGTCGTACGTCTCCGGCCAGAAGTCCTCGCCGACGCCCTCCACCAGGTACGGACGGCCGGTGCCGCCGGAGTAGACCGAGCCCTCCGGATCGGCGCCGATGATGCGCACCCGACCCTCGGAGGCCTCCTTGAGGTACCGCCCGATGCCGGAGATGGTGCCGCCGGTGCCGACGCCCGTCACGAAGTGGGTGAGGCCGCCCTCGGTCTGCTTCCACAGCTCCGGCCCGGTGGTCTCGTAGTGCGAGCGCGGGTTGGCCGGGTTGCTGTACTGGTTGGGCTTCCAGGCGCCGGGGATCTCCCGGGTCAGCCGGTCGGAGACGTTGTAGTACGAGCGCGGGTCCTCCGGGGCGACGGCGGTCGGGCAGACCACCACCTCGGCGCCGTACGCCCGGAGCACATCCTGCTTGTCCTGGCTGACCTTGTCGGGGCAGACGAAGACACACTTGTAGCCCTTGAGCTGGGCCACCAGGGCCAGCCCGACGCCGGTGTTGCCGCTGGTCGGCTCGACGATGGTCCCGCCGGGCTTGAGCAGGCCGGCGGCCTCGGCGTCCTCCACCATCCGCAACGCGATCCGGTCCTTGACCGAGCCGCCCGGGTTGACGTACTCCACCTTGGCCAGCACGGTGGCCTGGATGCCCTCGGTGACGTTACGCAGTCGCACCAGCGGGGTGTTGCCGATCATGTCGACGACGTTGTCGTAGTACTGCACGGTGTGCCCTTCGTTGCGGCGCCGGCAACGGCGGCCGGGCAGACGTTTCCTCGTCGCCCAGCGTACGTGTCGTCAGGGCACCAGCCCCCCGGGGATGACCGACCTGCGCACCGCCTCCCACTCCAGGAACCTGTCGGTCTCGGCGAGCACACTGCCCGCCAACCACGTGATCATGACCGCGTCGTCGGCCAGCCCGAAGATCGCCAGCGGAATCTCCGGGAGCAGGTCGATGGGCGAGACGATGTACGCCGTCGCCGCCGTCATCAGGGCCAACCGGAGGCCGCCGTCGTACTCGCCCCTGGTGGTGGCCCGGATCATCCGGGGCAGGGCGGCCAGCCGGGTGCCCAGCGACGGCCCCCCGCGTGCCCCGGCCATCAGTGCCCGCGCCAGGGCCGTGAACGCCGCGCTGCGCTTCAGTGTCTTACCCATCGTCGCGCTCCTCTCCGCCGGATCAGCGTGGCGGGTCGGCGCAAATCGGCCGGCCTCTGCCGCAGAGATACCCCGCCGCGTCGGTTTCCAGGCACCCGGGTGCCGTCACGACGACAGCGGCGTGTCGGGGCGGCGCGATAATGTCGCGGTATGGGGGTGGCTGATTCCGTCGTACCCGGTGAGCGCTGGCGGCAGACCCGGCGCTTCGCCCGCCTGGCCGCGATCGGGACGGGCGCCACGGCGGCGGCCGCGGTGGCGACCGGTGGGGTGCTGCTCGGTCAGGCCCGCCAGGCCCGGCGCACCATCCCGATGGCCGAGGCGCCGCCACCGCGTTGCGACGGGATTTACGGCGCGAAGTTCCCCGGCCCGGCACTCACCATGGTCGTCCTCGGTGACTCGTCGGCTGCCGGCTACGGGGTGCACCGCCGTCGGGAGACGCCCGGCGCGCTGCTCGCCACCGGCCTGTCCCGTCGACTGCACCGGCCGGTGCAACTGCACCGCTTCGCGGTGGTCGGTGCCATCTCCTCGGCGCTGCGCCACCAGGTCGAGGCGGCGCTGGAGTGCCGACCCGACATCGCGGTGATCCTCATCGGCGGCAACGACATCACCAACCGGACCCCGCGCGGGCTGGCGGTGCGTTATCTCGTCGAGGCGGTGCGTACGCTGCGCGCCGCCGGGTGCGAGGTGGTCGTCGGCACCTGCCCCGACCTGGGTGCGATCCGCCCGATCCAGCCTCCGCTGCGGTGGTTGGCGCACCGGTGGAGCCGCCAACTCGCGGCTGCCCAAACGGTCGCGGTGGTCGAGGCGGGCGGTTGGACGGTCTCCCTGGGTGATCTCCTCGGCCCCCGGTTCGTGGCGGAGCCGACCCGGATGTTCGCCTGGGATCGCTTCCATCCCTCCGCCGAGGGGTACGCGATGGCCGCCGCCGCACTCCTGCCGACGATGCTGTCCGCACTCGGCGCAGGGCAGGAACGACGGGCCACGCCGACGTGGGCAGAGGGCGTACGGTCGCTGCCGGAGGCCGCGCAGGAGGCGGCCCGGCACGCCGGCACCGAGGTCAGCGGCACCCAGTTCCGGGGCCGTGACCGGGGGCCGGCCGGCCGGTGGGCGCAGTTGCGCCGCCGGGCGTTCTTCGGTGTCGGCGCGGTGCCGCAGCACGGGTCCGCCCCGGACACCTCGACAGTGGAGGGACTGGCATGAACGAGCGCAGCGAGCGGGGCGTGATCACCGGCCTCGCCGGCCGGCTGGGTCGGGCGGCGGCGTTCTCGCTGCTCGCCGGCACCGTCGGTGGGGCCGCCGTCCTGGCCGGTGAGGCGTTCGCCGCCCGGCACCGGCGCTACGCCCAACCGGAGCTGGGGTTGGCCCTGCGGGCCACGGTCGGCCGGGCGGGTGCCCCGCCGCTGCGGCTGGTGCTGCTCGGCGACTCGTCCGCGCTGGGGGTGGGTGTCGACCGTCTCGAGGACACCATCGGTGGGCAGTTGGCCCACCTGCTCGCCGAGGGTCCGACCGGCCGGCGCGTGCACCTGTCCAGCGTCGGCGTCTCCGGTTCCCGCTCGACCGACCTGGCCACCCAGGTGGCTCGGGCTCTGCTCGGTGACCGGCCCGACGTGGCGCTCATCCTGATCGGCGCGAACGACGCCACCGGGCTGCGCCGACCCGCGGACGCCTCGGCCTATCTCGCCGCGGCGGTGCACCGGCTGCGTGAGGCGCGGGTCGAGGTCGTGGTGGGCACCTGCCCCGACCTCGGCGCGGTGCGTGCCATCGCACCCCCGCTGCGCCAGGTGGTCGGCTGGTCGGGGCGTCGGATGGCCCGCGCGCAGACCGCGGCCGTGCTGGACGCCGGCGGCTCGGTGGTCGACCTCGCCACCGAGACCGGGCCGGTGTTCCGGGCCGACGCGGGGACGCTCTGCCACGACGGCTTCCACCCCTCCGCCGACGGCTACCGGGTGTGGGCGCACGCGTTGCTGCCCGCCATCGTCGCCGCGGCGGCGGCCACGACCCGACGCTAGAACGCCCCGGTCAGGGTGACATTTCCCGCCGACCAGGCTTCTTCCGCGCGATGTTACTGGCGGGTTAACGTTGGCTCATGCCGATTGAGTCGTCCCGCGACGCCGTCATCGTCGCCACCGCCCGCTCCCCCATCGGCCGGGCGCACAAGGGGTCCCTGCGCGACGTCCGCTCCGACGACCTCGCCGCGACAATCGTCCAGGCGGCCCTGGACAAGATCCCCCAGCTCGACCCGACCACGATCGACGACCTCTACCTCGGGTGCGGCCTGCCCGGGGGCGAGCAGGGCTTCAACATGGCCCGGGTGGTGTCCACCCTGCTCGGTCTGGACACTGTGCCCGGTGCCACGCTGACCCGCTACTGCGCGTCGTCGTTGCAGACCACCCGGATGGCGATGCACGCGATCCGGGCCGGCGAGGGTGACGTGTTCGTCTCCGCCGGCGTGGAGATCGTTTCCCGTTACGCCCGGGGCAGCTCCGACGGGTTGCCGCCCGAGGCGCAGGCCCTCGTCGGTGGCGGCTGGGAAAACCCGCGCTTCGGCGCGGCCGCCGAGCGCTCGAAGCGCCGCGCCCAGGGCGGCGCCGAGGTCTGGGCCGACCCGCGTGCGGCAGGTGACCTGCCGGACATCTACCTGACCATGGGGCAGACCGCGGAAAACCTGGCCCAGGTGTACGACGTGACCCGCGCCGACATGGATGAGTTCGGCGTACGCAGCCAGAACCTCGCCGAGAAGGCCATCGCCGACGGCTTCTGGGCCCGGGAGATCACCCCGGTCACCACGCCCGATGGCACCGTGGTGAGCACCGACGACGGGCCCCGCGCCGGTGTCACGCTCGACGCGGTCTCCGGCCTGAAGCCGGTGTTCCGCCCGGATGGTCGGATCACCGCGGGCAACTGCTGCCCGCTCAACGACGGCGCGGCCGCCGTGGTGGTGATGAGCGCCCAGCGGGCCGAGGAGTTGGGGCTGACCCCCCTCGCCCGGATCGTCTCGACAGGCGTGACCGCACTGTCGCCGGAGATCATGGGCCTCGGGCCGGTCGAGGCGTCCCGGCAGGCGCTGCGCCGCGCCGGCATGACCATCGACGACGTCGACCTCGTCGAGATCAACGAGGCGTTCGCCGCGCAGGTCATCCCGTCCTACCGGCAGTTGGGCATCCCCGAGGACAAGGTGAACGTGATGGGCGGCGCGATCGCGGTCGGCCACCCGTTCGGCATGACCGGCGCCCGGATCACCGGCACCCTGCTCAACGCCCTGGAGTGGCACGACAAGACCATCGGCCTGGAGACCATGTGCGTGGGCGGCGGCCAGGGCATGGCCATGGTGCTCGAACGGCTCAACTGAGCTGACGCCGGGCCCGCCCCGCGGCTCGCGGGGTGGGCCTTCGAGCGCGCCGCAGCTCGCGGGGCGGGCCTCAGAGCACGCCGCGGGTCGCCGTCACCTCGGCGGCGGCCCGCGCCAGCACCTCGTCGTCGGCCCCGGCGGCCACCAGGTCGGCCGCCACCACCCGGAGCTGATCGGGCAGGGCCAGGTCGTTGTCGAGCCGGGGCACCACCCGGCGTGGCTGCCCCTCGGCGTCGGCGGCCAGGTTGGCGACCTCCTGCACCAGACGGTGCACCAGGTCGGCGCGGGGCACGTTGCCGGTGGTCGCGACCGCCGCCCACCGTGGCTGCTGCCAGTGCCCGACCTGACCGACCAGCAACCGCACGGCCTGGTCCAACTCTGCTGCGCTCATCGGCACCGAGTCTACGGCCGGCCGACGCGCCGCCCGAGATCGACTCGACTTCCTGAAAACCGTGGCATCACCGCGACCCGGACACCCCGACTTCATGAAAACCGAGTCGATCATGCGGCCAGGCCAGGCCAGGGCAGGCCAGGGCAGGCCAGGCCGGGGCAGGGCCGGGGCAGGGCCGGCGGGCCGGGGCAGGCCAGGCCGGGGCAGGGCCGGCGGACCGGGGCAGGCCAGGCCGGGGCAGGGCCGGCGGACCGGTCAGCGGCGTAGGTAGCTGAGCAGCCGGAGCAGCTGCCAGTACAGGAAGACCAGCCCGGTGAGCAGGCCGAACGCGCTCAGCCACGCGTACCGGCGGGGTCGACCGTCGCGCACCGAGCGCTCGACGAGGTCGAAGTCCAGGATGAAGCTGAACGCCCCGGCGATGATGGCCACCACCGAGAAGGCGTACGGGAGCCAGCCCACCTGCCCACTGACGCTGTAGACCTCCAGACCCGGCCGGCCGGAGATCAGGTACGACACCAGGTTGACCACGCTGAGCACGGCGATCCCGAGCAACGTCCCGATCACCAGGCGGGCCAGCCGGGGCGTCGCCCGGATCACCCGGGCCCGGTAGAGCGCCGCCATGCCGAGGAAGACGCCGAACGTTCCGGCCACCGCCTGCACCACGATGCCCGGGTAGACCTGCTCGAAGGTGCGGCTCGCCACCCCCAGCAGCAGGCCCTGGAGCACGGCGTAGCCGACGATCGGCACCGGGTTGGTGATGCCTCGCAACGAGATGACCAGGACCAACGCGATCGAGGCGAGCGCGCTGCCGGCCAGCGCGGCGCCAAGCCAGGCCGCGTCGGGGATCACCGCCCAGGACACCGCCGCGGCCACGCCGGTGACCAACAGCAGTCCGACGGTACGGGTCACCACATCGTCGACGGTCATGGGCTCGACGTCGCGGGCACCGAGCACCCGGGCCTCCACCCGGCCGGTTTCGTCCAGCCGGTTGAGCACCGGGTTGTTGCTGCGCACCGCCGCCTCCTTCGCCCGCGTACCCCCAGCAGTCACTCTGCCCCGGACGGACCGGCGGCGGCGGGGAAACGGCGCCGACGACGGCGCCCGCCCCCACCGAAGCGGGAGCGGGCGCCGGTCGGCGGTGCGGACGAGGTCAGTCGTCGCCCTGGAAGTAGCTCAGCAGGCGCAGGATCTCGATGTAGAGCCAGACCAGGCTGACCAGGATGCCGAACGCGGCAGTCCAGGAGTAGCGCTGCGGCAGGCCCATCCGGACGCCGTCCTCGATCTCCTTGAAGCTGAGCACGAAGCTCAGCGAGGCCACCACGATGCAGACCAGGCTGAAGCCGATGGCCAGCGGGCTGCCGTCGCGCAGGCCCGTGTTGACGCCGAACAGCGCCAGCACCAGGTTGATCAGCATGACCGCGAAGAGGCCGACCATCACCGCGATCATGCCCTTGACGAACGCCGGGGTGGCCCGGATGACCTTCGCCCGGTAGAGCATCGCCATCAGGAAGAAGATGCCGAAGCTGGCGGCGGCGGCCTGGAGCACGATGCCGTCGTACGCCGTCTCGAACGCCTTGCTGACCATGCCGACGAAGACGCCCTCGACCACCGCGTACGCGATGACGAGCGCCGGGTTGGCCATCCGGGAGAACGAGATGATCAGGCCGAGGACGAGGCCGACCACTGCCGCGCCGATCCAGGCGGTACCGACCAGCGCGTCGGGCACGAGCACCCAGGCTGCCGCGGCGGTGATGCCGAGGATGCCGAGGAGAGCGACGGTCTTGACGACGACGTCGTCGACAGTCATCGGCGCCACGGTGGGCGGCGCGGCCGGGTAACCGGCCTGGGACGGGTACTGCTGGGGAATGCCGGGCTGTCCGTACGGCCCGGCCGGGGCGTACCCGGCGGAGCGCTCCCGCTCGGCCGCCTGGCCGAGCCGGGCGAGCACCGGGTTCGAGGTCTTCACTGTCTGGCCTCCCTCAGGGGGTCGTTAGCACGTGAACGTGCCCTTCAAGAGTAAACGGCACAGCCAAGTACTGGTGATCGCGAACGAGAATGGGTTGAGCTGGTTGGGTGCCCGGGGCGGGGGTCGAACCCGCACGCCTTGCGGCAGCCGCTTTTAAGGCGGCCGTGTCTGCCTTTCCACCACCCGGGCGGGTGGCACCGGCGCGCCGACACGCACGGTGCAGTGTCACCGTAGCGGGTTGGCGGCGACCCGACGTACCCAGCAGGGCTTGCCACATTAGGGTCGAGGCCGTGAGCAGCGCAGCCCCCACGGCCCCCGACGCCACCCCTGAGCAGGCCCTCCGCCTCGCTGGTCGGGTCGACCGTCGGCCCCTGGTCGCCCGGCTGCTGGCCGCCGTCAACCGGCACCGTGCGGATCTGCTCGTCGCCCTGGTCTGGGTGGTGCTCGCCGGCTGGCTCACCCACGGGCTGTGGCCCGATCCGGCCGGCCGCACCCTGGCACTCAACCCGGAGGACCAGACCCTCTACGAGTGGTTCCTGGCGGTCGACGCCCGCGCGTTGCTCGGCGATTTCCACCTGCTCACCGACCGACTCAACGCGCCCGACGGGGTCAACCTGATGGCCAACACCACGGTGATCGCGCTCGGCGTCGCCGTCGCGCCGGTCACCCTGCTGCTGGGCGCACCGGTCAGCTTCGCGCTGCTCGCCGCCGCCAACCTCGCCGGCACCGCTCTCGCCTGGTACCTGCTGTTCCACCGGACGCTGCGCGTCCGCCGGCTCGCTGCCGCGCTCGGCGGCGGGTTGTGCGGGTTCGGCCCCGGCATGGTCTCGCAGACCAACAGCCACCTGCACATGACTGCCCAGTGGTTGGTGCCGGTGATCGTTTGGCTGGTGGTCCGCCTGCTGCGGGCAGCCGATCCGGGTCCCCCGGCACCCGACGGAACCAATCGGGCGCAGCCCGTCGGGCCGGATCGCCGGCGGATGCTCACCTCGGCGGTGGGGCTGGCCGGCGCGGTCAGCGCGCAGGTCTTCATCGGCGAGGAGGTGCTCTTCCTCGCCGCGCTCACGCTGCTGCTGATGGCGATCGGGTACGCCGCGGCGGACCGGGAGCTGGCTCGGCGCACGCTACCCGGCTTCGCCGGTGGGCTGGCGGTCGCCGCCGGGCTCGCCCTGCTGGTGCTCGTCTATCCGCTGTGGTTCCAGTTCGCCGGGCCGCGGGGTGTTGCCGACGGACTGTTCCGGCCCGCGAACTTCTCCGCCGACCTGAGCAGCTGGTGGGCGGTCTCCCCGCTGTCGGTGGCCGGCAGCGTCGAGTCCGCCCGGCTGACCACCGGTCCGGCCGAGTACAACACCTTCCTCGGCTGGCCCCTCCTGCTGGCCGCCGTGGCCTGCGCGGTCTGGGTCGGGCGACGCCGGCTGGTCTTCGCCTGCGTGGTGGCGGGCCTGGTGATGGGTACGCTCTCACTCGGCCCCGAGGTGGTGCTCGGCGGCACCCGGACGGCGCTTCCCGGCCCGTACGCCCTGATCGGCGGGTTACCGGTGGTGGACGGCGCGTTGCCGATGCGGTTCGCGCTGGCGGTGCTGCCGATCGTCGCGACGCTGCTGGTGCTGGCGGTCGACCGGGCTCTGCGCGGCACCGGTCGGGCGCGGCGGCTGGTGCCACTGGCCGTCGGCGCGGCGCTGCTGCCGATCTTCCCGACACCCCTGCCGACGATCGAACGGCCCGCCGTGCCGGAGTTCGTCACCGGCGGGCACTGGCGGCAGTGCGTACGCCCCGGCGGGGTGTTGGTTCCGGTGCCGCTGCCCACGCCCAGGGAACCCGGGCCGATGCGCTGGTCGACCGCCGCCAACGCCGCCTTCGGTCTGCCCGAGGGGTTCTTCATCGGCCCGTACGGGCGGGGTGGCACCGCGGCGATGGGCACGTTCAAGCAGCCCACCTCGGCTCTGCTGGCGGACGTGGCCCGGCGCGGTGACCAGCCGGCCATCGGCGACGAGCAACGCCGCCAGGCCGCCCGGGACGCGGACTTCTGGGGCGCCTCCTGCGTGGCGCTCGCCGACGACGCCCCGCACGTCGAGAGCCTGCGAAACACCCTGGAGCAGCTCTACGGCCCCGCGACCCGGGTGGCCGACGTGTGGATCTGGCGCGTGTAGCCCTCAACCCAAAACCCCGCCGATCTGCACTTCGGCGGGGTCAGTGGGCGGGGTCAGGGGGGTCAGACGCGGGGGGCGCCGACCGGCTGGGACGCCTCGACGAACTCCTCGCGCGGGTCGTGCAGCTGCCCCAGGGCGACCACCTCACGCTTGAGGAAGAACGCCAGCGACCAGTCCACCACGACCCGGACCTTGCGGTTGAACGACGGGATCCGGCTCATGTGGTACGTCCGGTGCATGACCCAGGCCGGCCATCCGGTCATCTTGATCCCGTACACCTGGGCGACGCCCTTGTGCAGGCCGAGGCTCGCGACGCTGCCCACGTGCTTGTGCTTGTAGTTGACCGGCTCGCGGCCACGGATCACGGCCACGATGTTGTCGGCCATCTTGGCGGCCTGACGCACCGCGTGCTGCGCGCTCGGCGAGCAGAAGTTACCCGGCTCCTTGGTGAGGTCCGGCACGGCGGCGCAGTCGCCGGCGCTCCACGCGCCCTCGACCAACCGGTCGCCGTCGACCACCTGGAGGGTGGGCAGGCAGGTGATCCGCCGACGGTCGTCGCGGGGGAAGTCCGTCGCGTCCAGCATCGGCGACGGCTTCACGCCGGCCGTCCAGACGATCGTGTCGGACCGGAAGCTGTCCCCGTCGGAGAGCTTGACCAGCCCGTCGACGCAGGACTCGAGCCGGGTGTCCAGCCGGATGTCCATGTTTCGCTTCAGCAGCTGCTGGACGGTGTAGGCGCCCATGTCCCGGTCGACCTCGGGCAGCACCCGCTGGGTCGCCTCGACCAGCACCCAGCGCACCTCGTCCTGCTTCAGCTCCGGGTAGTAGCGCAGGGCGTCGCGAGCCATGTCCTCCATCTCGGCGAGCGCCTCGATGCCGGCGTACCCACCGCCGACGAAGGTGAAGGTCAGCGCGGAACGGCGGACGTCCGGATCCGGCGTGGCGGCCGCCACGTCGAGCCGGTCCAGTACGTGGTTGCGCAGGTAGATCGCCTCGCCGATGGTCTTGAACCCGATGCCCTGCTCGTGCAGGCCGGGAATCGGCAGGGTGCGGGAGACCGACCCCGGGGCGACGACCACGTGGTCGTACGGGATCTCCCGGGCCGGGCCGCTGATCGGCTGGACGGTGGCCACCTTGCGGTCGTGCTCGATCCGCGTGACCGTGCCGGCCACCATCTTGCACCGCTTCAACTCGCGGCGCAGCGGCACCACGGAGTGCCGTGGGGAGATGTTGCCCGCCGCGGCCTCCGGCAGGAACGGCTGATAGGTCATGTGTGGCTGGGGGTCCACCACCATGACCTCAGCCTCACGGGAGCTGAGCTTCTTCGACAGGCGCAGCGCCGCGTAGAGACCGACGTGCCCGGCACCAACCACAAGGATCCGCTTCGGATTCACGTTGTCTATCATTCCCCGGCCGGCTCGGGTAATCCCGCTCGCGCCCCCCATCTGTGACGGAGCACAACCCATGTGACCTGCGTAACCCTCCTGTCGCAGTGGTCACCGGCGCCGCAGGAGCCAGCCCAGTAGCCCTGCGGTCCCCACCGCCACCACCAGCCCCAGCAGTGTCACCCACTGGTAGCCGCTGTCCCCACCCATGCCAGCGGCCTGCAACAAGAGCACCCCCAGCACCGCGCTGCCCAGCAGGACGGCAGCCGCCCGCAGCAACCACCGGGTGATCAACTCGGGGTCCACCACCGCGTCGTAGGGCAGCAGTGCGGCGAGCGCGCAGAGGGTGTGCCCCAGGTAGAGCAGGGCGGCGACGGCGAGCAGTCGCCAGAGGGCGACCGGGCGGCCGTACCCGTCGGTGGCCAGCAGCCAGCCGCCGACGGTGACCAGGGCCGTGAAGGTCGCCCAGATCCGGCGCGGACCGAAGGCGGGCAACAGTGCGGCGACCGCCAGGAAGAGGAGCGGCCGACCGGACAGCACCTCGGCGGGAAAGGCCAGGGCGAACCCGGCAAACACGATGACGAAGATCCCGGCCCGAACCAGCAGCGGGGCGACGCTGACGCGGGCCACGGCGTTCTTGGCGGCCCGAGCCCGCCCGGTCACCACGTCGATCATCTGCCACCAACCCTCGGAGCGGTCGCCAACCGGGCCACGTCCCGCAACACCAGGTCCAGGCTGCCGGCACCGGCCCAACGCACCACCGGTACGCCGTGCTCCCGGAGCTGCCCGATCATGACGTCACGATCCAGGCGCCACAGCCGGTACGCCACCTCGGCCCAGCCCCGGTCCTTCGGCGGGGGCAGATCGGTCGGCAGGGTGTCGACGGCCACCACGAACCGCCCGGCGCGGGCCAGCCGGGCGAGCATCTGCGCCGACCGTTCGTCCAGTAGTGGAGTCAGCACCACCACCAACGCGTCCGAGGAGAGCAGTTGCGGACCGAAGACCTGGTCGTACGGCTCGTGCGAGGACGGGTGGACCCGGACGTCGAGCAGCCACTCCAGGACGGTCAGGTACTGCCGACGCCCGGCGGCCGGACGCAGCCGGCGAGCTGCCGGCCCGTACTCCAGCAGCGACACCCGGTCGCCGCGGTGCAGGTAGTGCTCGGCGATCGCAGCAGTGGCCCGGACTGTGGTGTCCAGCACCGAGGCGGCGCCACTCACCCCGCCGGAGCGGCCGGCCTCGGCGAGCACGTCGAGCAACACCACCACCTCGGCGTCGCGGTCGGAGAGCGTGGCGGCCACGTGCAGCTGCCGGGCCCGCAACGACACCCGCCAGTCGATGCGACGCAGCCGGTCCCCGGGGCCGAAGCGCCGTACGCCGGCCAACTCGCCACCCTCGCCGGGCCGGCGGGAGTGGTGCGCCCCGACCAGGCCGGCGGCGCGGGGCATCGCCTCGACCGCCTCGAACGGCTCGGTACGCGGGTAGACCCGCACCCGGACCGGCTCGGTGATCACCGCCCGGGAGACCAGCAGGCCGCCCGCCGTGGCGACCCGGGCACCGGCCGGACCCACCGGATGCCGGCCCCAGCGCAGGGCGTTGCCGGCCAGTTCGAGGTCCACCACGGCGCCGGTGGGCACCGACGTCACGAACGGCCGGTCGGCCACGGAACGGCCCGTGTTGGCCGGAACCGTCGCACCGGTCGCCGCAGTGGTGCTCGGCGGCGCATCCTCGACGGCATCGTTGCGGGCGAAGCCGGCCCGGACGATGCGCAGCCACGGCGACACGCGGGAACGCACCACCACCAGGTCGTAGTCGACCGTGTCCGGGTTGCCGACGCTCACCGCCGCCGTCACGTCGCCGCCCTCGACGAGCGGCCCGCCCTCACCCTGGGTGACCCACACCTGCGGCAGCGCGGTGGGCCGCCGACGCAGCGCGTACGCGGTGCCCAGCGCCAACGGGGCGGCCAGCACGATCAGGTCGACCCGGCCCAGCAGCACGCCCGCCACCAGCAGCAGGCCGGCGAGCAGCACCGCCCGACCGAGCGCCCGGGTGGGTGCCCAGCCGGCAGCCGGTTCCGGCTCGGTGGCCATCGGCACGGTCGGTCCGGTCATCAGTGCCGAGGCCCGCCCGCGGCGTAGCTGGGCAGCGCGCCACTCGCCGGGGCGGGAGTGGACTCCAGCACCTCACCGACCACGAACGCCGGGTCGACCCGGCGCAACCACATCTCCGGGCGCAGGGTGATCCGGTGGGCCAGCGCGGGAGCCGCCACCTCCTTGACGTCCTCCGGCACCACGTAGTCCCGTCCGCCGAACACCGCGCGGACCCGGGCCAGCAGCAGGAGCGCCAGCGAGCCGCGAGGCGAGGCACCGACCAGCACCGACGGGTGCTCACGGGTGGCCGCGGTGAGGGACACGATGTAGCGACCGATGGAGTCCTCCACCACCACGTCCTCCAGGGCGGCCTGCATGGCCCGCAGCGTGGCCGCATCGACCACCGCCTTGATGTCCGCCTCCTCGCGGCGACGGCTCATCCGGCGGCGGAGCACCTCCCACTCCTCCTCGTGCTGCGGATAACCGAAGGAGACCCGCAGCAGGAAACGGTCCAGCTGCGCCTCGGGCAGCGGGTACGTGCCCTCGTACTCGATGGGGTTGGCGGTGGCCAGCACGTGGAACGGTTCGTCCAGCTTGTAGGTCACGCCCTCCACCGAGACCTGCTTCTCCTGCATCGCCTCCAGCAGCGCGGACTGGGTCTTCGGCGGCGTCCGGTTGATCTCGTCGGCGAGCAGCAGGTTGGTGAAGACCGGCCCGGCCCGGAAGGTGAAGTCGCCGTTGCGCTGGTCGTAGAGGAACGAGCCGGTGACGTCGGCGGGGAGCAGGTCGGGGGTGAACTGCAACCGGCGGAAGTCCAGGCCCAACGCCTGGGCGAACGAGCGTGCGGTGAGCGTCTTGCCCAGCCCCGGCAGATCTTCGAGCAACACGTGACCGCCCGCCAGGATGCCGGCGAGGACCAGCTCCAACGCGTCCCGTTTGCCGACCACGACGGTGCCGACCGCGTCCAGGACCGCCCGAGCCAGGTGACCAACCTCGGCGGGGGCAATGCTCCGGTCCACGTCGTTCATCAGATTTTCTCCAGTTCGGCGACGATCACCGCGAGGTCGCGCGGCGACGGGGTGCGGTGAGGCGGGGTCTCCAGGAACGTCCACAGCCGGTCACCCAGCAGGACACGGGCGCGGGCCGGATCCGACTCGCGGGTGACGCCGTGCTTCAGGCGCATCCGCTCGTCGGCCAGTTCGCCGATCCGGGGCAGGACCACCCCGGTGAAACGTTCGGGTCGGGTCATGGACCAGTCCAGGGGCCATTCCCAGCGGTTGATCGCGGTGCGCAACGCGTCCCGGGCGCCCCAGTTGTAGCTGCCGTCGTCGTCACCCGTCCCGGCCCGGCCACCCGCCGGTGGCGGAGGTGGCGGCGCGAGCAGGGCGGTGACCCTGCGGATCGCCAGCACGGCGAGCACCCCGGCGATGAGCACCGGCAGCGAGACCTGGAGGCCGACCGCGCGCAGGCCGACGAGCAGCACCGCGACCACCGCGGTGGCCCACGCGATCGCGCGCACCACCGGCCCGGTCCGGGAACGGGGCTCCTGCGGGCCTCTGGGCGCGGCCTCCTCCTCGAACGCGAGCAGGTCGTCGATGCTGGTGCTGCTGCTCATGGGGTCACCACCGTGAGCTCTCCGCGCAGCCGGCGAAGTGCGGCGCGGGCCTGGTCGCGGGTGCGTTCGTCGACCGGTCGGGTCGCGTAGCGGGCCTCCCGGTAGACGTGCGCGAACTCGGCCAGCACGTCGGCGCTGACGATCGCCGGAACACCGGCCGCCGGGTCGCCGCGCAGCAGCCGGCTGACCAGGTCGGTGGGGGTGTCCCCGGCGAGCCGTGGCACACCGGCCGCGGCGGCGGCCTCCTCCAGGCGCACCCAGCAGGCGATCACCGCCACCCGGGGATCGGTGTCCCGGTCGTCGAGTTCCACCAGGCCCGCGTCGAGGGCGGCGGCCACCTCGCGGGCGGTGCCCTCGGCGGTACGCTGGGCCCGCTGCGCCGGCAGGGACCGGGTGGTGCGGCGCAGTGCGCCCCGGATCAGCACCCAGGTCAGGTAACCGAGGGCGGCGAGGATGGCCAGCCCGAGCAGGACCATCGCCACCTTGGCGATCCACTCCGGTATGTGTGCCTGGGTGGCCTCACCGGCATCACGCGGCTCGACCCGAATGGACGGTGACGGCTCGGCGGTCGGGTACTCGGGCACCCACGGAACGTTGTCCGCGGCCGGCGGGATCCGGCTGGCCCCGATCGACGAGTGGGCGGACGCCAACGCGGCACCGGCGAGCAGTGCGGCGATCGCGGCGACCGGCCACCACCGGCGAAGCAGGCCGAGTGCCGGGCGCAACACCCCCGGCTCGGCGTCCGCGAACGGCGTGGGGGGCTGTGTCCGGTCTGTCATCGCCACCGCCCCACGCGTGTCTCAGTCCACCCCGGCCAGCTGCTTAGCCTGGTCGAAGACGTCGTCCAGCATCTCTGGTGTCAGCCGCCCGGTGAAGGTGTTCTGCTGGCTGACGTGGTAGCAGCCCAGCAAGTCCGGAGCGTCCGTGCCGGACCAGTGTGCCCCATGACCGAACGCCGGTCGCGGGCTGGGCGGGCGCTGCCCGTACACCTGGCGAAGCACCGGCCACCACGCGGCCCAGGCGAACGCGCCAAGCGCGACGACGACACGCAGCGTGGGACGGATGAGGGTGACCTCGCGGTGCAGCCAGGGTGCGCAGGTGTCCCGTTCCGGCGGGGTCGGCTTGTTGTCCGGCGGCGCACACCGCACGGCCGAGAAGATCCGCAGGTCCCGCAGGGTGAGCCCGTCGTCGGCGGCGACACTTGTCGGCTGGTTGGCCAGCCCGGCCCGGTGCAACGCGGCGAACAACACGTCACCGGACCGGTCACCGGTGAAGATCCGGCCCGTGCGGTTGCCGCCGTGCGCGGCGGGCGCCAGCCCGAGAATGGCGATCCGCGCGTCGCCGGTGCCGAAGCCCGGCACCGGTCGACCCCAGTACTCCTGGTCGCGGAAGGCGGCCCGGCGGGTGCGGGCCACCTCCTCCCGCCACTGGACCAACCGGGGGCAGGCGAAACAGTCGCTCACCGCCGCGTCCAGGTCGGCCAGGTCGGTCGCCCGCGCCGCGCGGGCGACCACCTGCTCGGGGGTACGCGACTCAGCCAAGCTTGGCCCGGAAGAGTTCCAGGGTGCGGGCCCAGGCGCTGGACGCGGCGCGCTGGTCGAACGCCTCCGGACGGTCGTCGTTGAAGAAGGCGTGCGAGGTGCCCGGATAGTCGTAGAGGTGGCAGTCGCCGCCGGCCTCCTCGATGGCCCGGCGGGCGGTCTGCACGCCCTCGGTGGCCGAGGTGCCGTCCTCTTCGGAGCAGTGGATGACCGCGGCCTTGCCGGCGTAGTCGGCCCAGTCGGGGCGCATCGACTCCCACGGCAGCACGGGATAGAAGCCGACGGTGGCGACGATCCGTTCGGAGATGGTGGCCGACCAGAGGGCGAGGCTGCCACCGGCGCAGAAGCCCACGGCGCCGACCTTGCCGGTGACCTCCGGCCGCCCGGCGAGATAGTCGGCCGCGCCGGCGATGTCCTTCGCCGCCTCGTCCATCCGCATCGCCATCAGCAACCGCTGCGCCTCGTCCGGCTCGCTTGTCGTCTCACCGTGGTAGAAGTCCGGGGCGAGGGCGACGAACCCGGCGTCGGCGAACCGCTCCGCGACCGACCGGATGTGCGGAACCAGGCCCCACCACTCCTGGATGACGATGACGGCGGGGCTGGCCATGCCACTGGCGGGTATCGCGAGATACCCCTCGCTCGTACCCCCGTTGCTGCGGTAGGTCACCATTTCGCCCATGGGCCGTCCTCCTAGCGGTCAGTCATCGTTGGCTGGTCGCCCAGTGGTCCTAGTGCCGGTAGCCTGCCATGCCGCGCCGCCCCCCGGGAAGACGCCGGAACAGTGGCATTCACCTCCCGTTCGCCCGCCGATGACCGCGGGTACGCCGACGGCGGCGGGTAGGCTCCCGCCGCCGTCAATGCTGATCTACCGCCGCGGTCAGGCCTTCTTGGTCAGGCAGAGCACGTAGCCCGTCTTGCCGGGCTTGATGCTGGAGTAGATGTACCCCTCTTCGCCCGGCTTGAAGAACTGCTCGCAGGCGTTGGGGGCCTTGGCCTGGGCCTCGGTCTGGTCGTCGACCCGACCGACCACGTTGTACGCCGCCTCGGTGGAGGTGCACTCGACGATCCTGGCGTTGGTGACCTTCTCCTGCTTGGTGCCGGTGACCTCGGGCAGCTTGGCGATGCAGTCACCGGCCTTGGCGTCCGCCGTCTCGTCCCTGTTGACCAGGTTGCCGATCGCCGAGACGACGCCGAACTTCAGGCCGGCGACGACGAGTACCGCGAGGATCGCGCCCACGATGCCGAGGGCCTTCACCGCACCGGACTTCTTCGCCTCCGGCTCAGCAGCCTCCGGCTCGCCCGACTCCGACCCGGTCGACTCCGCCTCGGCCGCACGCGGCTCGGCCGACTCCGGCTCGGCCGCTTGCGACTCGGGTGACTCCGGCTCGGCCGACTTCGGCTCGGCCGCTTGCGACTCGGGTGACTCCGGCTCGGCCGACTTCGGCTCGGCCGCTTGCGACTCGGGTGACTCCGGCTCGGCCGACTTCGGCT